>DATEPG010000341.1:0-8356 GCA_035273265.1 Polyangiaceae bacterium
ATCGCCGACTGCGGCCCCTCCCTCTCCATGCCAGCCACGCTCATCAACAGGGGCTTTCCCTCGGGACTCAGTTGCTGAGCCATGACGTGATCCAACGAGGGCCCGATTGGCATGCAATCGAACTTCGTTGCGGCATTGAAACTGAACGGATCGTCGCTGTTGGGCGTGACGGGCTGACAGGTGAGCAGGGAGCCGACGAGCTGTGTATGATTGTCGTTGGCCTGCCCGCGACCCTGTCCAGGGCCCTTGTTGTTCACCGTCCACTCGTTCATCGCGCGGATGCCGCGCGGCAGGAGCAGCTTCTTGGCGAAGGGTGCCAGGGGCGCCAGAGTCGTCGGCAGCAGATCCTCCGAGAGCAGGTCCCCGTCGAGCTTCGCGGGGAACCATTTATTCGTGATGTGACCGTAGTGCGTGAACATCACGATCGTGCGCTTGGGAGCGGCCGTCGGTTGGGCTTTGAGCGACCGTTCGAAGAGCGAGCTCAGGAACGGAGCCGCCACCACCGCTCCACCGAGCCCTCGCAGGAAGATTCTTCGGTTCAAATGGATCATGGTGCGAATTTCCTCACGCTTCAGCAACTCACCAGGGAAAGAGCATGCGCTGAGTCGAGTTCCCCCGTCGTCGTATCCCAGCTCGCAGTAGCATTCATGACAGGAACATCCATCTGCCCCCCCGCGGAGAGCTGGACCGCTCTTCCCAGATTCGATGAGTAAGCTCCGCAGTTCGCTCGAAAAAAAGGCGAGCTTTGCCACGTCCGGTCGTCACAACTTTCCAGCGGGGGGTGAGGAAATCCGCGCCCGAGGTCTCGTCGAGCTCGACGCACATCGGTAGGTCCTGTCGGAAGCCGTGTGCGAATGGAGCCAGAAAAGCCCGTGTTTGAGCCCTTTTCCAAGTCGTTGGCTGACCGTTTTGCTGGATGCGTCGCCTCATCGAGAGTCGCGACGAAAGGATTTACACCCAGCATGCCAAGCCTTCTTCGAAGCACCTCCGCGACTGCGTTTACATTGCTCGCCACTGTCGGCCTTTCACTACTCGGCTGTGCCAGCCCAGCAGCCGCGCCGAGCTCGTTTCCGACCGCCGAATCCAAAGCGGTAAGCAAGCCGGCGGAAACCGCTACCCCCGCGCAGGCCGAAGCCCCGCCTAGCGAAGAGGTCGCCCCAGAACCGAAGAAGGCCCAGGACGAAAGCCGGGACGGGCTGCGCAAAGCCAGCCGACCGCCGATCGATCTTTTGACCGGCAACAACGTGGTGTACGTGTTCAACTTCCCGGGCTCCAAAGTGGGAACTTCGGCCAAGGAACAATGTGAGAGCCGCGCCGAGAACCCGGCCGCCGCCCGAGAGTGCGTCGCCAAAGAACGCGGCAAGATCCCGGTGGAGTCCGTGCGCTTCGTCAAGGACGGCCACGGTCAATATTGGTGGGTCACCCTCAACCGCTACAAAGGCAATCTGCTCAAGTGGCACAAGATCCAGTTCGTCCCCGGCAAACAAGACGGCGATAGCGTGAGCCTCACCTTGACCGGTAAGGACAAAGGCATCGCTCCCATGCCACGCGTGCCCAACGCGCTCAACGTCGAGCTTCCGAACGACTACAGCATCGTGATCAGCGACCCAGAATACGGGCCGATGATGTACGACGCCAAGATTGGCTTGCTCGAGCCCGAGCAATAGGCGCCTCCGGTCGGCACGACCACTGACTGCGGCAGACCGCGCTGGCTCGGCAGCGCGGTTCACCGCGTTTGGTCTGGTCGCTTCTAGCCCGCGCTCAGCTTCGCTAGGTCTTCTTCGGAGATGTCGAAGTCGGAATAGACGTTGGCGACGTCGTCGTTTTCGTCCAGGGAATCGACGAGGTTGAGACAGACCTCCGCTTCACGCCCCGTGACGGTTTTCTTGTTCTTCGGGATCCAAGCCACTTTGCTGGATTGAATCGGAAGCTTTTTGGCTTCGAGCGCGGCAGAGACGGTGTCACAATCATTGGGCGGGGTGTACACGACCCAGACGTCCCCCTCGTCGCGGTAGTCTTCAGCTCCGGCGCTGAGCGCGGCCTCCATCAGTTGGTCCTCGCTGACGGCGCTCTTTTCCAGCGTGATCGTGCCCAAGCGATCGAACGCCCATTGCGCGCCGCCCGCTCCGCCCATGGCACCGCTGTGACGTTCGAAGATCTTGCGCAGCTCTGCTGCGCTGCGATTTCGGTTGTCAGTGGTGCCTTCGACCAAGAACAAGGTGCCGCCTGGGCCCGTGCCCTCGTAAAGTACGTCTTCGTAAGCGGCACCGGCGATTTCTCCCGTACCGCGTTGGACGGCACGTTTGATGTTGTCGGCGGGCATCTGCTGGGCACGGCAATCGGCCACCGCCTTTCGTAGACGCGGGTTGGCGTCGATGTCGCCGCCCCCAATGCGCGCCGCCGTGACTACTTCACGGATTAGCTTGGTGAAGATTCTGCCACGCGCCGCGTCGGTCTTGCCCTTCGCGCGCTTGATCGTTGCCCACTTGGAATGGCCACTCATGGGCCGTAGCTAGCACCGCCCGGGAAAGATGTGAACCGCCTCAGAAACTCGGTCAATCGGCAGCGAAACTGAGCGCAAAAACCGAGCCTCGCTTGGACCCGCCGAAGGTACGTTGCGGCCCGCGCAGCGCGTCCAACACGGCGATCACGTCCTCGTAGGCGGCCGAATTTCGGACATGCAGCACGGCTTCGTCCAGGGTCGGGTCGCTCGGGTCCTGGTGGATGCCGTGCGCAAGAAAGGAGCGCTCCAGAAAGCGGGCAAGGTCGGGGTATTGCCGGTCGCCGCGTCCTTCAATCACGACCTGGGCGGGTACGTCACTGCTGGTCAGGACCGTCGCGCCTGTTCGCCAGCTGACCTCAAAGTGATTGTCTTTCAACTCGACGTGCAGGCGCTTGTGCTCCACTGGTGGCTCGTCCGAGGACTTTCCGGGAAGGAGAGCGCTGCTTTGCAGGCGAGCGAAGTTGGCAAATCCCAAGTTGGCAAGCAGGAAGACGACCAGACAGATCAAAAAATCGATGAACGGTACGAGCGGCAATTGGTGGTTGACCGCTCTTCTCGCGTTGCGGCCGAAAGGAGAATCGGAGTCGATGGTTGCCATGTGGCTCCGACACCCGCTCGCGCGCAATCCTTTGCCCGGCAACCCCAGCGAAAGCACCCGGAAACCTAACGCCGCCACACTCCAACAGGATGTCGATTGCGCTCACGGTTCCGGAGCGAGCTCAGCGGGTGGTCGCATCCGACCTGGAGATCAAGATCCTCGGTCCCTGTGAGTTCCCCTCACCGCTCGCCGACCGCCTAAGTCAAGCTGCCGTCCATTACGTCGGCCAAGCCGAGCGCGTGCTGCTCGATGACCGCTTGTCGCGCTTGACCGAGTTCAAGGACGATCTCACCCGGGCACCGGCGTTCGAACTGGCTGGACCGCGCCACCGCTTGTTTTTCGACCCGAGCAAGCTCAAATGCGGGATCGTCACCTGCGGCGGCTTGTGCCCCGGCTTGAACAACGTGCTGCGCGGCTTGGTGCTCGAGCTCAATCACGGCTATGGCGTGCGCCAAATCGTCGGCTTCCGCTACGGCTACGAGGGCATGATCCCTCGCTATGGGCATCAACCCCTCAACCTGACACCCGAGTCAGTCGCGGAGATTCATCACGAAGGCGGCACGGTGCTCGGCACCTCGCGCGGCAATCAAGATCCGAAAGAGATGGTCGACCGCTTGGTCGAGCTCGGGATCGGCGTATTGTTCGTGGTGGGCGGGGACGGCACCTGCCGTGGGGCGATGACGCTCGTTACCGAGATCCGAAATCGCGGATTGTCGATTGGCGTGATTGGCATCCCAAAAACGATCGACAACGACATTCACTTCATCGACCGCAGCTTCGGCTTCGAGACTTCGTTCTCCGCCGCTGTCGACGTGATCAAGAGTGCGCACGTCGAGGCCAAGGGCGCCAAGAATGGTGTTGGCTTGGTCAAATGCATGGGCCGGCACTCCGGCTTCATCGCCTGCCACGCGGCCCTGGCATCCACTGACGTGGATTTCGTGCTGATCCCCGAGCTGCCCGTCTCGTTGGAAGGCGAAACGGGCCTACTCCGGCTGCTCGAACGCCGCCTGACCCGCGACTCACACGCGGTGATCGTCGTGGCCGAGGGCGCCGGGCAGGAGCTGTGCGCAAGTGACGGTCCGGTATCCACGGACGCGAGTGGCAACGCCAAGCTGAACGACATCGGCGTCGTGCTGCGCGACAAGATCATTGCCCACTGCAAATCTCGCGGCCTAGAGATCACGCTGAAATATTTGGACCCGAGCTACCACATCCGGAGCGTGCCCGCGTCCCCGGCCGACAGCGTGTATTGCTGGAACATGGCCCGCAATGCCGTACACGCGGCATTGGCCGGCAACACCGAGATGTTGATTGGGCGCTGGCACGGCCGTTTCGTGCACGTGCCCATGCCTCTCGCTACCCGCTTCCGCAAGCAAGTCGACACGGCCGGCGATCTGTGGACGAGCGTGATCGAATCCACTGGCCAGCCCGTGGCCTTCAATATGTAGAGCAGGGCAATCTGAGCATTTGAGCCGCGGCGCTAGAGACCGAATCAGGCACCGGCCCAAATTTTCTCGAGGAACGTAGCGCAGCCCCTTAAGTCCACGGATCCTGCGCCGTTCGGACCGCGCAGTTGCCCGTGTCCCAATTATCTGCATCCCCGCCCGGAATCAGTCACCACTGCGTCGACTGCGCTGCCCTTTCGCCGCGCACGAATGCAACACCTGGCCCTGGCGAGTCAGGCACCTGGCGCCTCGATCGTCGACCGACACGCGATGGACGGTTGGTCCAGGAGTGGCGTTGCCCGTGTTGCTTGGGCCAGCGCCTACGAACGCAAGGCTCGGCGTAGCCGCGCCTCACGCGCGTTCGAGAAAATGCCAGACAGGCAGACCGGTTGGTCGCCGATCGGTGATTTCGAGCTGCAGCGGTCGCTACAGCAAGCCGGTAACGAAGCCGAGCCCGAGCACAGCGAAGACCAGCGCGGCTAGCTTCTGCACGCGCCGCGGATTGATCATTCGGCGCAGGCGATTACCCAGGAAGACGGCCAGCGCAGCCACGGCGCACAGCGCTAAGGCGGAAGCGGCGAAAACCGTGGCTGGCGAGCGGAAGCGAGCGGCCAACGCGGCCGTGCCCAGTTGGGTCAGGTCGCCGAGCTCCGCCAAAAACACGACCGCGAAGGCTTTGAAGAACGCGGCAGCGAAGCTCGGCTCCTGCAAGCTGGTCGCGTCGCCTGCGCCCTCGAGCTCGAGCTCGAGCTCGAGCTCGACTGCGACCGCGGCGGGCTCTGCGTCCTGCTTGCTCCGCCACATCCAAATGGCGGAAACCAGAAATAGCACGCCCGCAGCGATGTGAACCGGGCGAGGCGGGAGCAAGGCCAGGAGGCCGCCGGCAGCCACCGCGATCAGACTCTGCACGATCAAGGCGGACGCGGTACCCGCGAACACTGGCAGCGCCCGGTGGCGTGTGGCCAAAACCAAGGCGGCCACCGCGGTCTTGTCTGGCAACTCGGCGATGAAGATCACCCCGAATACGGTGGCAAAGATCTCCGGGCTGAGCATGCCTCGCGTGTAGACCTCACGCGACGCCACAGCAAGCGCCGCGTCAGCGACGGGCTTTCAATGCCGCTGAGCGGGCGGGGTGCCCGCCGCGACCTGATCGGTCGCTGGCGCAGTCTCGGGCAGCGCGGGCTGGAGCCAAGCGGGATCGGCACGCAAGGGCTGACGATCATTTCCTAGGCGAAAGTTTCTCGCCACGAGCTCGGTCATCGGTCGCAAAGACGACTTGACGAAGCACTTTAGCTGCGCTGGAAATTGCTCTGAAAAACTGGCGCCACCGTGCGCGCCGAGCTGGTGGCTCCAAACGTCGGTCAGGAGCACCACGCGGCCCTTCGAATCGAGCAGATCAGCTCGCGATAACTGAACACGACCGTGATTGCCGTCATCGGCGCGACCACTCACCACCTCGAGCGAGCCGTCCGGGCGCTGGTCGTACGATACCTGAACGCCCTCGATGTCCCCCGACCCGTACATGGCATCCTTGAGCCCCGGAAAGACGTACAAGAAGTGGCTGTACACCGCGTCGACCGCGAGCGCAGGCAAGACCGTGTACGAGAGCGAGTTGTCGCCCCAAGGGCGCTCTTCCGACCAATACACGAAATAACCGACGGTAATGCGATTGCCGGTGCGGTGCGTGCGGAACAGCACGGTATCGCCGAGCGAACCGGCAGACCACGAGCGAGCGCCCACGCACACCGGCTGTTCGACGACTCGCGCGTCGTCCGCGGAGCGTTGCTCGATCGTGGCTGGCTGAGGCCAGGCCGGTTCACGTGACGTGACAGCGCAGCCGGAGACGGCGAGCAGCAAAACGCAACGAGACAGCAATGCAAACGTGAGCAACGTGGAACCAAACAAGGTAGCGCATGATCGCCACGCTCGTCTGTCACACTAACGTCTGGTTACCGCGCAAAGTGAAGAGTGCGAAGCCTCGGAGAGTGCATGGCGCGCAGCTGTATTGTGCGCAGCTGTGAGGAGGCGTGGGCGCGCATGCTCAGCCGCTCAGGCAACTCCAAGCAGACTCGCTTGGCGCGCTTCTAGCGCAACGCGTTCAATCGCCTCCGCGTCTAGCGAGCCTGGTAAAATCAAGCACGAGTCTCCGAACTCGTGCTGTAAGTAGCCGTCGCGTTGCGCGTGATGAAACGCGCGCTCGAGCAGCGAGCGCGGCGCGTAGGCCTCGAGCAACGCGAAATGACTCGTGCCTGGCTCGTGTAGCCCGGTCAGAAGCCCCTGACACGTGCGCAGCAGCGAACCGGGCCCGAGCAACAGGTCGGTGCGCCGCGCACCAGCACTCAATCTACCCGACACGAAGGCAGCTTCGAGCCCGGGTCACGCTCGTGCCGACGGCAATAATCCGCCCACCGCGTGCCTGTGCGCTACGCAATCGAAGGGCATTTTCTTCGCTGATCTCATAGCGTTCCGCCACCGGCAGCCGCGCGTCGAGCAGCTCGTCCCCGGTCGAGCCGCGCGCCGCGAACGCTTGGCCCGAGGCGACGAGCTCGATTTCACCGCTTTCACAGGTCAAGTATTCGCGCGTACCGGGCGTGTGCGGCACGCCGATCATCCGGCTGCCCATCGGTAGCTCCAGGCGCTCGATTTGCATGCCCGGGATCTTGTCCGGCAAGAGTGAGCTGACTTGGACTCGGCCTCGGTTGCGGAGCGGCAGGGTGCCTTTGGGATACAGTCGAGCGTTGGCGCGAGCTTCGGCCACGATCTCTTCGAGTGAGACCTGAAATGCACTGCACACGGCGTGCAGCACGGTGAGGGTGGGGTTGCCGCTTCCCCACCTTGCCGGCCTCACTGCGGGCCGGGCCCGAGCTCGAACTGCGGCTGATGGCCCGGCTCGACGACGGCACCTGGTTAGCGCTCAGCTTGCGCCGCGGGGACTACCGTTTGCCGACGGAAGAACGTGGCCCGCCGCCGTTGCTGGCGGCGGGCGCGGAGCTGGAACTGCCCTCCGCCGGTAAGCCGTCCGCGTCAGCGAGGGCGACGTGGTCGTATTCCGCGGCGACCAACGCCATTCATACGCGAATCTCGGCCGCAAAGTCGCCGTCGGCTACTCCGTAGTCACGCTCAAACCGCTCGACTGACGGCAGGCCCGGTCACCGCTCACCTGTAGCAACGCCCGGAGAGCTCTGTCAGCGGCTCCCAGAGTTGAACCGCCAAGCCAAGACGCCAAGTCCGGAGGGCGTCCCATCATCGAGGAATGCACCGCGACAGGCGCGAGAGTTTGGGGTTGTCGGTGCACGTCGCGGATCGGCGCTTTCAAGACGCATCGGGTGCAGACGGGGTGCAGACCGGGTACATGAGTGACGAATTAGACCGGGTAAACGCCACCTCTCGTCTCGCTTTGCGCCGTTGGCGAAGCGCGTGGCTGGATCGCTGTTTTCAAGACGTTTAGGCCGCACTGCGCCAACCCCCCATCTCCTCTCCCTTGGCGTCTTGGCTGCTTGGCGGTCTAACTCTTCCACTCGTTCAACGGGGCCATCGAGGCGGGAGCTAGGCGGGAAAAGCGTTAAGGGCCGCACCAGCCCGGGCTCGCCTGAATAGGCTCTTGATGGTTGAGCTGTCTCTCTCGGGAGTCGATGCGCGACGCCGAAGGCTGAGTGCGCTCAGCCTTCGCGCGGCTAGGTGGCCCCGGGGGATTGCTCCCCCAGGGCTCCCACGGACCCGGACGTGCGGATTTCCCGCATCCGGTTCGTCAGTTCATGGTTTCACTGAGAGATAGACCGAGTGCACGACACGAGCGGGTGGCAGAGGAAA
>DATEPG010000342.1:0-11163 GCA_035273265.1 Polyangiaceae bacterium
CGGCGGCGACCAGCAGCTTTTCCTTCTCCTCTTTGTCGCTTTGGCTCGCGCTTTCATCGAACGCGCCGTGCGCGATGTCGCCGTGCCAATCACCGGTGTAGTCGCTGAAAGAATACTCGGTGGTGGCGTCGCCGCCCGACAGGGTCGCGATGCGCGATGTGCCGCAAGCGAAGGCGGCCGCGATGATGTCGTTGAACACGCGCACGTACGCCGCTTGCGCTTCGGCGTTGCCACGGCGGCTGCCGGCTGGCGTTGGCTCGAGGACATTGCCGCAGGTCATTGCCGGTACGACGTTGAGCTTGCGTTCGAGCTCGGCCAGGCGCGCCAAGTGCTCTTCTAGTCGGATCTTATCGGCCGCCGACAGCCTGCGATTGGAGTCGCGCAAACGCCGATAGTCTTCGATCACCAGATCGACGATCGGTTTGTCGACCACACTGGGCTGGCTGCTCGGGCTGGCCCGAAAGATGGATTTGAACAGCGCCTTTTGGTCGTTGTTGGGCGAGATCGCGATGACGCCGCCCTTTTGCGCCTCCCACGACATGCCCTCACGGCCGATCACCAGGCTGCGCTCCATGACGCCCTGCGCGTCCGCGTAGAATTTGTCGGACTTGGCCAGTACCTGATCGATGGTCGGCAGTAGGGGCAGCGCGTCGCCCTGGTCCGATTTTCCGTAGTTGCCGAGGTGTCCACCGCCGTGGTGGCCCATGTAGAACGAGATGTCGAAGCCACGCAGCACGTTGAGCTTGCTCGCGAGCCGTGGGGTCAAAAGCGAGCTCTTGGCGGAGAGGACCGGTGATAGCACCGCCGTATCTCCCGTGATCGCTGGCATCAGTGCGCCCCGACGCACGGCATGCCCGGCGGCAGCCTGCATCGAGTCTTTCAGGCTGGCGTCGCCGGGATACATGAACTCCTGCCAGAGTCCGCCATCGCAGGTGCCGAAGGCGACGAAGTGCTTGGGGTGCGCGAAAGACTGCGCTTTGGCCTGCTCGCTCCGACCGAGCAGCGAACCCAGGAACGGCATGCCTAGCGTGAAGCCAGCCGCTCCTCGCAGCAGCATGCGTCGATTGAGATTTTTCGACATGGCGTGTTTCGCTTTCTAGAAGCTGCGTTCCTGGAAGCTGCGGTCGAGCGCGATCGCCTTCAAAACTTCGCTCAAGCCGGCGTTTGCCTGCAGCTTGTCTTTGAGCGCCGCGAGCGCACAGCCGTCCTGTGCGGGCTGCTCCAGCCTCGAAAACGTGAATCGGAAGTACTGACGTGCGAAGCAAGCGTACGGCTTTTCGCTGGCCAGGATTAGGCGCGTCAGATCGGCCACTCCGCTCGACGCGGTCGGGTCGCGAGCCTCCACCTTGGGCACCGAACTGGTGTCGACCGATGCAGAACCCACCTGTTTGCCCTGGGCGTCGAACAAGGGCTGCTCGGCCCTCAGGCGTCCGAGTGCATCGAAATTTTCGGTGGCGAAGCCCAGATCGTTGATCAGCTGTGTGTGGCAACCCGCGCAGCTACCGCTCGAGGTCTTGCCCTGCACCGCCTCGCGCGTCGAGACCATCGCGTCGCTCAATGGGGGAGGCGAGTTGGCGACCTCGGCCGGTGGCGGAGGTACGTCGTCACACAGGATTGCCTTGCGGATCAGCACCCCTTTGATGATCGGACGCGTGTCGCTCAGGCCAGTCGCGAGCAGCGCGGCGCGTGTCAACAAGCCTGCGCGCCCCGAGAAGACAGGCGGCTCGGTTCCTGCCCAGATGGGCGCGCCGTAGAGCTTGGCCAAATCTGCCGTCTTGGCGAATGATCGATTGCTGCCGAAAAAGTCGGCGAAGGAGCCACCGCTCTGCACATAGTACAGAGAGGCGTCCACGATCTCTCGCTGCATGCGAGATTTGAGCTCGGAGCTTGGCTCGAAACCAGCAAGGAAGGCCCGGTACGCCGGCTCCATCGCGCGCACCGCCAAGTCTTCGAGCTTCGGGTTCTCCAGCCATTGTCCGATGAATTCGCTGATGCCTCGCTCGGCCTTGGCATCGCCGAGCACGCGCTCGAGTTGGGCTTTGAAGCCGTCGTCCGTCGAGAGTTCGCCGGAGCGCGCGGCGTCGAGCAGCGCCGTGTCGGGCGCCGTCTGCCAAAACTGATACGACAGCCGAGCTGCCAACTCGAACGCCGAGAGCTTCGTGCGCGTGTCAGTGGCGCTCTGGCCATGTTCGACCGCGTAGAGCAGATACGGTGACGCGAGCAGCACGCCTACCACGTCGGCGTATCCGCTCGCGGTATAGGGCGCCACGCCAGCGGCGCGCCGGTAAAATGCCAGGTCTTCCGGCGCGAGCGTGCGACGCTGCACCCGCTCACCGAAGCGTTGAATGAACCCGTCGAGACACGCCTGGTCGCTCGACTGAGTCGCGCAAGCGCCGACCAGTTCACGGAGCCGCTCGGCCGAGCTGGTCAATGCCGCGCCAATTTCGCGGGCGAGCGCGTACTCGTCGTCCACCAAACGCTGCTGCACGGTCTGATCCAGGCGATCGAAGCGAGCGAAGATCGTGTCGGGACCTTGCCGAGAGTCGACTGGCAACTGTTCGACGTCAGCCCCGACCTCACTCAGTACGGCGGTCGCAGACTTGGGCAGGGCGAAGCCGATCAGGTCCTTGATCGTGTTTTTCAGCTGAATAGAGCTGAGTCGCCGTAAGGGCAGGGAAGCGGGGGCGGCGTCAGGGGCGCAGGCAAAAGTCGGAGAATGCAGATCCGGTGGGGAGCCAGTGCCCGCCGTGGCGGCGTTGCCCGCACTGGCCGAGCGCTCCCCGGCCGTGGAGCTGCCGGCGCTGTTGCCACTCCCGCCAGTCGCGGTTGCGCCAGTTCCCGGGGCCGGTTTGGCGCCTTCGGCCGCGCCCGAGCACGCGAGCGAACCAACCGAGAGAGCAAGTACCAGAGCTGACCAGCTCCGCGCGAGTCGTCGCTTCATGATGCCTGTCCTCCACTCATGGTGCAACGCGCCCCACGCCGAACGAGTACTCGGTGAAAAGGTTGTTCTCGAATTGGTCTTGATAGGTCTTCTCGAAGTTCTTCCCGGTGCTGGAGCGTCGAATCACGCCGCCCCACTCGCTGGTCAGGAACACGCCCTGCACCGAGAAGCTCTGGCATTCCGTTTTCGGCTCGAGCGCACCATCACAAAGGTGAACCTTGCTGATCGCGACCTCGGTCCAGCTCGCGCCGTCGTCTGAAACGAAGCTAGGACCATCGTCGCCGGCGCAAGCGAACTGCTGCTCGGCCTCGTGCCAGATCAGGTACGGGTGACCGCCGACATCCGGCGTCCGCGCGACTCGAGTCCAGCTGAGGCCATCGCTCGAGGAAGCCAAATTCGAGCCGCAAGCGACCAGAAATTTGCCTGCGCCGAAGGCCAGACCATCGGTCACCGGGCAACGAATGGGCGTGATCACCTGCTCGGCCATGCCACGATCGGTCCAAGCCACGCCGTCAGTCGAGGTGACGAGACGCCAGCCGGCGCTCAGCCATAGCCCGTTGCCGTAGGCGATCGTGCGCAACAGATCTTCGTCGTCACCGCCGTCGCTCGACCAATGAGTCTCGTTCTGCCAGGTCCTGCCGAGATCGCGCGAAACGACGCGCAGACCGCCGTACCCGACAGCAATGATGCCGGTGACCTCGGGCTTCACGCTGCCTCCGCTCGTGCCTCCGCTCGTGCCGCCGACATTCGCAGGCGCACCGCCTTGCTGCGGAGCTCCGGCATTGGTCCCGAGCCCGCCTTGAGCGCTCGCTCCAGCAGACGCCGGGGTCCCGCCAGCTGTGCCGCCCACACCGCCCGACAGTGCACTGCCCGCCGCGGAGTTCGTGTGCCCGGCGAGGCCCGCAGTCGCACTCGTATTGCGGTCGATCGGCTCGCCGCCCAGTCCGCCGGAAGCGGCATTTTCTGAGTCGCTGCAGCCAAAAATCGCCGCGCCCAAGGCCAGCCCGAGGGCGGCCGGTCGAGATTGGGGGAGCAGGCGAGGAAACGTCACTGGCAGGTATGACCCCGCTCGTCCCGCAGCCGGTTCAAATAATCTGCGCGCTCGAGCGTCGTAGTTGCGAGCACGAATTGGGATGCGCGTGCAGCCCGTCGCCTCAGACCGAGCACGCGAAGGTTCGGTAAGCCATCTTCCCTCGAATGACTGAGTGACAAGCATGCCTCGTGCGGTTTCGAAGCGGGTGCAACTTTCTGATGAGAGTGGCGCCATGCGTCTCATTGCGATGCAGATGCCAATATTCGAAAGGCTTGGCTCGCTCGTTATCACCCTCGAGGCTTGCTCCTGTGGTCATCGGTAGCTCGCCAGTCAGCGAACACGTGGTAGCCTGCAGCGGTGCGTATGTTTCCGCGTATGGTTTCGAGTGAACGGTCGTGTCAGCAGAAGAGCGTTCTTCGCCGGCTGAGTCTGCTCGGCGCGCTCACGCTGATCTCTGCCTGCGTCTCGGGTTCCGTTGCTGGTGGCCCGAACGGCAGTGGCCCGAGCGGCAATGGCCCGAGCGGCAATGGCAACTCGTCGCAAGCGGGTGCCGACGGACAGAACCAAGGCCAAAGCGGCAACACCGGTGAGCAACCGCCGCCGGGCAAGGCGGGTGGCGGCTCCACCACCGTCGTCCCGCCTGCTGCGCTGCCCACGGAAACGGCATGCGACAGCGCGATGGATAGTCCCGGCCCGCGCGTTTTGCGACGCCTGACTGCGAAGGAATTCGCCGCATCCATCGTGGACTTGTTCGGAGACAAGGCGGTGCCAGTCGCGCCCGTGTTCAACGATGTGCGCGTGCTCGGCTTCACGGTGGATTCGAGCACTCTGCTCGTGAAGGAACTGAACGCCGACCAGTTGATGACCAACGCCGAAGCGGTGGCGAGCTGGGCGGTGAGCGCGTCGCAGCTCCCGCGGGTCACGCAGCTGGCAACCTGCAGCGCGCACGATCAAAACTGCGCCAAGCTCTTGGTCAAAAACTTTGGACGCAAGGCGTTCCGCACCGCGATCCCGGATGGCGATCCGCGGATTGCCGCTTACAGCGCACTGTTCATGGCCGAGACCAGCTTCGCCGATGGCGCGGCCTCCGTCATCTCGGCCATGCTGCAGTCCCCGTATTTCTTGTACCGCAGCGAGATCGGTGAAACCCCCGTAGGGAACACCGTCGTGCTCACGCCGTACGAGGTCGCGAGCAGCTTGTCCTATCTGCTCACTGGCAGCGCGCCCGACGAAACCTTGCTCAAGGCGGCTGACGGCGTAAAGAGCGGCGACGCTGCGGCCCTGGCCAAGATGGTCGATGAGCAATCGAAGCGGCTGCTCGAGCCGTCCAGCCCGCAAGCAGCTGGCGCGCAAGACGCGGTGATGAATTTCATGAGCGGCTGGCTCGGGCTCGACCGCTTAATCACCAACGTCAAGGACGCGAGCGGGAACCTCTCCGATCAACAGCGCGCCGAGATGGCGGCCGAAACCAAGAGGTTCATCTTGGGTATTTGGGGCGCATCGGCCAACAACACGGTCGGCGATCTTTTCAGTGCAACGACCAACAATCCACATGACTCCGGCATCCTCGGTCAGGCCAGCATCCTGATTGGCTACGCGCGCTCGAATGGCTCGTCGCCGACGCAGCGCGGTCACCTCGTGCGTTCGCGTATCATGTGCCAAGCGGTGCCGCCGCCGCCGGACAACGTCGACGTCAAGTTCACGGTGCATCCCGAGTTGAAGACGACTCGCGAGCAGTATTTGGCGGGCCACGCAGCGCCGGATCATCAACCCTGTTACGGCTGCCATCGGGCGATGGACCCAATCGGCGTCGCCTTCGAGCACTACGACGGGTTCGGCAACTATCGTGACACTGAAAACGGCGTGACAATCGACGCCACGGGCACCATCTATTCGGCAAGCGCCACCGACGGCGACGTGAACATCAATGGCCTATCCGGACCCGGCGGCTTGCAAGGGTACCTGGCTAAGAGCGACGAGGTGAAGAATTGCGTGGTCCGCTATTGGTCTTATTACGCGTTCGGCAGCGCTGGCTGGGCCCAAGACAAGTGTACCTACGACGCCATCAAGCGTGAAGCTGCCGCGCAATCCTATTCGCTCAAGGGTGTGCTCACGGGCATCCTTCGCAGTAAGCGCTTCACCACGCGCGTGACCGACCAGTGACCTGTACGGGAATCACATGAACAAGCTGAGTCGCAGACAATTGAGCATCGGCGCTGGCGCCGGCATCTTACTGGCGCCCTTCATCTCGATGCTGAGAGAAGGCGGAGCTGGCGCGGCTACGACCAAGCAAGCCAAGCGCCTACTGATATTTTGCACGATGGGTACCAAGCCGGACAGCTGGACGCCTACGGTGTCGGGCGAGAGCATCAGTACCTGGAGCGCGATGACCCAGCCGCTCAGCGCGATCAAGGACAACGTGCTGCTGGTCGAAGGCTGTCCGGCCGGCACCCCCGGGGACGGTCATGGCTCGCCCGCGGGGATTACCGGCATGGGCAACGGCTATTACGCCGTGAACAACGTGCAGCAGCTCGCGATCTCGGTCGATCAGTTCGTCGCCGACAAGCTGATCAAGGCCGGCGTGAAGCGACCTCTCGCCTCACTCGTGCTCGGCGCGGACACCGCCAACGGCGGAGTTACGATGTCCTTTCGCGGCGGTAAAGCGGTCACGCCCATCGCCTCGCCGGCTTCGGCTTTCAGCACCGCGTTCGGTGCGGTGAGCAGCGGCGGCGGGACTATGACCGGCGGTGGCACCATGACCACGCCGGACGCCGCGTTGAAGCGCCGACAGAGCATTCTCAGCCTGATCAAAGGCGAGATCGGGGTGGTACAGGGCCGCTTGGGCACAATCGAGCGGCAGAAGCTCGAGGAGCACCTCAGTTCGATTCGCTTGCTAGAAGACAAGCTGATGGCGTCGAGCAGCGGCAGCACCGGTGGCAACTCGAACCCCAATGCCGCCAAGGCCTGCGCAGGTCTGGCCAAGCCGACTGATTCGAGCAAACCGATCGAAAACGACCTTCTGCATCTGGATATTTTGGTCAACGCTCTGGCCTGCGACGTCACGCGCGTTGGCGTGATCCAGTTCGGTTCGGACCAAGGTCTGAAAGTCGACCTGCCGGGGATCCAGGGCGAACAGCACAACGAATTCATTCACTCGGGAACGAATGACAACTTCAAGCGGCTGATCGACTTCGAAGCCTGGCAGGCCAAGCAGTTCGCGAGGGTCGTCACCGAGCTCAAGAGCAAGCCGGATCCGGACGGCGGTAGCGGCACCCTGTATGACTCGACGCTCGTCGTTTGGGCGCGCGACATGGGTGACGCCGTGAACCACGACATGAAAAACATGCGCTTCGTGCTCGCAGGCGGCGCAGGCGGCTATTTGAAACAGGCGGCCGCTGGGCGTTATCTAAACGCCGGCGGAGGAGCCGGCAATCGCCACGAACGCGTGCTCTTGAACATCATCGAAGCGATGGGCATCACCGACTACACCGGTTTCGGAGACCCGGGCTTTGCCGGCAAATCTCCGCTGCCTGGCATCGCCGCGACCTAGGCCAGATTCACCGCTTTACCCGTTTCTCGGCCCAACTTGGCCTCGTTGAAGGTAAAGCGGAAGGTCGTGCCTCGACCCTGCGCCGAGTCGACTTGGATCACGCCATTCAACGCGCTCACCGATTGACGCAGGGCAGCCAGGCCAACTCCGCGTCCTGAGAGATCAGTAGCCTGTTCGCGCGTGGTCAGGCCGTCCGCGAACAGCACCTCGACGAGATCTTCGTGGCTGGTGTTCGGTCGACCCATTTGCTGAGCCTTGATTCTTACGGTCTCCCAATCGATGCCGCGCCCGTCATCCTGCACCCAGAACTGCAGTTGGTCGCCGTTCCGCCGGGCGCCGAGCACGATCTGCCCTGCCGCCGGTTTGCCGGCCGCGGTGCGAGACGCGGCATCTTCCAGCCCGTGGTCCACCGCATTTCGGATGACGTGCACCATGGCAGCCCAATAGCTCGCCCACAGCGGTGAGTTGGAACGGACACCGCCCGAATCGATGATGACGGTCGGCTCGGGTTTCGCGAGTCGGCGCGCCAAACCGTTTGCTTGGCGTCGGAGCCGCTCCAATCGCCGTTCGACCGGCTCCAGCGTCCAGCTTTCGAGCTCGCGGATCAGCTCCCTTTGCGGTGCGCCGGCGCGAGCGCGGGCGAGTAGCGCCGAGAGTTCAGCGCGTCCGAGCTCGAGCTGGTCCTTGCGCGAGCCACCCAGTAAGTGCTCGACGCGGGAGATCGTGTCGTGCCAGGCACTGCTGAGCAAAGCTCGTTGCTCGTCACTCAGCAGAGGGCCGTGATCCGGATCTATCAGCTGTGCTTCGAGGTCGTGTGCCAGATCCGCCAGTGAGTTGAGCCCGTAAATGCCAGCGTTGCCCTTGAGGGTGTGGACGATGCGGTGTTGGACGACCGGATCGCTCTCGGTTTCGAGGCCCGTGATCAGCCGGGTCGCTTCCGCCAAGAACTCTTCCACGCCGGAAGGATCGATCAGGATGCGCTCGAAAATCGCCATCAGCTCGTTCTGCTCGCGTTCCGCCCGCTCGCGTGCCAGCTGCGCCGTCACGTCGTTGAAGATGACGAGCAGCTTGTCGAATTGCTCAGCAGCGCCGACAGGCGTGTACAGCACGTCGAAGGTGCGTTCACCGACGCTGAAACGCCTCGGCAACTGCTCGATTGCAACCTCGGTCGGCAGGAAGCCGTCGGCGACCTGGCTCAGGTGAAACATGAATTGCTCGGCAAATTTTGGCGCGTGAGCTTCGAGATAGCGATCGAGCGTGACCCCGGGCTCCGGTGCGCCAAACCAGCGACCGAGGATCGCCGAGCTCTCGGACGCCATTCGCCCCGTTAGATCGATGGTAATGAAACCTTGAGCCACGTTGTCGAGGACGAGTCGCATCCCGCGATTGCGTTCATCGAGCTCGCGCGTGCGCGCCTCGACTTCCCGCGTGCGCGCCTCGACCTTTTGCTCCAAGTTGCTCGCATACTCGGAAAGTTGCGCGTCCCGCTGCGCCACGGCGCTGGTGAAGAAGGAAATCACGACCACGCCCAGCACCAGCATCAGCGCCCCGCCCAACAGCGTGACGTTGGAGACGCGGGAGAGCAGCGCGTTGGCCTCCGTGAGGCGTCGGGTCGAAATCACGATCACCACTCGCCCCACCGTGGAGCCTTCGATAGTCGAATTGGCCCAACTCACCAAGTAGCCGGGCGCGACGCGCAGCCGCTCCTGGTCGCCCGTGAATAGCTGGTCGATGGCCTCGGGAGGCACCCCGTGCCGAGCCAGCAATTGCCCCGTCGAGTCGACCGCGCCGATGAACTGTACGTCTGACGAACTCGCGTACGCGCCGAACGCTTTTTCGGTCATGACGGGGTCGCCCACCACGAGTCCGACATCGCACGCGCGCGCGAGCTCTTGCGCGCCGCGCAGGGCGCGCCATTCCAAGTCCGCGCGTACCTGTGGCCCAAAGCGATCGAGGACTCGCCGAGAGAAGCTGAACATGGTGGCGCTGTATCCGGCAACCCCCAGCGTCAGCGCGATTAGAATGATGTTTCGAAGGCGACGGATCGAGAG
Source organism: Polyangiaceae bacterium (assembly GCA_035273265.1). Taxonomy (GTDB): domain Bacteria; phylum Myxococcota_A; class Polyangia; order Polyangiales; family Polyangiaceae; genus PMG-095. The sequence continues at coordinate 9,576 of DATEPG010000342.1, forward strand.
ACTGGATTTCGACGTGCTCGGCATGTGGAGTCGGCGGCAATGCTACGCGGGTAGACCTCGGATTTCTCCCACCCTCGTTATCGGCCGGTGCCGAGCCGTTCTAAAGGGGGCGCACGTAGGGAATGTCACGACAGCGCGGCGGCTGGCCCACTGCCTACCTACGGAAGCGCGGTCTCCCCCGCCAGCAGGCTCTTGGCCCCCTGAAGAAACTCGGCTTTTAAGATCGCGCCGGGCGGGACTGCGCTGTTCGCGACGCTGGCCTCGAGGGTGGTCGCCTGAGCGGCGCCGACCACCAGCTCTTTTTCGGCGACGATACTGCCATTGAGTCGCAGGATTGCTTTGACGGACTGGTTCGGCACAGTCAGCGTCGCGAGCACGCTGAGCACGCTGTCCGTCGCGCCCTTCGAGCGCGACAGGAAAAGCGCGCCGTACTCGTTTGCCGAAGTGACGTCTTTCAGCGCCAGAGTTGGAAAGTAGCTGTCACTCCACTTTCGGACTTCACCTGCGGCCATCGTCCCGCGATTCCAAAATTCCGGAGTGACGCCATGCCACATCTCGATCGTGGGCCGCAGCCACTGAGTGCTGTCCTTGACGTCGGCGTTTACACTGTCTTTGCCGAATGTCCAGAGCTTGAGTCCCGGCTCAGCGACACTGTCCGCCACGCACAGGATGCCGATGTCGTTGTCGTAGTTGATGAGCCCAGACCAATTGGCCTGATACTTGGGGCTCGCGAAGGCCGTGCCTTGCTCGACCCAGTTCTCAAAGTGAGACAGGTTGTTCCATTTGAACACTTCGCCGCTCACGCGTTCTTCGGCCTTGCCGAACCATGCCCAGGAGCTTTCGAGCAAGTGCACTTGCTGCATTTGGGCGACGATTCGCGTGTTCTTCGGGATGGCGGTTTGTCCCGGAGTCGAGCCGGGAGACAGTGTGGTGACTGTCCAGTATTCGAACTTCGGCAGGGGAGTGGTGCGAGTATTGGTGAGCTTCGTGTCGAGCTGAAGGCTCGAGCGACCCGCGCGCAGTGTCACGTCCAGCTCGACCAGGAGGTCGGTGCGGCCGACGTCGTAGCGGGTCGGAACTCCCACGGCCAGATCCTGGTCGTCTCGTCGCGACATCCTCACCGTGATCGCCTCGGGTCCCTCGCTAACGACTTCGAGTTCGTACGGCTGGTTCCAATATTTGCCGTGTTCAGGCTCTGGGAAGCTCGGGAAGATGCCACCCATGATCACCAGGTAGTCGTAGTAAAAGATATCTTCCTGCATCAAATACGGAGTCCCGATGGGATTCTGATACAGCAGCTCGCGGCCCGTCGGTTTGTGCACCATGCTCAGGATACGACCGCCGTACGACGGTAAAAGGGTGACCTTCAGATAGCCATTCTCTAAAACGATGGTGTCGTACGTCGTGCTGGAAAGTTGTTTGCCGGGGGTCGCTGAACCGCTCCAGACATTGCTGGCATTGGTCTCGACCGGAAAGTGCTGGAAGGTAAACTTGGAGCTCGTGCGGGTGACCCGATCAGCCTGAGCGCCGCTCCCGGCACCGCCCAGGGGGGCGCCGCCGCCGCTGCCGTCGCTGCCGGCCGTGGATG
>DATEPG010000343.1:0-24230 GCA_035273265.1 Polyangiaceae bacterium
CATAGCGGGCACGGCCGGCGCAGCGGGCACGGCCGGCGGCAACGGTGCGGGCGCGGGCGCGGGCGGCTCGGATCGAGGTGACGGCGGAGCTGACAATCCGGACATGGCCGATGCGCTGGGGGCTTATCCTTTCGCGGCCAGTCTGCCGACACGCGGTGGGACGATGACCTTTCGCAACGTGGGCGCCGCGGGGTGGTGGCCGCGCCGCATCGATCGTAAGACGGGGGACCCAGCCTGCGACTACAAGGATGGCACCGACACCTGGGGCGCGCCTTGCTGCATGAAGCAGCAGGCCACGGACAGCGCCGAGCTCGCGCCGTTCGACCAAGAGATGACCTTGATCTTGAAGGCGATCGACGTAAAGCAGCTAGCCGTTTATCAACCCGAAGCCGCGAGTCCTAGCCGCTGGCAGCGCGTGACGGATTGGGACCGTCGCGCGGGCGCCGGCTCCAACCTTTGGTTCACGCAAAAGGGGGACGGAAGCGCGATCTTTCCAGGCGATCTGACGAAGAACGATTGTGTCGGCTACCTATCACAGGCACCGCTATTCGCGTGCGGCGACGGTAGCAATTACTACTGCCCGAATGATCCGGGAGTCTTGCACCGGGGTTTTTCCGGCTCGAAGTTAATCGTCTTCTTGGCATCGATGAACTTCGATGACGCGAAGGTGGCCGCCTGTGACGGCAAAGGCGCGGGCCATCCGGGTCCGTGGGTAGCGTTCGTGGCCAGCGAACTGATTCGCGATGGCGGTCGCAAGTGGAACGGAGCATGCAACTGCTACTCCAAGACCGGTAGCGTTGGGGACGGCTGCGGAGAAATCAACGTGTTCGAAGTCGTGATGGACGACAACGACTACTCCAATCGCGAGTTTGCGAGCACCGGCGTGCGCTCATTCCAGGCCGGTCACGTCGGCGGAGCCGTGTGCGGCTCGGGCTGCGACCGGAACGCCTTCGCAACGGACGTCGAGCTGGTGGACGCTTGCACCAAGCGCGCTTACAGCTCGGGTGCGGAGCTCGTCGTGGCTGGTGACAGCGATGGTTGCCCGGTGTGGCGGCGGCCGGATGGCGATCGCTATTTCTTCATTTTGCTGGATGAGCGCGAGCGCGCGATCCAAGTCGGCGTCATTCACCCGAGCGCCATTCCCGCGTCGGCGGGCGCGCTCTTGCCGCAGCTGCCCGCGCAGTTGGCGCGCTCGGCCGTCGACGCACTGCTGGCTCTGCGACTGCCGGAGTGACGGTCAGGGCTACACGGGCGAGCCGCTCAGGTTTGGTGATGCAGCACCACGCCGTTCTCGCCGACGAGCCAGACATCACGAGCGCTCGACCCCCAGATCCCGAGTAGCGCGTTGGGCGATGGGCTGCTGAAGGGCACCCACACCGAGCCTTGCCAATGAAGGATCGTCCCCTGAGCGCCGACGGCCCACACATCCTCCGCGCTGAAGCCGCGCACGGCATGTAGATCATTGGTCGTGCCACTGGCCACGGTGGCGGGCTTTTCTCCGCTCGAGTGCGCAATCGTACCTGCGCTGCCGACGATCCAAATGTCGTTTGCTGCGCTGCCCCAAACGCCAAAGAAATTTGGGCCCAACTCACCGCCCACGCGCTGCCAGTGGTGCCCATCCCAACGATTGATCATGCCCTGCAGACCGACCTCCCACAGGCTCGACGCATCTAGACCCCAGACCGCCATCGTCGGCAGGTGCGACCCGTGATGAGGCTCGGTCCAAGTAGTGCCATCGAAAGCGCGGGTTCCGGCCCCGCCTGCCCAAAGCATTTTCGGCAGCGCCAACAAAGCGTAGATGGGTCGTTCATTGGGGCCGGTCGCGAAAGACCAGGATTTTCCGTTCGTCTGCTTTGCCGACCAGCTCGAGCCATCGAAATGGAGCAGCGTGCCATCGAGACCCGCTGCCCAGACGTTCTTTGCGGACGTGCCGGAGAGCGCGCGCAACGCACTCTCGGTACCAGAAACCGCGACTGACCAGCTGGCGCCATTCCAATGCAGTAAGCTTCCGGCCTCACCCGCCAGCCAAACATCCGTGGGCGAAGACCCCCAAACGGCAGAAAAGGTGACCTGCTTCGGGATCCCTCCGACGACACACCAGTCAGCACCGCATGACGGTAGGCTGGCAGGCGTCAGGGCGGCGGGCGGGGCGCTCGTAGCCGGCGCGGCCGCGGCTGCCACTTGAGGCATGGCGGGATCCGGCGGAGGACCGCAAGCGATCAGCGCTCGAACCAGTACCAGCGCGGTGAGCGAACGAACTGACCAAGCAGGGGTCGTGTCCATGGGCGACATCGGAGCAAGACTTCGAGCGAGGGTCAAGAACCGCCGAGCCTCGCATCGTGATCGATGAAGATCACTCTACGCCTGCGCGCCTTTGGTAATTATTTCAGAAACTCGAAATCGATCGCCGTTTGCACGCGCTTGCGCCGGGACCCGGAGTTGACGACAATCGAGCCGAGGGTTTTCCATGTCACGAATATCGCGCCTATTCGTTTGGTCGCTCACGGCAGCATGGTTGTGCTGCGTTTCTGCCGCCGGTGCCGTCAATGTGACGACTCGCGCGTTCGACAACAATCGCAGCGGCTGGAACAACGCCGAGACGACCTTCACCAATGGCAATCTCGGCACCCTTCACCTGACACGCACGTTCGCCGTCGACGAGAAGGTCGAAGCGCAACCGTTGATCGTGGGCAACGTGCTGTTCGTGTTCACGATGAACAATACGGTGTACCGCTTCGACGTAAAAACGGGAGCATTGCTCGGCTCGCGCACCTTGGCCGCTGCGATTGATCCCTGCGTGCAGCCGGGTCAAATGGATATGTGGTGCATCAACCACAAGTGGGGGATCGCCGCGACACCCGTCATCGATCTGGCCACGAACAGCCTCTACGTCGTGACCTTTCAGCGCGCTCCCGGATCGGCGAACAATGGCAATCGCGAGCACCACCTGTGGACGCTCGACGCGACCACGCTCGCCGATCAGCAGCCCGAGATTTTGGTCCAAGGCAACGCGGACAACGGCGGCAAGCATTTCAATACCGGGACTCAAACACCGTATCAAAAGCTGCGTGCCGGGCTCGGCTTGCTCAAGGGTGCCGGCGGCAACAAGGCCCTGATCGTCATGTTTTCGATGAACGGCGAGAGTCCGGTCGGGCCGGGCAACGGCTTCGTCTTCGCTTACGATACGCGGGGGTTGCAGCACCAGGCTGGCTTCCAGCCCACCCCGGCGATCTGGTGCGTCACGCCGAACGGCGGCGCAGGTGGGATTTGGATGGCCGGGTCGGCGCCAGCCATCGCCGGCAACGACATCTATTTTACCACCGGCAACGGCGCGATCGGCAACGACAACTTCGCCGAAAGCTTCGTGAAATTGTCTTATCAGGCAGGTGTCGCCGGCGCCCAGGATGGAAAGCCGAGCCTGACACTCAAGGACTTCTGGACGGCCTTCAACGACGACACCCGCGAGTTCAATGACGAAGATTTGGGCGCGTCCGGGGTGATGCTCATCCCAGGCTTTCAAAACCTACTCGGAGGCGGCAAAGACGGCGTTCTGTACAACCTCAACCGCGGCAACCTTGGACACAACTCCTGGAACCCGCACTTCAACCTGCCGTTCGTTGCCACCTACCTTCCGAACGGACCGAACGGCGCTGCCGGCCTGCCGACGACCACGGCGGTCGACCCCAATTGGCCGATCGTGAAGCTCGATCGCAATTTGCATGGCGGCACGCCCGACGGGAAGATGCACCACCTGCACGGCACGCCCGTGTATCTGCGCATGGCAACCCACGGCAATGTGTACGTGTGGGGAGAGAACGAGCGCGCCAAAGTTTACAATCACAATTTCGGCAACCAGCGCCTCGATGCGTTCCGAAACCAAGGCACCGTGTTCTCGTCTGCCGGAAAGGCGGCTCCCGGGGGAATGCCTGGCGGCATGCTGGCTCTTTCGTCGAACGGCACCAAGGCCGGCAGCGCCGTGTTGTGGGCGACGATCCCCAAAAACGGAGATGCCAATCAGGCGGTCGTTCAAGGCTCTTTCGTCGTGTTCGACGCGACCACCATCGTCAACAACAACGAACTAAAGACTCTGTTCTCATTCGACTACAATTTCTTTTCCAAGTTCTGTCCGCCAGTCGTCGCCAACGGCAAAGCCTACGTGGCCACGTTTGGCAACTCGGTCTTACAGTTTGGTCTCTGATGCGGCCGGCCTGGCTGGTTGGTCTCGAACTCGAAGAGCCTCGTGAGACTTTGTGCGTCGCTGAAACAGCGGGGTGTGGCGCCCGCCCATGACCAAAACCTGACCTGCGAACGCTTGCGTTTTTTCCCATGCAACGCAAGTTGGAGTGCATGCTTCACCCGATCCCACCTGGCTCCGAAACGATGGTGCTCCCCCTCGTCGGCAAGGTCGTCGTTTTTCGTGAAGGTCCCGCGTGGCTGGCTGTGCGCCCAGATCTGGAAGATCTCGAGAACAGCCCGACCGGCATCGGCAGCACGATGGGCGAAGCCGTGGCAGAGCTAGTCGCAGCAGAAGGCTAAAGCTGCCTTCTTGGGTTGATGGTCACGCAGCGCCCTGGTGTTCGGCGTAGCCTTCGGCGTCGAGGCTCGTTGGCCTGCGTCGAGCAGGTTAACCTGCGCCGATATCGAGTGGCCGGCGCGAGACGGGCTCGAAGCGGATGTTCCGCATGTCCTCGTAAAAGCTGCGCGTGTGGTTATCGCTGTAGCCGGGGATCGCCAACACCGGAACCGGATCGAGCACGGTGCGCCCGCTGCGCCAACCGTGAACGCGAGCGGCCGCCATGGCATCGATCTCGAAGCGAAACTCATCGGTCGCCCGTTGCCCGGGCAGCGAAGGCACGTGCAACAACAAACTGCGGGTCGCGAGCCCCGGGTGGGGAGCCAAAAGCGATTCCAGCATGCCGTGGCCAACGACCCAGAAGCGCGTCGTACTCATCAGCTCTTCCCGCTGCTCCCAAAAAGCCTGCTTGAAGCGCAAGGCCCGTAGCTCTTCGAGCAGCGCGTGACTCGTGCTCACGACCAACATGCCTGCTTCGTCGAAGGTGGCGGCCAGATTCTGCGCAGGTGCGCGACCATTGCGTGGGTCCTTCGGTCCCACGGTCGGATCGACGTGCAACGAGTTCAGCTCCCAACGCAGCTTGGGAAAATGCGCCCACACGGCCATGTTGAAGAAATCGTGCCAATGGCCGGGCCGGGTCGGAACCGCGCCGAGTCGCGCAACGTGCTGCTCGTAGCCGCCGATCTGCCGCACTGCCTCACGGCTTTCGCTGACGAAGCGAGGGAGCTGCACGTTGCCCGCCCGCGGCACTTGCAGCGCCAGCTCGTCATACTCCTCGGGAGTAGGCCATGCGCTGCGGCGCTCGACCGCACGCAGGAAGCGCGGGTGAAAGTCGCGGTACGGCTGGCGAGCGAAATCAGGCGCAAATGCAGCGCTCATCATCGCCAGGCGTACCCGATCCTTCAGCCGCACGGAAGTACCCACGGCCAGCGGGTGCCCTCCGGAGTTAAAAACGAACCGTCACCACCGAGGCTTTGGGCACGACCAAGAGCGAGCCGTCTCGGAGCTGTAGTTTTTGAGACTTCGGTCCGGAGGAAGCGTGAGTCTTGCCAGTGGGTTCCGAGCCGAGCAAGCCGCCCGAGTTTTCGACGGTCAGGGTTTCGACCGTTGCTTCGCCTTTCAAGCCGGGCACTTTGAGCGTGGTCTTGTACTCCGTGTCGAAGTTCTTGTTCACGAATACCAAAGCCAGCTTGCCGTCCGGGCGCTTGCTGATCCAGCCAGACAGCGCCTCCTGGTTGCTCTTGCCTTGCAGCAGGGTGCCAGTCAGGCTGTTCGCCAGCATGCGAAAGGCCCAGTACGAAGGGCGGCGGAAGTTGAAGCCCTGAACGTCGCCCTTGAGCGCCACCAAGCTGTAGTCGCCCAAGCGCTTGTCACGACCGTTGTACAGCGCCCACAGGTTGGCAATCTGGATCGGCGATTGTGCCAAGTGACCCAGGTAGTCCGCGACGAACAGGCCATTTTCATGCTGCAGAATCTGGGGACCCGGGTTCTCGTCGACCGAGTTCCACTCCGTCAGCCAGGTTTCGTAGCGCTTGCCTTTGACGCCTAGCTCCAGCACCTGCTTCTGCACGTCCTGCATCAGTTGGTCGACCTCGGACGAGGCAGCCAGCAGACCCAAGGTGCTTTCGGAGCGTGCATGCTGCGCGTAGTGGTGCACGCTCACGGCATCGATAACGTCCGCGATTTCCTTGAACACGGCGCGGTTCCACGGACCGTTCAGCATCCACACGGCGCTGATCTTGATCGTCGGGTCCGCGGCCTTCATCGCCTTGACGAAGGCGCGCACGGCCTTGCCGTAACTCGTGCCGCCGTCCTTGCCCCACTTGGCATAGTACCGGTGCCAGTTGCCGTAGATCTCGTTGCCGATCTCCCACAGCTGTACCTTTGGTCCCGCCTTGCGAGTTTGGTTCACGTACTTGACCCAAGCAGCGGCCATCTCCGGCGAGCCGTCACCGACGTTGGCGGTGAACAGCGGCTTGCACCCGATCTTGGCACACCAATCCAAGAACTCGTCCGTGTCGATGTTGATGTCCTTGGCCTCGAGCGTCTTTTGCCAATCTTCCTCGTCCGCGCGCAGGCCGCCCGGGTAGCGCACGACCCCCAAGCCAAGCTGCTTTTCGAGCGGCAGTGACTCGGAATCGATCAAATCAGGCGCCCACAGGCCGACGTTCACGCCGTAAATCTCGGGAATGGCCTGCACGGTCTTGGTCAAATCGGCCTGAAACACCGCGGGCAGCTCCGCTGGGGCTTTGACCGCGGCAAGTTGACGCACATTGCTGAGCTCGAGATTGGCGAGGTACATCGCCCCCGGGGTGTCGCCGCCGGGCTTGATGCCAAACCAGGTGACGCCATCCAAATCGAGCCGGTTGTTCGGCTTGGCCGCTGGCGGTTGGTAGTACTGAAACTTGGTGAAGTTACGGAAGGGGACCAGGATTTGGTTCCAGCCGCGGGCAGCGCCGGCCTTGCTGATGAACAGCTCCTGGTCGCGATCGCGAATCGTGATGTCGAAGGCTTGGTACGGCTTGTCCGTGTAGAGCCACACCGTGAGCCCATAGTGTTTGCTCCAATCTCTGGGCATGCCCGGCGCGTTCGGGGCCTCGATGTAGGCGTCGGACCAATCCCCGGGCTTGAAGGTTACTTTGAGTGCCTGCCCTTTTACGGCCGGCGGCGCGTTCTTCGGCAGCGCGCCAACGGCAACTTGGATATCCGCCGAACTGCCATGTTGCGCGTGCCACTGATCGCCCCACTTCGTGAAGTCGGTCACTAGCTGGCTGGGCGCCTTGGAATCGAACGCATCCCAGTACGCATCGGGATCGGGGATCCCCTTGGCGGTCTTGGTGAGCTGGATCTGATCCAGATAGAAGACCACCGGCTGCCCCGCCAAGACCTTGTTTTCTCCGCGGTTGATCGAGATCCGAAAGTCTTGGATCTTGCTCCAATCCATCTTGGCCGCGATCTCGCGGCTTTGCTGCGAGTCCCAATACACGCCGTCGTCCGTGAACGCTTTGAGCGGGATACGACAGCGCAACCACTGCCCTTCTTGCACGACGGCGTAGCTATCGCCGCTGACCTTGGTCTGCGCCTTGATGCCGTTGCCTTGGCTATCCATCAGACCGACCATGAATTTCTGCGCGGCCGGCCCTCCCTTGACCCAGAAGGACAAGCTGCCGGTCTTGCGGTACGGCCGCAGATCGATGAAATGACCACCGAACGAAATATTTACGCCCGAGTAATCGTCCTCGAAGAACGCGGCGAACACCGCTCCGTTGCCCGGTGTTCCGCTGGGCAAGATCTTGTTGCTCGTCTTGCCGCCGTAGCTGTAGGTGTAGCCACCGCTCGAGCGAGGGATATCGTCATCGAAGAAGGTCGCGAGTACGGCGTCTTCCAACCCCAGCTCGCTCTGCGCCGGCGCGTCCGACTGCGGAGCCCCTGGAGTGATCCCGCTGGCCGCCCGCGGACTCTCGGCCGGCGGCTGATCGGGGTGACTTGCCTGACAAGCAGCAACCAACGCAAGCGAGCCGAACGCGTAAATCCAAAAGGATGATTTCATGCCGCCTACAAGATGGGACGAACGCCTCACCCTGATCAAACAAACGACGCGCCGGTAGCCGTTCTGCGCTGATTTCTCAGCGCGCCGCGGCGCGCCGGCCGCGTGCGCCGAGGAAAAACCGCGTAAAATTGGCCGGTCCGCTCGCTCATTCAGCGGCGCGCGCGCTCTGGGCCTTGCTTTCGCGCGCTCGCTCGATGGCCCAAAACACGGCCTCGGGCGTTGCCGGCGAGGCGAGCTCGACGACGCCACCGCTGCCGAACGCGGCGACGGCAGCGCGGAGCGCCTCGCGCACGCTGAGCGCGAGCATCAAGGGCGGCTCGCCGACGGCCTTGCTGCCGTAGACTACGCCGGGCTCGGCAGCGCACGCGAGCAGTGCCACGTTGAAGATGCGTGGGCACTCCCCGAGCGTCGGCAGCTTGTAGGTCGAGGCGCCGCTCGACAGCAACGCGCCGCGGTCGTTCCAGACCAGTTCCTCCGTCGTGAGCCAGCCGATGCCTTGAATGAAGCCACCTTCCACTTGGCCCTGATCCACCAGCGGCGAAAGCGAGTCTCCCACGTCGTGCAATAGGTCGCAGCGCAAAATCCGATACTGACCCGTAAAGCCGCTGATCTCTACTTCAGACACGGCGGCGCCGTAGGCAAAGTAGTGAAACGGATTGCCCTTGCCGGTCTCGCGATCGAAGTGGATGTGGGGGGTCCGATAGTAGCCCGTGGCAAACAGCGCAATTCGCTGTAAATAGGCTTGTGCCACCGTATCGGCGAAGCTGACCGCGGCTTCTGGACGCGAGCTCGGAAACACGCGACCGTGCTCAATCACGATTTCTGACGCCGGCGCGTTGAAGTGTCGACCGGCGACCTCGGCGAGGCGCTCCTTCAGGGTCTCGCAGGCGGCTTTGACGGCGGCGCCGTTGAGATCCGAACCGCTCGAGGCCGCGGTGGCGGAGGTGTTGGGGACCTTGTCCGTGCGTGTGGGCATGATCCGCAACGCTTCGAGCGGCACTCCCAATGAGTCGGCGGCGACCTGCAGCATCTTGGTGTGCAGGCCTTGGCCCATTTCGGTGCCGCCGTGATTCACTTGCACGCTGCCGTCTTTGTAAATCAGTACCAGCGCGCCCGCCTGATTGAAGAACGAGGTCGTGAACGAGATGCCGAACTTGACGGGCGTGATCGCCAGCCCCCGCTTGTCGTGCGCATGAGCCGCGTTGTACTGGCCGATTTCGGTCAGTCGCGCGGCGAAGTCACTGCTCTGCTTGAGCTCGGACCAGATCCGCTCGATGCGATCGGCGTCCTTGACGGGCTGGCCGTAGTGCGTCTCGTCACCCTGCCGATAGAAATTTCGTTCTCGAACCAGGTGCGGGTCCAGGTTCAGCTGGCGGGCGACCCGATCCAGCACTTCTTCGATGAAGAGCATGCCTTGCGGACCGCCAAAGCCGCGGAAGGCGGTGTGCGAGACCGAGTGGGTCCGGCAGATCTTGCCCACGACCTCCAAGTGCGGCAGCAAATAGCAATTGTCGATGTGGAACATCGCGCGACCGATGATCGGCGCGCTCAGATCCAAGCTGTAGCCGCCGTCGCTGAACAAATCGACGATCAGTGCGTTGAGCCGGCCCTCACTGCTGAAGCCGACGCGGAAGCGACCGAAAAACGGGTGGCGCTTGCCGGTCATGGTCATGTCTTGCGCGCGGGTGAGCCGCACCAGCACCGGGCGCCGTAATTTGTTTGCGGCCAGTGCCGCGATCGCGGCCCAGGAGTTGGCCTGCGTCTCTTTGCCGCCGAAGGCGCCACCCATCCGCAGGCATTGCACCGTGACCAAGTGTTTGGCGACGCCCAGCACGCGCGCCACGATCTCTTGCGTTTCAGTCGGGTGTTGCGTGGAGGAATGCACGAACACGCCACCGGCTTCCTCCGGCAACGCAAGCGCGGCCTGAGTTTCCAAGTAGAAGTGTTCTTGGCCGTTGATGAACAGCTCTCCTTCGAGATGCTCAGCGGCCGCGCTGAGTTCACGCTCGGGCTCGCCGCGCCGCAGCCGCTCGGCAGGCGCATGAAAGCTGTCGGCAGCGATCGCCGCCGCAATCGAGGTCAGCGCTGGCAGGGGTTCGTAGACGATACGCACGCGCTCGGCGGCCAGCCGCGCGAGCTCCAGAGTTTCGCCCACCACCCAGGCCACGGGCTGCCCGAAGAAGCAGATTTCTTGCGGGAAGAGCGGCTCATCGGGGCGCACCGGGCCGACGTCGTTTTGACCGGGGACGTCACCTGGGCCGAGACAGCACAACACGCCGGGCATGCTCGCAGCCGCGCTGAAATCGATTTCGGTCGCGTAGGCGTGCGCGTGCGGGCTCGCGATCGGCCAGGCGTAGGCGATGTTTGCGGTGCGCGTCGCTAGATCTTCCACGTACGTGGCGCGGCCCGTGACGTGCAGCGCGGCCGACTCATGGCTGAGCGCCCGACCGACGGCCTTCATCGCGCGGCCTCGGCCTGCGCATGGCTTTCGTAGAAGAACTTCTCGAGCAATTTGCCGAGCATGGCTCGACGGTAGGCGGCGCTGCCGCGCAGATCGGCTTGAGGCGTACCGAGCCTCGCCGCCTCGGGTAGCAGTAGCGCGAGCGTTGCTTCGTTCCAAACCCGACCCAGCGCGATTTGCTCGAGTGACGGCGCCGCCAGCGGGAGCGCAGCGACGCCGCCGAAGCCAACGCCCAAACGCGTCACCTTGCCGTGGGCGTCGAGCGTGAGCGCGAAGCCGGCCGCTACTGTGGAGATGTCGTCGAGCACGCGCTTGCTCACCTTGTAGAAGCGCTGAAATCGGGGCATCGGCCGGGCAATGCGCACGGCTCGAATCAGCTCGCCTGGCCGGAGCGCGGTGCGGCGATAGTCGAGAAAGAACTCGGACAGTGGCAGGCGGCGCGTGGCGCGCTGGCTCACGAGCTCGAGCTCGGCGCCGAGCGCCAAGAGTGCCGGCGCCGCATCGCCGATCGGCGATGCCGTGCCGAGATTGCCGCCCAAGGTGGCGCGATTTCGGATCAAGCGCGACGAAAACAAGGGCAGCAACTGCGTCAACAGCTCCGAATCGAGATCGGATTGGGAGAGCGCGCGTTCGATTCGTGCCAGCGGGACCGCGGCGCCGAGCACGAGTTCGCTCTCGCCCAGCGTCAGCTCGTGCAGCTCGCTCAAGGCTTCGACGGAGATGAGCACCGGAAAGCGTTGGTAGCGCTGATTGGCGTACACCATCAGATCCGTGCCGCCCGCGATCAGCTGCGCCCCCGGGTGAGTCAGGAGCAACGCAAAGGCCTCGTCGAGCGCCGTCGGGCGCAAGAACAGCTCGCTCGCCGTGCCGCCCTTGCCGACTCCGAGCGCGGCCGCCGGCCTCCGCAACTGGACCAGGCGCGGATCCGCCTCGGCGGGCGCAGGCAGCGCGCGCGCGACGTCCGCGATTGGACGATAGCCCGTACAGCGACACAGGTTGCCGCTAATGCTCTCGGGATCGAAGCCCGTGCGGCCGGGCCGGTAGTACTCGCAGAACAAGCTGACGACGAAGCCCGGAGTGCAGTAGCCACACTGCGACCCGCCGGCCGCCACCATGGCTGCTTGAACCGGATGCAGGCTGCCGTCACTCTCGGCGATGCCTTCGATCGTCAAAAGTTCTCGTCCCTCGAGCGCGCAGAGCGGCAAGAGGCAACTGTTTACGGACTCGAAATGGCTGCCGGTTTCGCCCGGCTCGCTCTTCAACAAGGCCACGGCGCAGGCGCCGCACTCGCCTTCGGCGCAGCCCTCTTTGGTGCCACACAGGCCCTGGCTGCGCAGCCATTGCAACGCGGTCACGTGCGACGCTCCGTCGGCCGTGACGGCTCTTCCGTTCAGCACGAACCGAACGCCCATGGACACGTACGCTACCACGGCAGAAGCGCTCAGGATTGTTTCCAGCAACCGTAGCAGGAGAAATATGGACGAAGTGCGCTTCCTGGCACATTCTGTGTACCGTGCCCGCCTCCGGACTCGCCGAACTCGCTCGCCGGGTGCAGCGCGATCTCGAGCTGCTCGACTACCCACGCAGATCTTGGGTCGCACCGCGACGCTCACTCGCGGGCGAACCCGTTTACGATGTCGCGATCGTGGGCGGTGGCCAGAGCGGGCTGACTGCAGCCTTTGGTTTGATGCGTGAGCGGGTCGGGAACTTGATCGTGCTCGATCAGAATCCACTGGATCGCGCCGGACCTTGGCTGAATTTCGCGCGCATGCGCACGCTGCGTACGCCCAAGTACCTGACTGGTCCAGATCTCGGCATCCCGAGCCTGACCCCGCGCGCTTGGTACGAAGCGCAATTCGGTGACGGCAGTTGGGAAGCCTTGGGCCTCTTGCCCAAGGAGCTCTGGGCCAGCTACCTGTCGTGGTACCGCCAGACATTGCGCCTCCCGGTCGAGCCGAACACGACCGTCGGTGCACTGGAATACGACGGGGAAGCGTGTCAATTCTTAGTGCCATGCAACGGTCCGCCCGGAGAGCGTGTGTTGCGAGCGCGCCGCGTCGTGCTAGCGACCGGCATCGATGGTTCGGGCGAGTGGCGCGTGCCGCGCTCGGTCTCGGACGCCCTGCCCGCGCGGCTGTACGCGCACACGCGCGATGCCATCGATTTCTCCGCGCTGCGCGGCAAGCGCATCGCGGTGCTGGGCGCGGGCGCCTCGGGCTTCGACAACGCTGCTACCGCGCTCGAATTGGGCGCGCGAGAGGTGCGGCTATTTTTCCGGCGCCCGCAGCTGGTCAATGTGAACGCCTACCGTTGGGCCGAGTTCGTAGGATTTCTAAAGCACCACGCAGACTTGCCCGACGCCGAGAAGTGGCGCTTCATCTTGCAGATCTTGCGCATGGGCCAGCTGCCGCCGAAAGACACGCTGGCGCGCGCCCAAGAGCACGCGGGATTTCATTTACACGCCGGTTCGAGCTGGAAGTCACTGCTCGCGCAGGGCGACACGGTGCAGATCGAGACCGAGTCGCAGCGCTTCGAGGTCGACTTCGTGATCGTGGCAACGGGCTGCGTCACCGATCTGGCCGCGCGCCCCGAACTCGCCCATTTCGAAGCGCAGATCGCGCGCTGGGCGGACCGCTACACGCCGCCCGCGAACGAGCAGCATGAAGATCTGTCGCGCCACCCGTACTTGGGACCGGGCTTCGAGTTTCGCGAGCGGGAACCGGGGCAGGCCCCGTATCTGGAGCATTTGTACAACTACACGTTCGGCGGCCTACTCAGCATGGGCTTCGGCGGCGCGAGCATCTCGGGCCTGAAATATTCAGCAGCGCGCTTGGTCGCTGGCATCACGCGCTCGCTGTTCGTGGAGGACAGCGGCGCCCACTTCGATGATCTGTGCCACTTCGCGGAGCCCGAATTCTGATGGCAAACCAGGGTTACTTCAGCGCGCGCGTGGTGCGCCCCGAGGGCATCGGTCCGGCCACCATACTGCTGGATGGTGAGCACATCGCCGAAGTCGTGCCTGGAGCGAAAGCACTGCCCGGCGCGCTCGATTTCGGAAATTGGGTGATCGGTCCAGGCCTGGTGGATTGCCATGTTCACGTGAACGAACCAGGGCGCAGCGAGTGGGAGGGATTCGAGACTGCTACGCGCGCGGCCGCCGCAGGCGGCGTGACCTCACTCGTCGACATGCCGCTCAACTCGCTGCCGGTCACGACCAGCGCCGCCGCACTTTCGGCAAAGCTTTTGGCGAGCCAAGGCAAGTGCTTCGTCGATGTCGGTTTTTGGGGGGGCGTGGTGCCGGGCAACAGCAGCGCGCTGCGCGAGCTCGCGGCAGGCGGTGTCCTCGGCTGCAAGGCATTCCTAGTCCACTCGGGCATCGATGAATTTCCGAACACGACCGAAGCCGATCTGCGCGAGGCCATGCCCGTGCTGCGCGACGCTGGGCTGCCGCTCTTGGCGCACGCCGAGCTAGACTTGGGCGCAAAAGTAGTGACATTGGATCGCCGCTCATACCAGCGCTACTTGGAGTCACGGCCCAAGGTGTGGGAGGACGAAGCGATTCGCCTGCTGGTGAAGTTATGCCGCGAGACACGCTGCCCGGTGCACATCGTGCACTTGTCGTCGGCGGCGTCGGTGCCTATCTTGCGCGCGGCCAAGGCGGAGGGATTGCCGATCACGGTCGAGACCTGCCCCCATTACTTGTGTCTGGAGGCAGAGAGCATTCCGGACGGGGCCACGCTGTACAAGTGCGCGCCGCCGATCCGTGAGCACGAAAACCGCGAAGGCTTGTGGCGGGCGCTGCTGGATGGAGTGATCGACTTCGTGATCACCGATCACAGCCCGTGTACTCCAGCTCTCAAGCTAGCCGAGCGCGGTGATTTCGAGGACGCCTGGGGCGGGATTGCGTCGCTACAGCTCGGCCTACCCGCCGTCTGGAGCGAAGCCCGCCGTCGGGGCGCCGATCTGCGGGCGTTGTTTCGTTGGATGAGCGCAGCTCCCGCCCAATTTGCGGGAATTTCCGCACAAAAGGGCCAGATTGCGGCAGGCTACGACGCGGACTTGGTGGTTTGGGATCCGGACGCACCAATCAAGGTCGAAGCCGAGCGCTTGTTCTTTCGGCACAAAGTTTCACCGTACCTTGGACAAGAGCTGCAAGGCTTGGTGCAGCACACCGTTTTGCGCGGCAAATGCGTGTACGATGGTCAGCAGCACCCGGAGGGTCCCGAGGGACGTCACCTCCTCCACCGCAGGACGACATCTTGAGTGACGTGAACACAGCAGTCGCGGGCTTCAACGGGTTGGTCGATTTGGCAGCTTCGCTGATCGGTGGAAAAGCGCTGGCCACCAGTGATGACTTCTTCGCCGGCATGGACAATCTGCTCTTGCCGGGTCGAGCGATATTCATCCCGGGCAAGTACAGCGAGCGAGGAAAGTGGATGGATGGTTGGGAGAGCCGTCGCAAGCGCGTCCCGGGCCACGATTGGTGCCTGCTCGAATTGGGCGTGCCGGGCTCGCTGCTCGCGTTCGACATCGACACCCAGCACTTCATCGGCAACCACCCGGCATTCGCTTCGGTCGAAGGCATTTTTGCGGCGCGCGGGACGCCCTTGCCGGAGCTACTGAGTGGCAGTTTCCACGAACTTTTACCGCAAGTGCCGCTGCTCCCCAATGCCCAGAACTTGTCTGTGGCAAGCCCGGGCCCGGTCGTCAGCCACCTGCGGCTAAACATCTTTCCCGACGGTGGCGTGGCGCGCTTCCGCGCGTACGGCCAGGTGTCTGCGGTGTGGGCAGCGCCCGAGCTCGACGCGCTGGCCGCCGCGCACGTGCCGCCCGGGTGCTTCAATCTGGCTGCGCTCGAGAACGGCGCGGTCGCGCTCGCCTGCTCGGACGCGCATTTCGGCGGGATGAGCAACCTACTCTTGCCCGGCCGCGCCGAGAACATGGGCTCGGGCTGGGAAACACGCCGTCGGCGCGGGCCAGGCAGTGACTGGATCGTGATTCGACTCGGGGCGCGCGGCACTCCGCGCCTGCTCGAGATAGACACCAAGCATTTCAAAGGCAATTTTCCGGATCGCTGCTCGGTCGAAGTGATTGACGCGGCCGGCGCACGACCCACGGATCTGATCGAGAGCGTCGCTTGGCGACCGCTGCTGGCCGAAACCAAGCTGACAGCGGATACCCGACACTTCTTCGCGCGCGAGCTCCTGGCGAATTCGCCGGCTACGCACGTGCGTTTGCGCATCTTCCCCGACGGCGGCGTGAGTCGCTTGCGCGTGTGGGGCGACAACCGTGGCTGAATCGCCGTTGCTACTCAACGCGCTCTCGCGCGAGGCCGCGACCGAGGCGCTCACGCGTTGTTGCGGTGCAACGCGCTGGGTGCAGGGCATGCTCGCGCGTTTGCCCTTCGCGTCGCACACGGCCATCGCCGCCGCGGCCGTGGAAATTTGGGCCCAGCTCGGCCCGGACGACTACCGCGAGGCATTCAGCCACCACCCAGAAATCGGCTCGAATCTCGATGAACTGGCCAAGAGATTCAGCAAAACCGCCGGTTGGTCTGCGGCCGAGCAGAGCGCCGCGCTGAGCGCCAGCGAAGCCGTACTGCACGCGCTCAGGGATGGCAACCAAGCGTATCGCGAGCGCTTCGGCTACTCCTTCATCGTTTGCGCCACCGGCAAGAGCGCAGAAGAAATGCTGCTACTGCTCCAAGCGCGACTCAAACACGCGCCTGACTTGGAGCTCGGCATTGCCGCGGCGGAACAAGCCAAGATCACCCACCTCCGCTTGGAGAAACTCGACTCATGAGCGTCATCAGCTCGCATGTGCTCGATACATCGCTGGGCAAACCCGCCGCTGCCGTGAGCGTGAGCTTAGCTGTGCTGGAAGACGGCGCGTTCGTAGAGCTCGGCCGCGGCGTCACCGATCAGGACGGCCGCGTCCGGCAACTGCTCGGCGAAAGCGCGCTCACGGCGGGCCTGTACCGCCTGCGCTTCGAGACCGGAGCGCACTACCGCGAAAGCGGCCGGGACTCGTTCTACGAGCGAGTCGAGCTGCAATTTCACGTCACCGATCCGAGCCAGCACTACCATGTGCCGCTGCTCTTGAGCCCGTTCGGGTACTCCACCTATCGCGGAAGCTGAGCCATGAGTCTGATCACGTCGGGGGCCGCGCACTTCGCAGCCTTGAGCCAAGCCAATCGCGCATTTTCCGCGGTTTATCCGGGTGATCGCCCGGCGCGTCAGCCGGTGCACACGGTCTACGGCGGCGCGCAATTGTACAAGGCCGAGACCACGCAGCGCCTGGCACAGCTCGCGCTCGAAAGCTTCCAAGCTTACGCCGGAAATGCCCTCGAACTCGCAACCGGCGTCGGCTTCCTCTCCCCAGCCGCGCTGGTCGGGCTGGACTCGGTGACACTGGCCGAGCGCTACCAAGCGGATCCGGCGGAACTCCGACGTGTGAGCCCCAAAGGCTGGCTCGCGCAAACCGTATACGAGCGCGTAAAGGCAAAGCTCGTCCGCGAGGCCGTCGAAGACTTCCGAATCGACTTCGAAGACGGCTTCGGCGCCCGCCCGGACGCAGAAGAAGACGAAACGGCGCAACGCGCCGCGGCGGAACTCGCGCGCGCCATGAAGGAAGCGCGCACCCCGCCTTTCATCGGCATCCGCATCAAGTCTTTCGGCGAAGAGTGGAAGCTGCGCGGAGCGCGCACCTTGGAGATTTTCGTCGACACGCTGCTCACGGAGACTGGCGGCGCATTGCCCGACAATTTCGTGATCACGCTACCCAAGGTCAACATCCCCGAACAGCCGCGCACCCTGGTTCGACTGCTCGAGATCTTGGAAGAACGCCACCATTTGCCGCCAAACACCCTGCGTTTCGAGCTGATGGTCGAGACTACGCAAGCCCTGATCGGTCCCGACGGCTACTGCCCCCTGCCGAGCCTGCTGGCGGCGGGCGAAGGCCGCTGCATCGGCGCGCACCTCGGCACCTATGACTTCACGGCCTCGTGCAATATCACCGCCGCCTATCAGATGATGGATCATCCGATGTGCGATCTAGCGAAGGGACTGATGCTGCTCGCCTACGCTGGGACGGGAGTATTTCTCTCGGACGGCGCCACCAACGTGATGCCGGTCGCGCCTCACCGCGGTAAACTGCTCTCGGCCGACCAACTCGAAGAGAACCGCGCGGCCGTCTACGGCGCGTGGCAACTCGCCCATCGTCACATCCGCCACTCACTGGAAGGCGGATTCTACCAAGGTTGGGATCTGCACCCCGCGCAACTCCCGGTGCGCTACGCCACCTGCTACGCGTTCTTCCTGGAAGGCCTCAGCAGCGCTGGCGAGCGCTTGAAGAATTTCATCGAAAAGGCTGCCCAGGCCACGCTCGTGGGCGAAGTTTTCGACGACGCCGCGACCGGGCAAGGCCTGCTCAACTACTTCCTGCGCGCGCTCAACTGTGGCGCAATCGACCTGAGCGACGTCGAGCAGACGGGGCTGACGCCGAGCGAAGTCGAGCTCCGCTCGTTCGCGAAGATCTTGGCGGCCCGCCGGGCGCGCTTGACGACGGGTTAGACGCCCGGCAATTGCCTGAGTCTCTCGCTAGCTGCACGGGGTTGCGAGCTCAACAGCGATCGCGATGCTTTCCTCTCGCCTGCATCAGCCGAAGTCGCACAAACCTTCGACGTAGTCCTTGGAACCGTCACGCAGCCAGCCATCGAGTTGCGCCACGTCTTTCAATTGCTGACCGCGCGGACGCGGCACGCAGAAGAACTCCACGGAAATGTCGGGCAGCGTGCTCATATCGCCCCAAAGTTTTTCGAACTGGGTGACCGGAAACACGTCTTCCTGCGCATTTCCCCAACGCCGCTTGACTTCCTTCAACGTGATGTAGGTCGGCAAGCGCTGCGCCAGAGCTCGCACGCCGCGGCGCACTGCACGTTGATCGTGAAGATCCTTGCGAGACAGGCCGAAGTGGGCGAGCAGCGGGTCGATGCTGATGAACGTGGTGAGCGAGTTGTAATAGGTGAGCTTGGCTTCGTCCTCTTCGCGCGGCAGAGCCAGGCCTTCGACCAGCCGCGGGCGACCACCAACGCGAGCGAGCCCGCCGCCGCGATCCTCTAGCCGACGCTCCATGACCTCGACGCTCAGGCAGGCGCCGCTCTGGATGTGACGACCGAGCCAGCTCGGGTCGAGATCTGCGCCCAAGGTGTCGATGTTGTGCAGCATCGCGTACTTGAGCTGGGGGCGGACCGCGAGCAGGCGCGCCAGGCTGCCGTTGAGAAGCAGATTGGCCACTTCGTACCAATGACCAACCGGGTGCAGGCATTGCGCGGCGATGTTGTCGCGATAGTCACTGGCTTCACCCGAACGCACCGCCCAGTCGATCAAGGCGGCGCGGCCGTCGTCACGCACTTTTTGCTTTCGCTCTTCTAGCTTTTGCTCGCGCAGCTCCGCCCAGGCGAAGCGCAGATCGCGCGCCGTTGGCACCAGTCTGAGCCCGATCGAGCGGCCCTCCGAGAGGAACACCGCGTCGCCCAGCCCGTAGCCCTGCTCACGCTCCAGCAAATTCGCGATTGGTACGTGCGTGAGGTGACTGGTAGTGATGACGTGCAGCGGCGTGACGCCGAATTCTCGGCCACGGCGGCGCGTCTTTGCGAGGTGAACCTCCAAGAAGGTTCGAAAGCGATCCGCCAGCTTGGCGAACGGATAGATGGCCTTGACGGTGCCGGCACCATGCGTCCAGCGCGAGCCGGCTCCCGCCGCCAGCGTGATCACGAAGACCTCGCCGCGTTCGAGCGCCGCACGGCCAGCGTGTTCATCGGCTGCGCCGAGCGCCTGAGCCTGTATGACGTCACCCGGGCGCACGTCTTCGATCGGCGTGTCCGCAGGCAGGCGATTTTTGGCCAGCCCGATGCGATCGGCCCGCAGATCGGCGCGGATGCGCTCGTGCTGCTCGGCATCGAAGCCATAGCGATCGAGCAACGCCGGCAACGAGTCCTCGTCATCGGCGGCGCGTGCGGCCGGTAGCAATCGGCCGAGCAAAAGCGGACCGATACGCTCGGCGCGCGCGCCGCGCAGGTGTAGCAATGAAAAAGCGTCCAGCTCTCGCCGCCTGCGCTCGGAGAACGATCGTGACCCCTCCTGCAACCAGCGCGGCAACATGCACAGGTAATAGTCCGCAGACAGCAGCGCACTCGTGCCGGTCAACAGCTCGGCAGCGGTGCCGGCCGAATTGATGGCAAAGCGGTAAACGACCGGATCCATCGCAAACGGTAAGCTGGACGCCAACTCGTTCTTGCGCCGTCGCATGATCTCGAGCATCTCGCGCTCGGCTTGGGCCTTGACCTTCGGATCGAAGATGAAACCCATGCCGCCGCCGGACATGCCGCCGAGCATCCAAAATCCCCAAAAATCCTGGCCGAATTTGCTGCGCGCATCGGCGATCAGCGACTCCGTATAGAAGTTGGAGACCCAGGGAATGATGGTCGCGAGCGGTCCCTCGAAGATGCGCGTCGTGAGCCGACCGAGCTCACGCACGTCGCCAGCAGCCAGCGCCTCGACCACGCTGTCGAAGGCGCGCAGGAGCTCCTGGCGCGCGTTCCAGTCGCGTGCGGTGCCGAGCAGAAAGCGCTCGGTGACCATCTCCAAGATGGGCCCGACGTTGGCAGCCATACCGCCGTGAACCACGACCAGCGAGGCCTCGAGCTTCTTGCGCGCAGCGTCCGAAATACGGTCGTCCCCGAGCAACGTGTGACGAGGCAAGAGCCGCCCCGTGCTCGAACCAAACTCGACGTCGCCCTCCACCGCGCGCACGCCTTCGATCAACTTGATGCCGGGCCAAACTCCGCCGCTGTCTTGCCAACCGCCACCGGAGCCGCCCAGCCACTCACCGAGAATGGCTCGGCTGGCCACCATGCGCCGCTCCGACTCGGTGAGGCAGCCGGTCAGTGATTCGATCTGTCCCGTCGCCCGCATGCAGATGGCGATCAGCCCACCGAGCAAGTTGGTCGAGACCGCCAGACGACTGCCCTTCGGGATGTCATTCACTTGGCTCGCCAGCTCGATGCCGCGATTCGGCCCCACGAGCTGCTCGAGCACGAGGGAGAGTGGCTGGCCGGAGCCCTCGAGGGCGGCCGGCACGAGCCCGGACGCGATCACGGCAGCCTTGAGTAACCCTAGGTAATCACTCGCATAATTGAATACCTCCGAAGTGTCCCGCAGGTCCGCAACGGCGTCCAGATCGATGCTCGCGAGGCGCAGAACCGGCTCGTCGATCACGCGCAGAAAGCAGGTGATGGGCGGCGCGGTTTGCTCGTCGCGCTCATACACCGCGAGATCGACGGACACGTTGATCACGCGCGCGCCTTCCGGATAGTCCATGCCCAGAAAGAAAATATCGCTCCAACCGCTATGGGTCAGATCCATACGCACGGGCGTGCGTTCGACGAGCACGGGGTACACGCCGTCGGCGTCCGGCAGCTTGAGCTTATCGCGCACGCGCAAGGGATGATCGAGCGCGTGGCCAGTGCGGAACATCCAGCGATTTCCACGCTGGGAGCGCACGGAGCGCTGTACTTGCTCGGCCAAGATGTGAAAACCGAGACCGTGATAGGCAGCTGCCAGCGCGCTTGCCAACGGATCCGACAAGCCATACTCATCCGCGTGGGCGAGGAATGCGTCGGTCGCTGCCGCGTAGTGACGATCGAGCAGCAGCTCCTGACCGTCGTGTGGAATACGCCCCGCCCGCGGCAGCTCGGGTCGGGCAGGGATTAGATAGCGATAGAGCGCGTACGTCTGAAAGATCGCTCGGACACGCTGATAAAGGTTATGGCTGGCGTCGCGAGCAAACACATCGAGCGAGCGCGCCGCAGCGCACAGCTCGGCGAAGCTCGCCGAGGCAGCGAAATCTTCCAGCACGCCGATGCGTGCCTCTTGAGACGGATCCGTAATGGCCCGGAGCAGCCGGTGGTTCAATGTCCTCCTCGCTTTTCGGGGGTGCGCGCCACTTCTTCCAACAGTAAACGGAGCACCTCCTCACGCCTGGGGCCGTACAGCGCGAGCGCGAGCTGAGCGCGCAAAAGCCCAAACGGACTCTCGAGATCGATGCGCTGACCGTCCACCTCGAGTGCCAGGTACTTTTCTCGGGCAGCGAGCAATGCCAGGGCTTCAGTCAAGCCGAGCTTGTCGCCCGGCGCGAGCTCTCGTTCCTGTTCACGCAGCACTTCGAACACGTGTGGGGTGAGCGCGTGCGTACCGAAAAGGGCGAGGTAAGTTCCTTGGCGGAGCCCTGCGATGATGCAGCGCTCTTCCGCAACCGTAGGCGTTGGCTTCTCGATCACGGTTTCGATGCTGTAGAGCCGCGTCGCCGCTTTGACCCGCGAGCCGCCGATCACGCCGAAATAGGGCAGTTGGCTCTCGGCGTTGACTTGCACGGCCGACACCGCGCACTGCTCGCGCGCAGCTACCTCGAGCAGCTGATGCGTACAAGAGGCGGCGGCGTGAGTGATGAACACGTGATCACAGACTTGCACGATGAACGGCTCACCGGCGATCCACGCCTCGGCGCGCAGAATCGCGTCGCCGAAGCCGCGAGGTTCGGGTTGCTCGACGGCGACCAATGCTCCGCCAAACTGGGCCGAGAGCTCTTGGAAGACGCGCTGATTTTGGGGCGAGATGACCAGCGCCACTTGAGCGATGCCTGCTTGCAGCAGCTCCTCGATTTGCAGCGCGGCGACTCGACTCGTTCCGCCATCGCCCGTCGTAACGTGTTGAAGCGGGAGGTCTCCGTGCAGCGGACGTCCCATTGGAATGATGGCTTTGCTGAGTCTCACGCGTTCGTCTCCACTTTCACGGGCGGGAGCCTAGCATTCTCGCGCTGCGATTTGAGACGATCTCCGCGGTTCATCCCAATCCGCCGGGATTAGCGGCGCTGATCCGGTCCGGACCCCGAGTTCGGTGTCGACTGGAAACACGGCCGGATCACCCGAGAAAACGCGTCCTGGGCTCAACGGTGAGCGGACGGAGCGGATGGCAATGGGGGCGGCGCTTCGCCAGCGGGAGAGGCAGAGCCGCTACTTCAGCGCAATGGCCGCGCAACCGCACATGATGCCGTCTTGCCTCAGCACGTCCGCCGATGTTGCAGTGCACACTCCATTGTCGTCGCACTTGGAATTAGACACGAAGCACTGCATCGGGGGCCACTGCGTAACGCTGAATTCCTTGGTACAGGTTTCGGTGCAGTTGTCGGTGCCCGGCTTGGGAGTTGGCAGACACGCGCATTGCACGTGCAAGTTGCCGTCCCAGGTGCTCGGACGGGCCTGCCCTTCCACGTACGGCGGGTAGGCTTGCCGGCAGACGAAACTTTCGTCCAACTTGCAGGCAGCCGCGCTCTTCGGTCGCGAAGTGTCGCACGAGCATCCGGCGGCGAGCGGGTCGTCTTTGCTCAGCAAGGACAGGAAGCAAGCTCCGGTAGCCAACAGCGCGCTGCAGTCCCATTGCTCGTACGGGCAGGCTGGGGCGTAGGCGGTAGCAGCGTTCGCGCCGGCTGCGGCGGATGGCGCGCCCGCGACCGGCAGGCCAATGCTCGGGCTGCCTCCCGCGGTGCTACTCACCGGGCCGCCGCTGGCCGAGCCCGAACCGCCAATGTCGGTGCTGAGCGGCGTTTCTCTTTCAGCGACCCCGCCACAGCCGACGGCCAGCCCCCCGCCCATCAGCACCAAGGCGCGAAACAACGGGTGATCGGACAATGGCTCGACTTTCTTGCTCACGCTGCGTTCCCCAGTCCCAAATGTGAAAACCCAGGTAAAATCACGGACTCAACAGCTTCATCGTGCGCAGCGCGTAGCAAACGCAGCGAGAAGTAGCCGTACGGCACGAGCGCTTCGTGCTCGCCCTCCGAGCCTCCGCACCAGGCCTCCTTGACCAGCCTGAGCAGCGCGGGGAGCCAAGGGCGAAGGAACGCGCGCTGCTCGGCGCTCAGGCTGGCCAGGTGTGCCCAGCCCACGCGGCTATGTTGCAGCTCGTCAGCCATGTGCCGACGATTCAACTCGCGTAGCTCGGGCAATACCAGCGCCGGGCGTACGTGTCGCAGCACCACGCAGCCCACCGTCTCGTTCATGCAGCAAAGGACAATCCGCAGCAGCCGGTTCTGAGCCTCGGTCGCACCGCGAAACGCGATCGGCCGCTCCCCGCGCGGGATGATCTCCCCACCGGGGTGACCGAAGCGGATGGCCCAGTCCCGGCACCATTGGCTGTGCTGGTATTCATCCTGCACGGCACGCTCGGCCAGCTCGATCACCGCGGGCGCTGCCTGCTCCGCGCGCAGGTCGGCAAGCACGTGTTGAAAGCCGTACCACGAGGTGAGCTCGCCGTGGGCGCGCTGCCACCAATAGCTGGCAACCACCTGCCGCTCCGCCTCGCCCAGCTCTTCCATCGCACTCCGAATGCTGCGAGCGCGGAGCACGAAAGACAAGCGCAAATCGCACACCGCCGGCTCCGATGTCGGCCAGAGGACACTTATCGCT
This sequence comes from Polyangiaceae bacterium, assembly GCA_035273265.1. Taxonomy (GTDB): domain Bacteria; phylum Myxococcota_A; class Polyangia; order Polyangiales; family Polyangiaceae; genus PMG-095. Next base: position 24,107 of record DATEPG010000343.1, read on the forward strand.
GCCGTCCGCACACATTTACACTTTTGCGCGAGCGATTTTCTTTTTGCGAGCCCAGCCGTACCAGTAGCGATCTTTACCGACTCTCCGCCCCCCCGGCCATGCTCGCCTCCAACCTCGCGCTGAT
>DATEPG010000344.1:0-6039 GCA_035273265.1 Polyangiaceae bacterium
TCGCTCTGCCAACAGAGGGCCGAATTGCGCCAATATGGCGGTCATCTCGGCATCCGCCGGGGCGTCGTCCGAGGCCGACCACAGTGTGAGTCGGCCTCCTGTTGCCAATTGGATCCCCAGCTCCGCAATCACCTCCCGGCGGGCGTCGGAGCGGTCTCGACCGCCACCCGGGCCAGCGTAGACATCGACGGCGGCGATTTGCGTGTCGTCCTTACATAACCGCTGCGCTCGCTTTTGGACCCGTCGGGTGAAGTCGGCAGCGTCCTCGTCGCTTTGCTGGGCGACGACAACCCAGTCGTCGGCGCCTGCGGCGGGGCAGGATGCCCAGGCCCTGGGGGAAGCTCCTAGCTCGAGAACAGTGATGCGTGCGCTTCGTGACATTGAACTTCCGGGTACGGTGCCCTGCGCTAAGCACGGATCGTGCCAGGGGCGCACGCCTTCAATTCTGCGGAATAGTCGAGCTCCGGTTCAGGCCTTCAACGCTTTTGCCCGAGACACATTGCCCCGCGCGGGCGGGGAACTGACGCAAGCTGACTCTTTTGGCTGGGGCAGAAGCGAATCGCGACTTAGACCGAGTTCGGTCGAGTTGCGCGCGCTGTTGCCGGGCGGTGTCGGCCCCAGCAGCACGGCAACCCAGTGTAGGTCATTGGTGTTCCAAAGCACGATCTTGGCGATGAGCGTCAGCGGCACGGACAGCAGCGCGCCGATCGGCCCGAGCAGCCAGCCCCAGACGAACATCGACACGAGCACGATCAAAGGAGAGACGCTGAGCGAGCGTCCGAGCGCGTTGGGTTCGATCAGATTGCCGATGATCATGCTGAAAGCAATGAAGCCGCCGGCCACGATGCCCGCGCGACCCAGGCCGTAGGCGGTCAACGCAATGAAGACCGGCGGCATCGCGGCGACCATCCCGCCCACGGTGGGGATGTAGTGGAGTGCGAAGGTGACCAGCCCCCAGAGCGCGGGATTCGGCACTCCGCAGACGGCGCACCATATCCCGGCACACAGGCCGGTGGCTGCGCTCGTTGCGGTCTTCACGCTTAGGTAGCGCTGTATTTCCGCCATCGTGCGCGAAAAGTCGCTGAAGGTGCTCGGCGACCAGCCAAGGGCTGCGTGCACGCGCTTGGGCATGGTGGTCACTTCCAGCAACATGAACACGATCAAAAGCAGCACGGTCAGCAGCGCTGACATGACCGTGGGTAAGCTCATCAGGACGTAAGTAATGCCCTCTTGCAGTAGCGAATCCAGCCGAGAACCGTACAGGGATTGCGCCAATGCGTGCTGGTGATGATTCTCCAGCCAAACCGTGGCTTGCAATTGCACTTGGTGGAGCGAATTCACGTATTGGGCCGCTGAGCCACTCAGGTTCGCAAGCGCCAATACCAAGAGTGCGCCCACCCCTCCCAACAAGCCGATGACTACGAGCAATGAAATGAAGACTGCACTGACGTCTGGGATGCGCGAGCTATGCACCCAGCGAAAGATAGGCTGCACGGCAATCGCAATGCAGGCTGCGACCAGAAAAGGTGCAACCACGGCAGCGGCAAGTTTGATGGCGGCGGCCACGATTGCGGCCGCCGCCAAGACCATCAGCGCTTGCGCGCCCTTTCCCATGTCATTTGCAGCCATCAGTCTTCCGTTCGGTCAGCCGACGCCGGGCGAATAGCTGGGCGGATCGCTGGCGGGGAAGGAATCGAAGGAGGCCGCATCCACGATGTCATGCTCGCCGTCGTTGAAGCGCCTCTCGAGGTCTTTCCGGTTCTCGAACAGGTTTTGCACGAACGTGCCCAGCTGCTTGACGCTCAGGCCCGACACGCCTCTAGCGATCAATAGACCACCGGCGGTAGCCAGCAGCACGCGCACGACGGATCGACCGCTCCGCCCAGACAGGGCGGCCGCGCCACTCAGAATCAGCCCAGCAGCTGCGCTGCCGATCCGCTGGTTGCGTTGACGCGCATCCGCGCGTTGGTGCAGAGCCAAAATGTCTACGGTGGTGCTACTCTCTTCAGCCATTTTCATGCCTTTCGCGAGTCCCTCGCTCGAGCGCTCGCAGTACAAATATTGGGATTAGGAGACCGTGTGCCGTTGATTGCGGGTGGTTTCGAGTCGATTGATGCTCTCGTTCAAACGATGCTTGGCATCGTCGATCTCGGACGATAGACGCGCTCGCAGCTTGCTTCCCGAACTCGGAGCAAGCAGCAACGCGATGCCCGCGCCCACAGCCGCGCTGATCGTGATCAGCCCTATCGCCGGAAGGAACTGCGACAATGAACTCGGTTTTCGTTCCAAGCCCACTACGCCTAGCGCATCGTTCAGGCTCAAGCCTTCGACCGCCTTGATCAGTTCTCGAGCGCCAATCGCCGAGCCCATCGCCACTACGGTTTTGCTTAAGTCCATGTTGCTCCTCGTGGGTGAAAGTGTTTCCGAAGCTCGCGAGGCAATCACGAGCATCGCCTCCTCTCAGCAAGGGCAGTGCCAACGGCTCGAACAGGCCCCTTTGGCTGCTCTCGCCCGGCGTGAGGGGCCAATGGAGCGGACGCCTGGCTTTTTAGTGACTCCCCCGGGACATCTCGCCTCGGGGGTGGGGCGCAGCGCCACGACTGCCTATTTCGAGGCGGAGCGAATGGTCGCCGAACTTGCGCAGATCCGACGATCCAGGCCGGTGCGTCGCTGGCATGGTGACTGCACAGCAGCCTCCGATGGTCGACTCCGCCGTAACGAAACAACCGGAACCAAACCTGGGCGAGCTCATGGAAGACGCGCTGCATCAAGCAAAGACGCTGGTGCAGGCCGAATTCTCGTTAGCCCGGGCCGAGCTCAAAGGCGAGCTGCGACAAATGCTCGGTTCGACGCTCCTGCTCGTCGTAGGCGCTATGTTTGCGCAGGCCGCACTGGTGACGGCGGGCGTAGTGCTCGTGCTCGCACTGGGAGTCGGTGGCGAGTCCGCGATCGTCGTGCTCGGCCTGTTCGCGCTGGCGGCCTTGTTCTTGGTGCTGGGTGTCCGCTCTGCGCAGCTGAAATTGCCACGCACGGCCGCTCGCTTGAGCAAGGACGCCAAGCAGGTATTGGAGACGGTAAAATGAGCGACACCACCGCCTTGGACACCAAGCGCGCGGACGATGCGCGAAAGAAATTAGTGCGAGACATTCTCGAGCTCAAAAAGAGGGGTAATCAAATGATTGAAAACACGGAAACCGCGCTCCACAAGGCCCCCGTCATGTTGGGACTTGGGCTCGGCGTAGCGGCGTTGGTCGGTGTTGCGGTTTTGGCTCGTCGCCGTCAACGACCCAGCCTTCCTGGCTTCAGGCGTGAGCGCTCTTTCATGGCGGAGGCCGCACGAGGCGCCGCCTTATCGGCACTCGGGATTCTGAGCGGGCGCCTCACGCAGCGATTGTTGGCCAGCGCCCTGGACGACGACAAGCCGCGCCCGGCTTGAGTTGCCGCTCCTCTCGCGTCGAGCGCGCTCTGCGCCAGCCCCGCCGTCGCGGTCGACGGCGGGCGTAGGGCAAGACCAAGAGTGAGCGAGGATTAGGCTTTGACGGTTGGCTGGGACAAGCCAAGCTTGAGAGCGCGGGCAATGCCGTGGGTTTCCGTCTGTGCCGGCAACACACGCGCCTGAATGAAGTCTTGGGTGTCGGCGTCGAGTTCGGCAAGGCGCGTGCGGTATTCGTTCAAGCCGTGATCCTCACCCTCTTCCAGCGCGCTAATGGCCGCCTTCTCGCCAATTACGGTGGCGGCGCCCTCGACGGCTTTGGCGAATACGCCCCACGCTCCAGACGATTCCGGCGGCGTGCCACCCAGCAAATGAATGCGCCAACCGAGCAAGTGCACGCGGTTCTGATGCGAACGCTGGCATTGAACCAGTTGCGGGCGAAGGGTACCGAGGGAAGCCGACGACAACGCGGTGTTGTAGGTCTCCACCGCTGCCAGCTCGCCCCGACAGAGCGCCTCTAGATTGCTCAGTGCTTTCTCGTTCTTCGAAACGTCGATCATGGTTCCGTCTCCCTTCAGTGGACGCTTGCCTGAGCCAAAAGCACAGCGCGTACCAAAGCGAGCTTTGGAGCGGCACGCCATGTGCTCTGGCCAGTCTGGCAAGCCAATGCCAAGCACCACAACCTATGGGCTGATGAACGACCAAGACGAGAAGAAGAACGATCAGTCGAACGAGAGTGAAGGGAGCTACAGCGCGCGCCGCTATTACCGGCACCTAGGCGATGCCATTGCCGACGGTGATCTGGAAGCGGGCGCCGAACTGGAACGCGCGGCCAAGCAGGCCAAGACGAGCTGCCAGGGCGGTCCGAGCGCCGAAAGCAGCACCGAAGCCAAGCTCAAAAAGTAGATAATTGAGCTAGTTTGGCAGCGCAGTTTCGGTTGGGGCGGTTTGCCTCACTGTGACACCGCCGCTCGGGGCATGCCTTACCCGATGCGCAAATTCTGGGGCATTTTCGCACAGATAACCGTGGGCGCACGCCTTGCATTCTGGCGCGGGACCCGGAGGCCGCCTTGTCAGAATCATTCGACGTTCCCCCTAAACGCTCCACCGCCCGATCCGACAAAGCCAACCGCCCTGACAAGCCGAACGCCCCCAAGCGTGAATCCGCGACCGCCAAGAGCGTTCGCTTAGTGGAAGCCCTCTCTGCCCTGATGCACGGCGATTTTAGCCGCCGCTTGAGGGGTCAGGAAGGCGTCCCTCGGGACGTTGCCGACGCCTTCAATGCTCTCGCGCAACAGCTCGACTCGTCGACCCGCGAGTTTTCTCGTGTGGCCCGCGTGGTGGGTCGCGATGGCGACATGACCGCGCGCGTCGAAACTCACGATTGGAGTGGCAGCTGGGTGGTGACCGGAGACTCGTTCAACGCGCTCATTGGCGACTTGGTGCGTCCTTCCACTGAGGTCGCGCGCGTAATCACCGCGGTCGCTTCCGGCGACTTGTCTCAGAAAATGGCCATGGAGATCGAAGGCAAGCCAGTGCGCGGCGAGTTTCTGCGCATCGGCACGACCGTGAATACCATGGTCGATCAGCTGAACGCATTCGCCAATGAAGTCACGCGCGTCGCGCGCGAAGTGGGTACCGAAGGCAAGCTCGGGGGTCAGGCGCATGTGCCCGGTGTCGCCGGCACGTGGAAAGATCTGACTGACAGCGTGAACGGCATGGCCACGAATCTCACCACCCAGGTGCGTGGCATCGCCGGCGTCGTCACCGCAGTGGCCAACGGCGATTTGTCGAAGAAGCTCGTGGTCGAGACCAAGGGCGAGATTCTCGAGTTGAAAAACACCGTCAACACCATGGTGGACCAGCTGAACGCTTTCGCCGGCGAGGTGACGCGCGTGGCGCGCGAGGTAGGCACGGAAGGCAAGCTGGGCGTGCAGGCGGAGGTGAAAGGCGTCAGCGGCACCTGGAAGGGGCTGACCGACAGCGTGAACGCGATGGCCGGCAATCTGACCGTTCAGTTGCGTGACGTGTCGAAGGTGGCGACCGCAATTGCCAATGGCGATCTAACCCAGAAGATCACCGTCGATACGCAAGGCGAAATCTTGCAAATCAAGAACGTGATCAATCAGATGGTGGATAGCTTGGGCACGTTCGCCGCCGAAGTCACGCGCGTGGCGCGCGAGGTCGGTACGGAAGGCAAGCTCGGCGGCCAAGCGCATGTCCCCGCGGTCGCCGGCACTTGGAAAGATCTGACCGACAACGTGAACTACATGGCCGGCAACTTGACCGGTCAGGTGCGAAACATCGCGCTCGTGACGACCGCGGTCGCCAATGGCGATTTGTCGAAGAAGATCACGGTGGACGTAAAGGGCGAGCTGCTCGAGCTGAAAAACACCATCAATACCATGGTCGAGCAGCTGCGAAGCTTTGCCGCAGAAGTGACTCGCGTGGCGAAGGAAGTAGGCACGGAAGGCAACTTGGGAGGGCAGGCGAACGTACCGGGCGTCGCGGGCACCTGGAAGGACCTGACCGACAACGTGAACTACATGGCCTCGAACCTCACTACGCAGGTGCGAGGTATAGCGAAGGTCGTTACGGCGGTGGCA
>DATEPG010000345.1:0-9770 GCA_035273265.1 Polyangiaceae bacterium
GCACGGCAGGTGGCGGCACGGCGGGTGGCGGCACGGCGGGCGGCGGAGGCAGCACAGCGACTGACACGTGCGTCTACCCAGCAGCAGCCGCGCTCGCTGGCGCATCCGTCCCGCCAAACTATTGTGCGTACGTCTGGGCGAGCGATTTGGATCACCCCCGCGGTGTGGTGGTCGACGCGAATGGCGATGTGCTGGTCAGCGACGAGGGCCGCATCGTTCTGCTCCACGACGACAATCGAAACGGGATCTCCGACGCCAACGAGCGCGTCGTGCTCCGAACCCAGCAGGGCCTCAACCACGGCATCGCGATCAACGACGGCTATCTATACGCCTCCACGGCGACAACCGTGTACCGCTGGGCCTACGCGGGCAACCGCATGGCACTCGGCAACCCTCAACAAGTCGTCACCGGTATCCCGAGCGGCGGGCACGCGACGCGGACGCTGCAGTTCGACGGTCAGGGCAGGCTTTACGTCAGCATCGGCTCGGCTTCGAACGTCGACGCGAATTCAGACCGTGCGCGGCTGATCCGTTATCCGGTGAGCGCGCTCGGGTCGACCTCGACCTTCGCGCAAGGCCAGCTGTTCGCGGACGGCTTGCGCAACGAGGTCGGTCTCGCGCTAGACCTCCAGGGTCGCATTTGGGGCGTGGAAAACGGTCGCGACAACCTGAACCGCGCCGACCTCGGCGGCGACATCCACCAGGACAACCCCGGTGAAGAGCTCAACCTGTTTCGTGAGGAGGATGCGGGCCGCCACTATGGGTACCCGTACTGCTGGTCGGAATACAATCTACCGACCTTTGGCAGCGGTCCTGGAACGCAATGGGCCGACCCGACCAACACGACGCACGACGACGCTTGGTGCAAGAACACGACCAACGTGATTCCGCCAGTGCTCGTGATGCAGGGGCACTCGGCCCCGCTCGACATCAAGTTCTACACCGGAGGCGCATTCCCGGACCTAGTAGGCGACGCCATCATCACGTTCCACGGCTCCTGGAACCGCACCACGGCGACCGGATACAAGGTCGTGCGCGTGCCTTTCGGCGCGGACGGGATGCCCTCGGGCGGACCGGTGTCACTCCTGGAGTCGGCCAATCCGGGCGATATGGACTCGCAATGGCCGCATCGCCCCGTGGCCATCGGTATCGGCAAGAGTGGGCAGTTGCTCATCACGAGCGACGCCACTGGCGTGATCATCGCGGTCGGACACGAAGGTTGAGCTCCAGAAAGCGCTTCGACCTCCTCGCGGTGAAACGAGGGCGCCCGTTAGAACTTCAGATCGACTGCAACGAGCAGCACCCCGGCCAAGCCGCCGCTGTTTCCACGGGCCGTGGTGTCGCCGACGCCGAGCTGGCCGGACGCGTTCGCGCCCCAGCACTTCACCGTGTGATCTTCGAGCAAGGCGCAGGAGTGGCCGGCGTAGTAGCCAGTACTCACCTGGAGTGCGCGCTTGCCGAGCGGCACTGCCTTTAGCGCTTCACCCATGTCCACCTGATCGTCCGTGTTACCCAGGCCCAGTTGGCCGCCGTCATTGGCGCCCCAACATTTTACGCTGCCGTCGTCGAGAACGGCGCACACGTGTTGGTCGCCAACGCTGAGCTGCTTGGCCTTGCGGCCCGAACCAAGGTCGATCACTGCCAACGCGGCCAGTTTTTCGGGCGTCGTGCCGTGATCCACGTTGTCACCTTGTCCGAGTTGACCGCGATAGCCGATCCCCCAACACTTCACTGTCCCGTTGTCCAAGAGTGCGCAGGAGGTGTTGCGTCCCGTGCCAATCGATTGCACGCTCCGTCCTACGCCGAAGGTGAGCGGCGGAAGGGCGGCCATTTCTCCCGGTGCGTCACCAATGCCATTGCCATTGCCAGAATCAACGTTCACGTCGACCGCCAACCGACCGAAGCTGGCGCTGCCCCAGCATTTGGCCGCTTTCGTGTCGAGGATCGCACAGCTGGTGTCGGCTTGGCCTGCGCTCACGGCTACCGCCGTTCGCCCCGATCCCAGCACAATCGGCGGCAATGGCGCGGGAGTAAGGAAGTCCGCCGCGCTGCCCTGCCCGAGTTGGCCGACACCGCCAGAGCCCCAGCACTTCAGCTCGCCATTGTCGAGCACCGCGCAAGCGTGCCTTTCGCCCATGCTCACGGCCTTCGCGCGTCGGCCTGCTCCGAGCTGGATGGGTTTCAGCGCGTCAGCCATTTCACCGTCGCTATCGCCGCGGTCCTCCTTGTCGCCCGTGCCCAATTCTCCGCTGCCGTTTGCCCCCCAACATTTGACGTCTCCGTTGTCGAGTAACGCGCAGGCATTGCTGTAGCTGACCGAGATCGCCGTTGCGGTTCGGCCCTTACCCAGTTGGACGGCTGGTAGGTTGCTGCCCATTTCATTCGGCGAGTCACCGCGGGCGAGCGTATCGCCGAGCCCTAAAGCTCCGTGCTCATTGTTCCCCCAGCACTTCACGATCCCGTTGAAGCCAAGCGCGCAGGTCGAGGTATCGCCCACCGCAACTGCAATCGGCTCCGCTGTGCAGGTCGCGCTGCAGCCGTCGCCCGAGAGCGTGTTGCCGTCGTCACACTGTTCGTGCCCCACGTAGACCGCGCGGTCGCCGCATGCGGCCGTCTTGCATCTGACGCACGCGCCGGAGACCGAGGCCACCGCATCGTCGCAGTCCTCGCCGGCTTGCTTCTTTTGGTCGCCACAGGTTGGGGCTTGGCAGACGCCGTCTGCACACAAGCCTGCGCAGATCTCGCCTTCATCGGCGCTGACCAGGTCCGGGCCACACGTTAAGAGCTGATCAGCGCGGCAGACCACGGCGCCAGGCCTTGCTGACGCGCACTCGGTGACGATCGCGGCGCACTCGCCCGTATTGGAGTCGCAAAGCTGATGCGCCGAGCAGGTGGTGCCGGCTTGCCAGTTGCTGCCGTCGCAGGCTAGGCGTTGCGCGGTTGCCTGACCATTACAAGCGAGTTCTCCCTTCTTGGAGCAGGGCGCGAACAACGCTGGCCCCAGATCTGCTGCGCCACCCTCGCCACCCTCGCCACCCTCGCCACCCTCGCCAGCGTCACTCCCGCCCGGTGTACCCGCGCGAGCAGTGCCGGTCCCGGTGAGGCCGCCGCCCGTACCGCCACCCCCGCCCGCTCCGCTGTTCGCAGGGCAGCTCCGGTGCGCCTCGCATGAACTGAAGTCAGTCGAACAAGCAGAGAACAGGGTGCCGGCGAGGGCAACGCCCCCGAGAAGAAGCCAATGCCGGTAGGACATGATCTCGGATCCATTGCGTTTCGGGGTGAGAACGGTCAGTTCATTGATTGGCAGGTCGCTATCTCGATGTGGCGTCATGTTCTCGCCATCGGACGCCGCCCCGACCGGTTGCGTGATTTCTTGCGCGATGGGCCTGCATCACTCGGGTTCGAAATCCGCCAGGCGAAGCGCCGTGCCTGGCGTGCCTTCGGTCTCAGGGCCCCGGGCCCGCGCGGTTTTTTTTTTGCCGGATTTTTCAGGCCGGTGCAGCCGCTGTCGCCCCGACCTCGATTCATGGTAAATCGCGTGAAGGTGGCTGCTGGGAAACAGCCGGAGGTTGCGCCGGGCGGCGCGTCGAAAATTTTTTTTAGCAACTAGCGGCCGGACTGGCCGAGGACTGTTCTGACGGTGTTGGCACACTCCGATCATCTCGGCGGTAAGTCCGCCCCCCCGACAGCACACGCGGACGTGTTTGCTGGCACGCCGTACCGCGTGGTGCGGCGGCTTGGTCAAGGCGGAATGGCCGAGGTGTTCTTAGTCGTGCACGAGGAGCTCGGGCGACACCTGGTCGCAAAGCTGCTCCATCGGCGCCTCGCGGGGGACGCCCAGCTGCTGGACCGCGTGCGGGTCGAGGCGCATTCGCTGGCGCGCTTGGAGCAACCCAATATCGTTCAAGTGACTGACTTCCGCGTGACCCGAGACGGCACACCGTTCCTCGTCATGGAGTACCTCCTCGGCCGCACGCTGAGGGAGGAGCTGCGGGCGCGCGGCCGATTGTCCCTGCTCGACTCGCTCGATTTCGTGCATCAGGCGCTCTCTGGCCTGGTCGCGGTTCACGCGCTCGGTATCGTTCACCGGGACATCAAACCGGACAATTTGTTCTTGTCGGAAGAGGTTGACGGCACGATCACGCTGAAGGTCCTCGATTTCGGCATTGCGAGAGTGATCCCCGGCGTCTCGCCGCAAGGGCCGCAGCCGCTCGCTGTCCCCACGCAGACCGGCACGGTGATGGGCACACCACGTTATCTGAGTCCAGAAGCGGCGCTCGGAAAGCGTGTGGACGTGCGGGCGGATCTGTACTCGCTGTCGCTCGTTTTCTACGAGATGGTCGCCGGCTGCGGGCCGTTCGAACATCTGAAGCATGACTTCTCGAGCGCGCACAGCCTCGAAGATCCAGTGCCCCCTTCGCGCCACGCCAAGCGGCCGCTCCCCGCTGAGCTGGATGCGGCCATTCTTCGTGGCTTAGCCAAGAACCCAGACGATCGCTACCAAACCGCGGCTGAGTTCCAGCTCGAGGTGGAACGCCTTTGGCGTCTGTTCAACGGAAACTCGCAAGCTCTGCAAACCACGGTTTTTGCACTCGAGGAGCGCTCCAGCATTCGGACTACGGGCGAGCTCCGCCGACAAGTCGCGCCATCGTCTCGTTCTGCCGCGGTTTCGCGGTCGAATCCCGAATCAAGTCAGGCGTCGTCGAAGGCGGTCGAGGGACCCGGCACTCGGGGCTCAGAGCCTGCTTCTAAGCCGGACCGAGCCAGCGAATCGGCTGAGCGGCGGGTATTATTCCGCGGCATCCGCCCCGCGCTGGTCGTCGCGTCGTTTTTCCTGGCGTTGCTGACCATCCTTGCGGTGACGAGCGCAATCGTCGTCCTGTTAGGCGGGATCGCACCATGATGGCCGAGCGCCAAGACACCGGCCCGTTCGGCGTCGGTGACATCATCCTCGACAAGTTCGAGGTACGCGGTCTACTGGGGCGAGGCGGGCACGCGTTCGTCTACGATTGCTTCAACGCCTTTCTCGCCGAAGAGGTCGCGGTCAAAGTCATCCCGCACCTCGTTCATCGAGGGAACCAGCTCGTCAAGCGTGCGCGCGGCGAGGCACAGGTCCTCTATCGCCTGAACCACCCGCACGTGGTTCGCGTCATGGACGGCGGCGAGATCGACGGCATGGCCTACATCGTGATGGAGAAGCTCGAGGGCATGACCTTGCGAGCTCTCATGGGCCGGCTCGGGCCGCTGACCGCTTACGAAGCGCTGACCATCGCGCTCCAGATCGCAGAGGCTCTCGAAGCCGCGCATGCGATGAACGTGATCCATCGCGACTTGAAGCCCGACAATATCTTCCTGCTCGCTGAAAACCACGTAAAAGTGCTGGACTTCGGCATCGCCAAGTTCCTGGAAGGTGGCTACCAGACGACGCAACGGGACCTGATTCAAGGCACCGCGCCGTACATGAGCCCCGAGCAGGCGCAGGGCCACGGCGTTACGTTTGCCTCTGACATCTTCCAACTCGGCGTGATCATGTACGAGATGATCGCCGGCATTTGTCCGTGCATGGTCGGCGTTGAGGAGCCCCCGTCGCCTCAGATCATCGTGGCCATGCAGATCTCGAAGCTGCCGCCGCGATTGAAGTCAATCGTGCCGGCAGTTCCGAACCACGTCGACCGCTTGATCTGGCGAGCGCTCGCCAAGGAAGCCCGCCAGCGCTTCCCCGTGATGCACGAATTCACGGTCGCCATTCGCACCGCGATCGAGCGCATGCGAGCCGAGCTTCCGCCATCGGCGCTCGCCATCCGCGCCGTGGAAGGCAAGCGGACTCGAAGCCACGCTCCGCGCTACGATTCTCGCTCGCCGCCCCCGAAAACCACGCCCGTCGCGCTGGTCACCGGCAATCCGACCCGCACGGCGAACGTCAGGCGCGCCGCGGCACTTCCGTCCGATTCAGGGGCCAGCGGCGGTCTCGGCGCGCAAGAGTCGACCACCGACCCGCGCTCGGCGCGGCGGCTGTTCATCGGCGCGGTAGCAATTGGCACCTTGGTGGCGCTTCCTCTCGGCGTGGGCATTGCGCTGTTCAAGCGCAGTCACGCCCATCCGCGAAGCGCCATGCCCGCGCTTTCAGCGGGATCCAAGGCACAACCGGCTGAAACCGGCCCTTCCTTGGAAGCCGCCGCCCCGCCACCTGAAGCGAGGGACGACACGGCAGTGGCAAGTAAGCCGCCCATGCCTGCAGCGTCCGCGCCTTTGAAGTCGCCAACGATGCCGCAGCCGACCGCTACCGGCAGCGCTACCATGGCCTCGAACGCGAAGCGTCCGTCCTCGGCGCTCAAAGTCGCCGCAAAAGGCGCGACGAATCCGCCCGCGCTGATGCCCCCGAGTGGGCTCGAGACGACCGCCGTTCCGCCACGACCCGTTGTGGCTGCGCCTGTATCGCCGAAACCCGCTACAGCCACGTCGGTCTCGCCAAAACGTGCTGCTGTGGGCCCTGTATCGCCAAAACCCGCTGCGCCGAACCCCGCTACCTCGGTGCGTCCTAACCCGCCGAAATTGATCTTTTGACCAGGCCCAAGATGCGTTCCTTTGTCCCTTCCATTTCTTCTTGCCCCGAGCTGCTCGGCAGCCATCGGCGGAGGCCCGGCGCATGACCAACCCGCGAGAGGACGACGAACGCCCGAGCGGCAACCAGCGACTCGAAGCAGCGGTACGCCCAATCACGGCAGGGCCGTGGAACCCGCTCGCCTCTTTTCGTAAGACGCTCTCCGCCACGCAACGCATCGAGCTGCTGAGCATGAAGGTGCCGGTGCTCCCCCCGGAAGACTTCATGGATACCGCTGAGTTTCAGCGCGTTCGCGCTGCGCGCTCGCGGCGTTTTCTGCCCCTCGTCGTTGGGATTAGCGCGGCACTGCTGCTGCTCCTTTGTGTCGGCCTTTGGTCGTGGCTAAAGGTGCGTCCGCCACTCCGCGCGACGAGCCCGCTCCCCGCGGCAATCGGCGCGACCGCTCCGACCGCGATTCCCGTGCGGCTCGCCCCTGCACCCGAGTCAACAATGGCCAAGCCAACGCCGCCCACGGTTGCCAAGGCTCCGCCGATCTCGAAACCTCCTGCAAAACCGCCCGTGTCGACTGCCGCACCGGCAGCGCGCGAAACGCTGGCGCCACGCGAATCAGCGCCCAGTTCGGCTCCCAGTTCAAAGCTCTCCACTCCGCCTCCGAAGACAAACACGCTCCCGAATCCAGCACCCGCAGCGAGCGGCATCAACTTTTGGACTCAGCCTCGATGACACTCACCCCGAGACAATCCGGCACAGGCGGTGCGTTCGCGTTCGCGTTCGCATGCGCGCTCTCCCCAATCCTCGCTCCGGCGATCGCCCGAGCCGCTCCCCCAGAGCCGCCAAAACCCGCCGCCGACCCTACCGACGACAACACCCGCGTCCGCAGCTTATTTCGAAAAGCCGCTGCAGCCTCCCAAGCCGCGAAGTACGAAGAAGCCCGTCAACTCCTGCTTGCGGCGTGGGCGATCCGCCAAACCTACGACGTGGCTTCGTCACTGGCGCAAGTGGAACTCCAGCTAAAACTCGATCGGGACGCGGCGGAGCATTTGGAATTTTGTATTCGCAACTTCGCTCCCGTTGAGAGCGAGCAGACGCTCGATCAGGCGAAGGCCGCGTTCGCCGATGTGAAAACACGAGTAGCTTCGGTGCGGGTGAGTGCGGATCGAAAAGCGGCGGAAATTTTCGTGGACGGGGTACAGGTGGGGAGTGAGCCGATGGCTCGGGCGGTGTTCGTCGAGCCAGGGGTGCGACGGATCACGGCGCGACTCCAGGGGCAGACGGCGGAGGAAGAGCTCGATGCGCAGCCGGGGAGGGAGTACGTCGCGGACCTGAAACTGAGCGGAGGTGAGGTGAAGGCCGCCGGGGCTACTGCCCAGCCGGTCGCGGCGCCGCCCGCGGCATTGGAGAAGCCGAGCTACGTGCCTGCGATCGTGACAACGAGCGTGGGTGTGGCGGCATTGGCTACCGGAGTCGTTTTGTTGCTGGAGGCGAGTCACAAAGACAGCCAGCGAAGCGCCCAGCTCGCCGCGCTGGGCGGAGCAAACCCCTGCGGAGCGGGAAGCTCGAACGCAGCTGCTTGCGACGAGATTTCGTCGCTCGACAGTGATGCGCGGACCTTCCGAACACTTTCGGTCGTCGGGTTTGGTGCGGCGGCCGCCGCTGGCGTGGCGACGTACTTCCTGTGGCCGCGTGCTTCGTCAAATCAACAGCTGGGTATGCGCGCGATGGCTCTGCCTTCCCATGGTGGGGTCGACCTTTTTGCTGCGCTGAGTGGCGCTTTCTGAGCAGTATCGGAGCGGAGATAGAACAATGCGAAGCATTCTGCGTGGGCTTTGGATTCTGGGTGGTGTGAGCGTTGCCGCTGCGGTCGCTGCAGGTTGTGGTTCCGACTGCAACAATACGGGGACCTGCGGTCCTTACATCCCGCCCGACGGTGGCGGAGGCACCACCGGGGATCACGGCGGTTCTGCTGGCCTGAGTGGGACCGGCGGCTTGAACGGCTCGTCGAGCGGTGCCTCCGGAGCGAGTGGGGCAGGTGTTGGGGGGATGGATGACGCGGGCGCGGGGGCCGGGGCGGGCGGTGGCGGGGACCGCGAGCCGTGTGACTCGAGCAAGAGCCCGAGCGAGGAATCGTGCGTGGTCGACAATGAGTACGCGATCTTCGTGGCCCCGACGGGTCACGATGACGCGAGCGGGACGAAAGCGGGCCCTGTGCAGACGATCGCCAAGGCACTGGAGTTGGCGGGTGACACGAAGATCGTGATCGCGTGTGACGGGACGTACGACGAGCAAGTCAATTTGACGTCGGGTGCAAAGCTGTACGGTGGATTCGCGTGCCCAGGAAAAACAATTCCTTGGCGTTACGAGCCCGGAAAGAAGGCGCTCGTGGCTCCCTCCGCGCGCGGAATTGCTTTGAGCATTTCGAGCGGGGCCTCGGACGTTGTCATCGAGGATTTCGAGTTCGATGCGAAGGATGGAGTGGATCCTGGGGAGTCGAGCGTGGCGGCCTTCGTCAACGCTTCTACCCGCGTTTTGCTGAGTCGGGTGAAGCTGGTTGCCGGTAAGGGCGTTGATGGCGCAGACGGTACGCTCACGAAGGTGACGTTTCCGATGCAATCCGAGCTGAACGGTCGGGCGGCGAGTGGCGATACAGGGGGAGCTTTCAACCTCGTTACCTGCCCGGCGGGTGGAACGACTACCGGAGCTGCCGGTGGAAACGGGGGGAGCGGGGTAACGGGCGGCGGCCTTGGTATGCCAGACCTGGGCTCCGGCAAAGGAGGTGTCGTTGGGGCGGATTGTTCGGTCGGTCTCGGAACGACGGGTGCGAGTGCTTCTCCTAAGCCCGCCGCATCGGGAGCCACCAAAGTCGGTAGCATCACCGCTGCTGGTTGGACCGGCGCGTCGGGCGTGGATGGCGCTTCCGGGACACCCGGACAAGGCGGTGGCGGCGGAGCGGGCGCAGTTTCCGGCGGTGGCGGCGGTGGCGGCGGTGCCGGTGGCTGCGGCGGAGCGGGCGCAACCGGCGGCAAAGCGGGCGGTTCGTCGATCGCGCTGCTTGTTTTGAACTCGCCGCTCACCCTGACGTCCAGCGAGTTGATCGCTGCCGATGCCGGAAAGGGCGGCAGCGGTGTCGCTGGGCAAGACGGGCAAGCGGGCGGCAGTGCCGGCGTGCAGGTTCCCGACGGGTGCGGTGGCGGCAAAGGCGGCAAAGGAG
>DATEPG010000346.1:0-3500 GCA_035273265.1 Polyangiaceae bacterium
AGGCACGGCGATCGGCGACGCGCTACTGCGAGGGTACGATCTCGATCTGGGAAGCGGGCTTAGGTAGCGGTTTGCCGACCATTTGGACGCGGTAGCGCTCGTACGCTTCCAGCACGGCTTGGGAGAGCAGCGTCGCGATCAGCTCGTGTCCTTCGCTCGTGGGGTGACCGAGGTCTGGATTGATCAGGCGCGGTTGCGACCTGGCCCAGCGAGCTGCGGTGCCCTCCCCACCGGTCGCCTGATAAGTGTCGAAGAAGGCGCAGCCGTTTCGGCGCGCAACCTCTGCCTGCGCGCGGGAAAGCGTTTTAGCGAAGGGGCGTGACACGATGCGACCGTCCGCGGCTCGTTCACCGTGATCGCTGAGCGTCATCACGAGGCACGACAGCTCGGGCTTTCCAGCGCGAAAGTGCGAGATGACATCGCCGTACTCTTCGAGATAGGGATCCATCGACGAGCTGAGATCGGCGTACTTTCGGCCCATGTCATTGCCGCCGAACATGAACACGACCAGATCGAGATCGCGGTGGCGGATCTGACTTGCCGCGTGCTCCGGCGCCTGAGTTCGCAGCGCACGAGTCGAACCTCCGATCAGCGCCATGCCATCCCAGGTGACCCCTGGGCCATCGTTCTCCAAGACCACACCGTAGGTGCGGACCTCTCCGCGCCCCGCCGCGTGCACGACGAACTTGTGGCTCCCTTCGGGCAGACGAAGCTCGTACCAACCGTCCGAGAGCTCGCTTGCGCGAGTGCTGAAGACGGCGTTCACCTCACCATCGACGAAGATCTGAAGATTGCCCCCTCCCGGGTGGCGTCCGAACCAAATCTGAAAGCGCGACACGCTCTGCCCGAAGCCTTCACGCGGGGTCCAGAAAGCAGACGCTGCGCCGCCGCTCGAGCGAGAGATCAGCCCACCATAGCCGTAGCGGCCTTCGGCCTTGTTGCACTGATACACGACGAGACAGCTCAGCCAGTCTTTCCCTGGATCGAAGCCGATCCCTTGTTGCAGGTAGGACGGGTGGTAGCGATCCATCATATGGAAGCCGTGCCCCGCGTCGCCGAAACGGCCCTGCAAACGTCGGCGAATCGCCGAAGTGATGCCGTCGACGCCGAGCACCGAGTCACCCCAATGCCCCGCCCGCGCGATCGCGCCGGGAACGCCCAAGTCGGCCAACGAAAGTCGCGCGAGATAGTGCTCGAGGGCCTCGGGATTTTCGAGAGGGTACGCGGCGGCTTCGGCGGCGGGCGTGTAGGGGGGGAACTTCGTCAGCGGAACCTGGCGCCTGACCGCCGGCATCGACTTGGGCAAAGGCGGAAGCAAAAGCTTGCGACGGAGCTCGGCAACCTTTTGCGGCTCGTGTTCGTCGTCGGCTGGCTCACCCAATAGCTCGCGACCCACGAGGTTCCAGAACGGGACGTATCCGCCCCCCGGCACCCAAGGACGCAAGCCGTGCAGGCTGGGCACCACGTAGCTGACCGAGATCGAGAGCGCGAGCCCGAGAACCACCGCGAGCACACGCCCGAATGGCCCGGCTCCATGCGCTGCCGCCCCGTCAGCCGTAACGCGGACCAGCGTCGGCTCGTCGTCTTCGAACGAGTCGCGCGAATGGAAGGAAGCCTGGCTCATCGCACGCTTGCCTTCAGAACGCGAAGTAGATGTTGGGCCGCGGACCGGCGAGTAGGAGGCCGAGCAGGCCGATCACGACTGCGATTCCGGCCCCCACCAGGACACCGGGAGTGCGCACGAACGCTCCGGCGCTCTTTCGTTCGAGCCAGGTCGCCGGCAAGTAGTGCAACACGAACCCGAGCAGCAAGAGCAGGAGCACTGCGTATTCTGCCAGCGGCTTGGCGGAAGCGAGCGACGGCGTGCGCTCGAGAAACGCTCGCAGCGGCTCGTTGGCGAACAAGCCGCGCCGCAGCGTGAGGCCGTCGAGCTCGACGAACTTCGTGAGCAGAATCTTTGCGGCCGAGAGCGAGTCTGCCCGAAAGAAGATGCGGCTCAGCACCGAGAAGTGCAACGTGAGCAGCACGTGCACCGGCCCGAACACCGGGGTGCGATCGGCGCGCGGTACGATTGCGATCAGAAACCCCAACGCGGCCGCAAGGATCCCGAGTAGCGCCGGGTTGGGCAACTCGAGGATCCTGGCCAGCGCCAGGATGAGCAGCCCTGGGCCCAGCGCCGAGAGCGGAAGCCAAAGCAGGCGGCCCAGGCTCGACTGCGGTGAGCTGCGAGTGAAGCGATTGAAGACCATCGCCGAGGCCTGCAGCACCGCATAGATGACGAAGTTGACGGTCGCGCCATGCCATAGCCCGACCAAGAACATCGTCAGCCAGAGGTTCGCGTAGGTTCGCGCGGCACCCTTTCGGCTACCCCCGAGCGGGTAGTACACGTAGTCGCGGAGCCACGTCGATAGCGTCATGTGCCAGCGTCGCCAGAAATCCGCTACGTCGAGCGCCTGGTAGGGCCGATTGAAATTCTCCGGAATGCGAAAGCCCAGGAGCCGCGCAGTCCCGATGGCAACATCCGAATAGCCCGAGAAATCCGCGTAAATTTGCAGTGTGAAGGCGTACAGGGCGAGCCAGTTTTCGAGCGCCGTGAACTCGGCCGGCGAAGCCAGGACTCGGTCAGTAAAGGATGCGGCGATGAAATCGGCGAACACCACCTTCTTCACCACGCCTTTCACGATTCGATACAACGCGAAATCGACGTCCTGCCGGGTGAGCCGCGGCCGCTGGTAGAGCTGAGGCAAGAACTCGCTAGCCCGTACAATCGGCCCCGCGACGAGTTGCGGAAAGAACGTGATGAACGAAGCGAAGCGCAGCAAGCTCGGCTCCGCGCTGATTCGTCCCCGGTACACGTCCACCGTGTAACTCAAGCTCTGAAACGTGTAGAAGCTGATGCCGATCGGCAGCACCGTCGAGAACGCGGGCATGGGCAGTGGCGAGCCGAATGCGCGGCTCACGTCCGAAGCGACCTCCAGCAAGAAGCCCGTGTATTTGAAGTACCCGAGTAGTCCGAGGTTCGCGCTCAGGCTCAAGGCCAGGAGCGCGCGGCGAAAGGAGGAACCACGGGGCGCAGCGGCGATCCACCTGCCGCACAGGAAGTCGACGAGGGTCGTTCCGATCAGCAGCCCCACGTAGTGGTAGCGGGGAGGAGGCGGGCCATCCACCGGCTTGGGCGCCGCCATGTAAAAGAAGTAGCCCGCCGCGACGAGTACCACGGCGCGCGCGCGCGGCTGGCCCTCCAGCGCCCAGTACGCGAGGAACACGGGCAACAGAAAGAGCAGAAAATCGAAGCTCGCGAACAGCATGCGGGATCCGGGCCGGGGACGCGCACCTTAATACGACCCCCCTGGGTTGCGAGCGAGCCTTTGTCCGCTCCGCAGTCGTCGGAACTTTCCGTGCATTCTTTCCGGACACTCGCAGTGATCGAAATGGCCCGCCCCTGCATGAAGTATCCACATGCTCATCAGAACCCGGCACCTCCATACCGCTGCTGTCGT
>DATEPG010000347.1:0-24817 GCA_035273265.1 Polyangiaceae bacterium
CGGCTTCTTCACTCGGAGCTCCGCCTAACTCATCCCCGCTGCCCGCGCGCCCGCCGTTGCCGCCCAGGTGACCTCGACCGCTCGCGGCAGCAGCGCCGCCCAGCCCGCGTACGTCGAAAAAATCAGTTTGGACCGGGTCGCCGCAGGCGGCAATGCCCGCGAGCACTGCTCCAATCAGACCAACCGGTTGTCGACGAAGTTCCACACCCACGCCAGCAGTATGGCTGACACCCGAGAGTTGGTCCACCTCGGACGGGAGTTGGTCCACCTCGGATTCGCACAGACGCCACAGTGAACTTCGCATTCCGATGCAATCCTGCATCGCCGTCAATTTAGTCGGGGAATTCTCACGCCGCAGCGAGGCGCCCCGAGACGACTGCACGGTGACGGTGAACGGCGGCGCGACCACGGCGACGCCGCGGATTTGTTTGTTGATGGTCACGCGGAGCGCACAGCCGTCAGAGCCTTCGGCGTCCCTAAGCACTTCCGGGCGCGCTTCCAAGTCATGCTGAACGAGGGCATAAGAACCAGCGTCTCCCTCGGTCGGGGGTGGCGCCCGAAGTCGGGTTGGCTTGTCGTCAGCATTCTAGTTCGTGCACGAACAAGTCTGTCTTGAACGCCGGCCAGGTCTGGGCGCGATCTCGCGATTCCGCCGCGGGAACAGCGCTCGGTGCCAAGCTAAAGGCTCGACGCGCTGACGTCCCAATCGTGGAAGCCATTCCCAGCGCGCATTCAGACGTGTCGCACATCGATCGCGCGCGGTTCGATGCTGGCATCTCAATTGCAATTCCTCGCCGCGAAGGAGGACGACACAATGACCATCTACGACGCGCTCTCAAAAGACCATCGGGAATTTGAACGGCTCCTGGAACGTCTGCTTCTGGCTGCAAAGTCGGAGGACGATACCTGGGAAGACATCCTCGACGACCTGCGGCGTGGCCTAATTGCACATGCTCACGCGGAGGAGGCGGTCTTCTACAATGCACTTCGGGAGACGGACCAGGGCGAGGGACTCATCGGCCACGCTTACGGCGAGCACCTCATGGCAGAGTCCGAGATCCGCGCACTTGGCGCGGCCAAACTCGTCGACGCGAACTGGCCCTCACTGGTGGAAAAGCTGAGGCATGATCTGCTGCATCATATTGCGGAGGAAGAGACTCGTGTCTTCGACGCAGCTCGGCGCGCATTCAACGCCGAGGAGGCCGAACAGCTGGCTCTCGCCTTCGAACAGATGAAAACCGCCACGGCCAAGGACGGGGACTCAATCGTAGCGAGCACCCTCGATCTGATCGCCAACTTGATGCCCCCCCGCCTCACCGCGTTATTCCGCAAGAACACCAAGCCGGGTCACTGGCGCGCGGCCTGAACCAGCAGCTTCTGCGGGAACACCTGAGTGTCATCGGGGTTGCCCGGCCACTCGCCGCCGACAGCTAGATTCGACGATTCCGGTCTCATTTGCCCAAGCGCGCGCATTCAGCGTGGAGCTTAGCAGATCCGAGTTGAGGCCAGCGGTTGGCCAGCGCGCGCACTCGCTTGGCATGCGTGCTGCATTACAGCCTGGCTCGAGGAGCAAGCCGAAGATGAGAAATGATCGCGAGAACTCGCCGCTGACGGAGGTGAGGCGCAGCATCACCGTCGGCAGACCCGCCCACGAGCTGTATGCCATCTGGCGTGACCCACAAAACCTAGCCACGCTGCTGCGCGGCTTGGTCGAAGTGACCCCCACCGCGATCGACCGCGCCCATTGGACCATGCGTGGGCAACTTGGCACCAAGACCGAATGGGACGCAGCCCTCGTGCTGGACATTCCGTCCGAGGCGATCAGCTGGGAATCGGTCGAAGACCAAGGACCGGAACGTGGACTGAGTATTCGATTCGCACCTGCACCCGCCAATCAGGGGACTGAGGCGGTGATGGTATTTCGCTTCGACCCCCCGGGGGGGGTGATCGGGGAGGCGCTTTCCAAATTGTTTTCGATCGCGCCCGATTTGATGCTGGTGAAGGTCTTGCATCGCTTCAAAGCGCTTGCTGAGACGGGGGAGGTGCCGACTTTGGAGTGGAATCCGTCTCATCGTGCTGAGTCCGAGCAAGCGGGAGAACAGCAATGAGAGCCCTCTGCTGGAATGGTGTGAACGATTTGCGTGTGGAGACCGTTCCCGACCCCAAGCTGGTCAACCCGAACGACGTCATTTTAGCCGTTCGGCTTTCCACCACTTGCGGCTCCGACCTGCATTTCATCGACGGCTACATCCCTACGATGCGCGAAGGCGACGTGATCGGTCACGAGTTCATGGGAGTGATCGAGGAGGTGGGACCCGGGGTGAAGAAGGTGAAGCGCGGGCAGCGCGTGGTCGTGCCTTCTTTCATCTGCTGCGGCACGTGCGTCTACTGCGCAACGGGCAAGTGGTCCCTGTGCGACAACACGAACCCCAACGTGGAGATGCAAGAGCCGCTGCTCGGTGGCACGACGGCGGGGATCTACGGCTACACGCACGCCTTTGGCGGCTACGCGGGCTCCCATGCCGACTACGTGCGAGTGCCCTTCGGTGACGTCGACTGTTTCACGGTGCCGGATGGCGTACGTGATGAACAGGCCCTGTTCTTATCCGACGCGGGTCCCACCGGCTTCATGGGCGCCGACTTCTGCAATATCCAACCCGGCCAAGTGGTGGCGGTGTGGGGCTGCGGCGCCGTGGGCTTGATGGCACAAAAGAGCGCTTTTTTGTTGGGCGCGGAGCGAGTGATTGCCATCGATCGCCTGCCCGAGCGGCTCGCCGTAGCGCGCGACCACGTGGGCTCGCAGACCATCAACTACGAACAAGTCGACAGCGTTGTCGAGCTGCTGAAGGAAATGACGGGCGGCCGTGGACCCGACGCCTGCATCGACGCAGTGGGCATGGAAGCGCATGGCACCGGCATTGGCGCAGCCTACGACCGAGTGAAACAAGCCGTTCGCCTGGAGTCCGACCGCGGCAGTGCGCTGCGCGAAGCGATCATGGCTTGCCGCAAAGGCGGTATTTTATCGATTTTAGGCGTCTATGGCTTGATGGACAAGTTCCCGCTCGGAGTCCTGATGAACAAGGGCATCACCGTACGCACCGCTCAGCAACATGGCCAGAGCTACGTCCCGCGGTTGCTGGAGCTTACGGCGGCGGGCAAGCTCGATGCCTCCTTCCTCGCGACTCACCTCATGCCACTCGAGGAAGGCGTTCGAGGCTACGACCTTTTCAAGCACAAGAAGGACGGCTGCCTGCGCTCGGTGTTCGAGCCGAGCCGGCGCGCACTCGCGAGCTAGCGCTCGCCCCTGCTTCGGGTTGGCCATTTTCGTCGCCGTGGCGTCGCATTTTGTCAAGCTGCGACGCCATCGCGCGGCACACCAATCCCCTCGCCGGGTCGGGTAAGGTAGCGGTTGCCGCGGCCGTTGCATGGCCGCAGATGCAAGCCTAAATCGGAAGCTCCGCCGCGGCCGCCCAGCGGCGGAGCGCTGCACGTCGTGGATTGGCGCTACTGCCTCGAGTAACTCGTTACCACCGTGGCACCATCGCTGAGAGTCAGAAACGTGATGAGGCCGTTCGCAGTCGCAGTGTAGGGCAGGTTCGGAACATCGATATCGTATTGCGGATCGCAGCGCTCGAGGTTGAACTTCAAGGAATTGGCGGAGCCCGTGAAGCTGCCTGAGAACTGAATTTCGGGGATGTACGCAATCTTCGTGTCGACGGTGTAGTAGCGCGAGGCAATTTGCACGAACCCCTTCTTGAACTCGAAGGTGCGCAGATCGACGCCTGTTGGGGCGGAACCATACAGGTCGATCCTCGTCGCGGTGTACCGACCGTCGGCAACGACGCCCCCCTTGGCGGCGGGCGGAGTTCCCGCGAGGCCAAAGACCTCCGCCGTGAAATCGGTCTTCGGTGGGTTCGGTGCGATGCAATCGAACGGGTTTGGGATGGCCTGGCAAACACCCGCTTCGCACACGCCTGCTGCGCAGGAGGTCCCCACCTCGAGATCGTTTTTTTGGCACACGGCGTTTGCGTCGCAGGTATCCTGGCCAGAGCACTCGGTTGCGCCTGAGCCGCACTTCGCTCCGGTGTTGGGGCTGTAGGCGTCCCCTACCAGGCCGGCATTGCAGATCTGACACAGATTGCTCGGATTTCGAACACCATCCGCGATGCAGTCTTCGCCGACCAAACAGCCCTTGCAGCCCGGTTCTTGGTCTGTATCACCGGCGGTCGGCTCGGTTCTCATGCCGGCCTCTCCTGCTGCCCCGCCGTTCGACGCCCCGCCGTTCGACACTCCGCCGTCCGACGCTCCGCCCTTCGACGCTCCGCCGTCCGACGCTCCGCCGTTAGTCACTCCGCCGTCGTCCTTCGCGGAAGATTGACCTGAGGAGCCGCCCCGATCCGCGGTCGAGAAACCTCGCTCGGCAGAGCTACATGATAGCGTCGTTCCGGCAACCAACAAACACCACTTAAGCATCCGCCAACCGTACACCAACCCGCACCTGCTGCAGAACGACGGGACGCAGGTTGTCTTTGGCCGACTTCTCGCGTTCATCGCTCATGGGCAGCCCGACGGATTTGCATGGGGCGTGCCGCTAGCCTGGGTCAGAAGCAACGGGGTGCCTTTCCGAGCCTCAGAATCCAGCGGGCGGCCGCGGCGGAATGACGCCCGGCATTGGCTCGGGGCCAGTGGGTCCCGCGGGTGGTTTAGGGTCTGGTACCGGCGATGGATCGGGGGACGGCGTCGGATCCGAGTCGGTCCTCGAATCCGGTTCTGACGCAGGATCCGAGGGCGAATTCGCAGCCGGTTCGGGCGTTGGTCGTGGGGGGCATTTCTGCCCTTCGGCTTCTTTTGCTGGATCGTTGGCCATGAGTCGTGGCTCGAGACATGCCAATGCCGTACCCACCGGGATGAGCGCATTGCTCACGGGCGCAGCGCCAGCGAAAAATGGCGAAGTACCCCGCCCGGCGGGCATCGCTCCTGCATCTGGCCGCGCATGGAACCGACGTCCGAGTACCAAGCCGGAAAAACTCGCCCTCAACAAAGGCACTTCCTCATTGGCGGGTTGGTCTTGCTGGTCGTGATCGTGACCGGAGTGCTCGTGCTCGACCGCTCTGGCACGAACGACCCCCACAATCGTGTACGAGACGAGACCCACGTCGATCCTCCCACCCCGCCGAGATAAGAGCCGCTACGGATGGCAACGCCGTTCCAGTGCGAGAGTGAGGCAGGCGCGTCGCTGGACGCGCGGTGCAGCAACGGCCCTCGGTCGTGAATTGGAATATGGCCTTGGACGAGCGCCCCTTAGTCTCGATCATCATCCCTGCTTACGTGGCTACCGCACGCCAGTCCGCGCTGCTCGACGAGACACTCGGCACGGTCAACCAGCAAAGCTACACCAACTACGAAGTGATCGTGGTGGACGACGGGTCGCCACTCGAGCTGGCGAGTGTCGTCGCGCGACACCCACGAGCTTGCACGCTTCGCCGCAAAAATGCAGGTTCCGCGCTCGCTCGGAATACGGGGATCGAGGCTAGCCGTGGATCCTATTTGGTGTTCCTCGATGCGGACGATCACCTGCTTCCGGCCGCGTTGGAGCGGGGTCTGCGAGCCTTTGGCGAGCACCCCGAGTGCGGATTCGTGGTTGGCCGGCGTGAGGAGATGACCTATGAGGGTGGTCCAGTGGCGTGGGGCGTCCCCGCTTCACCCGGCAGCGCACGCCTGTACAACACCCTACTCGCGTTCGATTGGTACATCATCCCGCCCTCTTCGGCGATGTTCCGACGAGCCGTGGTGCAGACCGTCGGCGGCTTCAGAGATCCGTGGGGCGCCGACGACCTCGACTTCTACCTGCGGGTCGCTCGGGCCAGTTTCGGTTTTTGCTACGATGACACGGCGGTCACCCGCTATCGCCGCTACAGTGCAAGCTCCTCGCGCGACGGTGAACGCATGCTGCGCAGCGTGCGCGCCGTGTATGCGCGCCAGTGGCCGCTGATCCAGGGTGATCGCGAGGCAGAAGCCGCCTATCGCAAAGGGCTGGCGGAGCTCACCCGAATCCTTACGGCCTGTCTTTTGGAGAATGTGCGCGATCGCGCGCGCGCCGGACAATGGAGAAAAGCACTCCGCAGCAGCGCCCTACTCACGATGGAAATTGCCCGGCGAACCGCCGCCGACGGCGTTCGCGCGCTACGGCCCACGACGGCCCAGTCATCAACGTGACTCGAGCTCACGTCTGATGCATTCCCAGGGTTTCAAGTGCACGTCTTCCAATGATGTGCACTTGCAGTCCTTGGAACCTCCACGGTTTCTCCACAGTGGGTTCATTCAACTCGTGCTTTGCTCAGGGCACGATGAGCCAATCGAATTCACCACCGCCGACTGAGCCGCTCGGCCCGCCCCCTTCGGCCGCTCCGCAAGGGCCGAGCAGCGCTTCGACCGGATTGTTTCCACCACCATCGCCGAGCTCCCTGGAGCCCATCGATACAAAAAGCCTACTCGGTTTGGCTGACGCATTGCTGCGCGCCCCCGAGCGAGCCATGGCTGCGCTCAGTCGTCAGAAATTCGGTCTGCTACAACTGGCTTCTTTGGTCCTGGCATTCGTGTCAGTGACCGGCGTCGTCCTGGCGAGTTTCTCGGGTGGCTGGCAATACTTGGCTGTCCCCTTGAAATTCGTGATTGTGGTCATCACGGGTCCACTCTTGTGTCTGCCGAGCCTGTACATTTTCTCGTGTTTGTCCGAGTCCAAGTCGAGTGTTCGGGACGTCGCGCTCGCGCTGGGTTCCGGCCTCGGCGTGCAGGCGCTCTTGTTGTGCGGGCTCGCGCCAGTAGCCTGGGTGTTTTCGCAGTCGACCAATTCGGTCGCGTTCATGGGTGCTTTGTACTTAGTCATGTACCTCGTGAGCAGCGCCTTTGGGCTCGCGCTCACGCGTCGTCTCCTGGCACAGGACGGATTCCGAGTCAGCCAGTATTGGCTGTGGCAAATATTGTTCATGGTCGTCGTGCTGCAACTCAGCACGACCCTGCGCCCGATCGTGGGACCGTTCGATGGGCTCGCCCCGCGTGAAAAGCTATTTTTCGCCGTTCACTGGTTGAAGTCACTTTCCAGCTGAGTCGCCGTTCGCCCGATGTCCTCACAACGTGCTCCGCAAGCCCTATCCCTCAGCATCGCCTCGCTGTGCCGTCTGACTCCTGAGCTGGTCGACTGCATTTTGGCACAGCGCGAACTCGGACGGATCGGCCTGTTCGCGAGCGCGGTGATCGCAACCGGCGGCTTTGCTTACGGTTTTTGCTTCGGCGTTTGGCGAAGCCTAGAGCAAGGGCTCTATTCGGCCATCAAGCTACCCTTGTTACTATTCGCGGTTGTGCTGTCGACAACGCTGGCCAATGGCATTGTCGCGCGCCTACTGCGCGCGCCGATCGGAATCTTTCAAGGCCTAGTCTCGGTTCTGCTGTCTTTGGCCTTGACCGCTGCAGTGCTTGGAGCCCTTGCGCCGATCTCGCTGTCGTTGGTCGTGTGCTGGCCGAGTTCGCTCGGCATGTCGTCCCCTGCCCTCACTGCCGAGTTGGCAAATGGCGATCCGCACGGACTCTACCGCACCGCTCAATGGGTTCTCCTGTTCCACGTCATCGTGGTGGGCGCCTGCGGTGTCGTCGGAAACGTGCGGCTATTCTGGCTACTCCGCCAGCTCACGCCTTCTGCGTCCACCGCTCGGCAGGTGCTCGTCAGTTGGCTCTTGATGGATTGTTTCGTTGGCACACAGCTCTCTTGGATCTTGCGCCCGTTCCTGTGCAAACCAACGCTCAGCGCCGCGCTGCTGCGTTCTGATGCGCTGAACGGCAATTTTTTCGAAGAGCTGTGGCGCATCATTGGACCACTCTTCAGCTAGCGGCGAATCTGCACCCTCGGCGACGGGACAACCACAGCCAGGTGCGCTGCTACAAGACTCGTACCCGATCAACGTCACAGGCGATTGGAGAACTTGGCGCTTCTTGGCAAAGGACCATGTCGACCGAGCGGCTTACAGCCTCGGAGGAGCAGCAATCGGGTTAATTCGACACTGCCGACTCGAGGGATCTGCAAAACCTCATCCGCGTCACCCGCGGAGCTTGGTCGACTGGGCATTTCAATGTAGTGACGATTGCAGCGCGGGTGAGGTGGTGCTCGGCGGTGGCGCAGATTGCAGGAGCAGCTCTGGGATGAACGAGTCCACCCGCCGATTCGGCTCGTTAGAGTAAGCTGCGCTCATGTCCGCTCGTCTGACCGCGCTCCTCTTCCTTGGGACCTTCGCTTGCCGCGGCGAGCCTGTGACGCCAGCCGTCGATCGGGTGAAAGTGCACGCTGCCGCACCGCGCCCCTCGGCCACCGCCGCGCCCCCCGTGTCGCCGAGCGCGCAGGCCAAACCCGAAACCGCGCCTGAGCCCCAGCCGCGCCCCTGGCCGCCCGCGGGCACCGGAGCGACCAGCGACTTTTGTATCGACAGTGTCGGCGTCCTGGATGAATCGTGCTGCTACGCGCTGCCCGATGCTCCGACGCAGGAGCTGCTCATCTACTTGCATGGCACCGTCCCGCCTACTCTAACGAGCCCGCAAAAAACCAACTTCCAGACCGTCGTGAGCCGGGCCTCGCGCCGGGCGGGCGTTGCCGCGCTGATGCCGCGCGGCCGCCAGGGTCTCGCGCCCAAAGGGCAAACGGCCTGGTGGGGATGGCCGACGAGCGGCGAACAGTACCGCGCCCTCGCTCGCGAGCTGATCGCGGACCTCGCGGACAAACGCCAAAAGCTCGAGGCGCTGACGGCCCAACCGTTCACCCGCCTCTACCTTGCAGGATCGTCGTCGGGCGCCTACTTCGTCGTCGCGATCGCCCTCAGCGGGGACCTACCCGCGCACGGCTTTGCCGCCATCTCCGGTGGCGCAGTCCGCCCCGGCCACGACTTTACCCGGCTCACCCCCGCGCCATTTTACGTCGGCTACGGCACTCGCGACACAGTATCGACAGCATCACGTTCCCTGGCAACCCAGCTCCGCCGCGCGGGCTGGCCCGTGCTCCTCAGCGCACATCCGCTGCCGCACGGTGCTGCCGAGATCTACCTCGATGAAGCGTTCACGTTTTTCAGGCTCCCCGGCGACCCCGAGCGATCGGGCGGCTCGTAATCACTCGAAGCGGCGCCGCCGCGATCAGCCCGAGCTGAACATCCGCTTGCGTTCTCAACCGAGCGGCGGCACGTCTTAGGTATGGCGTCCAAAGATCCCGGTTCGTTGCTCGTGATCGCGTTCGACTCGGCCCTGAAATCGCGCGAGGCATTTCTGGCTTTTCAACGCCTTCAGTCAGAGCAGATCGTAGTCGTGCTCGACGCGGTTTTCATCGAGAAGGACCAGGAAGGAAAGGTCTCGGTGCTCGAGACGCTCGACCCTCAGCCTGGTGCCTCGGCCGCAGGCGGCGGCTTCTGGGGGGCGCTATTGGGAACTCTTGTGGCTGGGCCCGTGGGAGCCTTGATCGGAGCGGCGGCCACGGCGGGGCTCGGCGCGCTCGCGGCCAAGCTGATCGACCTCGGTATCCCGGACCAAACCGTGCGCGAGCTCGAGGCGGCCACCCCCGCTGGGACGTCCGCTCTCGCGCTCCTGCTGAGCGACGTGAACGAGGCGGGGCTCGAACGGGAGCTTCAGCGCTTCAGCGGCAGCAAGCTCGTACGCAGTGACCTGGCCCCGATGACGGTGCAGCGCCTGCGCAACGCCCTCGCCAGCAGCGAGACCACGCAAGCTACCTGAGCTCGGAGAGGTCGCTCGAGGGTTCGGTGGTCCTCCGGCTGCGACGTGACGCAGAGAGGGGGCACGGCGCTCGGCGCCAATCCTCTCGCAACAGATGGGTTGATGGTCACGCGCCACTGCGCGACCGTCAGAGCCTTCGGCGTCCGAGTGCGGAACCCCCCATACACTGAGCGCAATGCTGGATCGCGATCGCCCCCCAGACGCTCGAAGCGCAGCGCATCGAGGAAGGCCATTCATTCGACGGCTCTGGGAGGTGACCGATCCCCTGCCCTGCGTAAGCCAATTCGACACGTGGGAAAATCACGACGAGTTGGTCGTCGCGGTCGGCGCGGGCGGTTGACGATTCGAGATGCCCTTCATGGACTCTACGAACGGCTGAGGAACACTGGCCGAAAAAAATTGCGGCCCCCGAGTTTGCCTGCTCGCCGGGCCGGTCACCGGACCGGCGGCTCGAGTCTCGCATTTGGAGCGACCCGGATGGATCGCGGCTTCGTATTAGCCAGTAGGCGATTTCGGAGCCGACGCCGAAATCCAGCGGCAGTAGTCGAGCAACTAGTGAAAGCCTTCGCCCCGCGGGGACATCGCATGCCCCTCTGGCCAGATCGCGTCCGCAATCGGCGGATACTGCGGTGGCGGGAACATGTGGGCAATCGGCTCCGGCGGTGGTGACTTCCTCGATGATGGTGTCGTCTGGTGCGATGCCCCAGGCAACGTCAGCGCGTACGCGATCTGCTGCTCAGCTACTGGGGTAAAAGCGGGGAATTGACCAGCTTGCCACCATCCCCGCGGGCAGCGCCGTCGTGACCTCAAAAGCACGGGCTTGGCCGCTGACTCGGACGCCAACCCCGAATGCGCGACGGACCTGTTCTCGAGGCGCAAAGACACCCGCAACGTGAACACCAACTGGGTGGCGTTCTACACCCAGCAGCTCTTTCGGTGTAGAAGACCTCGATTACCCCTTCAGTCTTCGCCCCACCGCTCAGCAACGAAGAGCTTTTCGTATCGTTGCTGCGCTGCCCGCGATGCCGGCTGCACCTGCAGGCGGGTTCCGACGGTCTCGCTTGCATCGGTTGTGGGCAGCGCAGCCCCTCACCGCCGGACGTGGATCTCGTCGTCCAAGCGGTGCCCCAGCGGTCGCTAGGCTCGGTGTTCATGGGCTCACGCCTGGCCGCGCGCATCTATCAAAGGTGGTGGCGACCGCTCACGTTTGGGTTGTCGTCGGGATTTCGTACCCCGAGCTTCGATCGCGAAGCGGAGCTGGTTTTGGCGCGGCTCGATCGCTACCCAGGTCCGTGGCTCGACCTGGCATGCGGGCCGGGCGCGCTCGCGGAGCGCATGCTGGCGCGCGCTCCGGAACGGTTGGTGGTCGCTTCGGATCTTTCACTCGCCATGTTGCAACAAGCCGCCACGCGGTCGCGAGCATTGCGCGTGCGCGCCGATGCGCTGCACTTGCCCTTTGCCGACGCCGCGTTCGGCGCAGTGGTGAATCTGGCCGCGCTCGATCTCTACGCCGATCCGGAAATCGCACTCCGTGAATGTCTGCGAGTGTTGAAGCCGGGCGGCGCCTGGCTCGGTTCTTGTTTTGTGTGGCCGGAGCACTGGCTACGTTGGTCGCGCACTCGGCTGCTCGCGCCGTTGTTCAGCGAGTCTGGTACGCACGGGCTCACCGCAGACACACTCTGCGATTTGCTTCGGCGCGTGGGCTTCACCGCGATAGAGCAGCAAGCATTCGGCGGGTACCTGCTCGTGTGGGCGGACAAGTAGTTGCGCGTTGGAAGCGGAGTTCAGCGCCAACATCTCGACCGCGCGCTGGGTTAGGGGCAAACGCCGCTCGCTAAGCAGTAATTGCTTCGGCGAACCCGGCCTTTCTGAGTTTCTCGCCATCGCTCGGGTTGAGGCTACGACGACTACTGTTCCGCCCAGCATTGGCAATCGAGGCTAACCCTTCAAGGCGCTTGCACCGGGTTCCAGCTCTTGTCTGGATCGAAGAGCTCCATCGCGCTGAACTGTTCGAGCGTCTTTGACCCGAGGTCCTTCTCGTACACGACGCCGGCGTGGCTCACGATGAATGTCTTCACTCCCGACACCTCGTAGCTTGCGGGTGCGGCGGCCAGCGCGAAGCCGCCGATCATCGCGCCCTGAACGACGAAGTCGAGCTTTCCGAGCGGCGCCGCTGGGCCTTGCCCCTTCAGGATCTTGAAATAGTAGCCATGGAACGGCTGGTACTTCTCGCGATAGCCCTCGGCAATCACGCGGGCGATCCCCTCGCCAACCGGGCCACCCCAGGTGCCGTCCGCGTTGCGCCATGCGAGGCCGTCGTGCCGGCCCGGTGTGCTGATGATTCGCTGCGCGTACGCATTGACGCGCGCGCCGTCGTGCTTCTCCGACGCGTACTCCTCCTGGGCTTCGACGTAGCCTCGGCACACCTCGATCGCGTCGAGCTCGTTCTCGCCAATGCGGCGGTACAGAATCTCCTGTCGACCGGCGAGGGAGTCGAAGCGCCACTTGCCAGCCTCGTTCACCACGGGGATCGGCATGGGCCAGTCGTCTAAACCGACGTTCAACGTGGCCATCTGCGCGTGCTTCGGGTCACTGACGACGACCACCTTCTCACGCGCTTTCGCCGCCCACGCGGTCGCCTGGTTTTTGTCCAGGACGGGGTCGTCCGTAACGATCAGATCGACCCCGTCCGGGCCGAGAATCTCTTTCAGAGCCGGGACATCGTAGGCTTCTGCAGCGGTGACGAGCGCGTCCGCCGCGGCGTTCGCAGACACGAACGTTCGCTGGGACGGCTGCGCGGGTTGGGCGGTCGCAGCTCCGCTCGAGGATCCGGCACAGCTGAGCACGCCTCCGAGCAGCAAGCCGAAGCCAGCGCAAATGGTCCACTTTTGTGCAGCGCGAGTCGTCGAGCTCAAGCGGACCATGTCATCGCCTCCCACCGCGGCCACCGCCACCTCGACCGCCGGCGCTTGCCGCCCCACGCGAGCTGTTAGCGCGTGCGCTATCGCCGCTGAAGCCGCTCGAGTTGCCGAATCCACCGCCACCCTTCGGGCTCGAGTTGCTGCCGCCGATCTCGCGGCTGCCGATCCGATCGCCAGCGCCTCCGCCGCTGCGGTTGGACGAGCCCGCGCTCGTGGCGCGATTCCCGCTGTCGCGGCTGGCGCCCGCCGACCGATCGGAAACGCCAGGACCGGACGATGAGTTGTTCATGGGACGCGGACTCGGAGTCCTGTTCATCGAATTCCCGGCGCTCGGGCCGCCGGCTCGTTGCTGGCGGTTCGCGGTCGAGTCGCCGCGTGCCGAACCGCCGTATTTGGTCGCGGTAGCCCTGTCGGAGTACGGAGCGCCACCTCGGTGTTCGGCGTTGTGCTGCCAGTTGCCGTTGCCGTTCCGGTTGACGTTCGTGTTCCGGTTGAAGTTGTTGAAGTTGTTGACCGTGACGCTGCCGTGTCCGTGCCCGTGCCCTCCCCAGCCGCAGCCACAGCACGTGCCACCCCAGATGGCCGCGCCAACCATGACACCGACTCCGAACGTCACGAGGGCTGCGCCCGGCGTGTAGGGTGGATAGTAGACCGGCGGGTACGGATAGACGGGAGGCCCGTAGACGACCGTTGGGCTGTATACCGGGACGTAAACAACCTCAGGCTTTGCCGGCACGACAACGATGACTTCCTTCGTCTCGACGATCTTCGTCTCGACCTTCTGCTGTTCGTTCGACGCGAGAGCCCCTTTGGCCTGCGCCTTCTTTCGCATGCGTTGAACCGCGTCCATCAGCTCGGATTGCTGGGCCAGAAACGCGTTGCCCAAATCGGTGGTCCACTGAATGTCATCTGCGAGGCGTTTCGTCAGCTCCGGGATCGCGGCCAGAGATTGGATCGACGGATCCCAAGGCTGCACTGCCACGGCGTCCGCAAGCGCCTTGTCTTTCAAGTTCGGGTTCTTGATCTGCCACTGTTGCAGCTGGATGATCTCGAGGGGATAAGTCGAAGCAGCGAGGGCCTGGGCGAGCACCGGGTCGGGGTAGAGCGCGATCGGTGCCACGAGCGAGTCGAGCTGCTCGGGAGAAAGCTTCACGGCCACAGCCGCAGGCGGTGCGGCAGCGGGCGCCGGAGCTGCAGGGGTTGGCACTTGGGCGAAAACCTGCGCGGGGCCTGCCAGCCACACCCAGGCGACCGCGAGCGGTCCGCGCCATGCGCCTCCCTTGAATCGGAATCGGGTCGTGAACTGCGCCATGCGTAAATGCTTCCGTCCTTCTCGAACCACATCGCATTTCGCGGCGCGGACGGACTCGAAGATAGATAGCTCGCGCGTCCACTGCAATGGGCGATCGCGGCGCGGAACCTCTGCCCGTGGAGCCGCACTGGCACGCCCGCGCGAAACGGCGCTGCGCGCCAAAAACCTTACCTTACCCATAGTTATCGTATCCAAAAAGGTGAGAGGCTCGCGTCTTTACCGGGCTCACCCCCGTGCCATTTTATGTCGGCTACGGCACGCTCGACACAGTATCGACAGCATCACGTTCCCTGGCAACGCAGCTCCGCCGCGCGGGCTGGCCCGTGCTGGACGGCGCCCTGCCCGCCCGACCAAGAGACGAGAGACAGACTGAACCCTGGCTCCCGAGGCCGGGGTTCGCTTTTGTGGGTCAGCGTTTTAGTTCGTGCACGAACTAGCTAGTCCGTACTGAACGCCGGCCAGGTCTTGGCGCGACTTCGCGATTCGGCAGCACCGATCAGCGACCGAACTGCGTGACGCCCCACTCGGCTGGCAGGGTTCGCGCGCGCTGCGGCTCTCCGTCGTCGTCCTCGAGGTCCACACGCGCTTCGTAGCTGAGCGTACCGTGCGCTGACTCGAGCCGAGATGGCGTTACCGTTGCAGATCGGACTGTCGCTGCGCGAACTCGATAGCGGCGCGCCGGCCGGACAATCTGTCTCGCTATGGAACACAGCGTTCGAGCGAGCGCTTCCGCGCGATCCGCCGGGGATTGCACGAGCTGGAGTTGCCAGTGTGCGGAGCGCAAAGCGAAGCGTGAGCGTTGCGCGCGCTCGGACGGCACCCTTCGGAAGAATGATCATCCACGCGGTTACGATGACTGAAGTTTCAGATCTGCAGGACGTTATCCAACCCGCAGGTCGAAAGAGGAACGGTGGTCTTCCAATTCGGCTGTTCAGGTGACCTTCGTTCCGCTGCAGCCTCGTGCTGCGCAGAGGTGATTCATGACACGACTAACAATCCTTGGGCTTCTTGGCATTGGTGTGCTCTCTTCAGCTTGCGGCGGTAGCGACGGCAAGGCTGGGACGTCGGGTCGCGACGGGCTCAATGCCGTGCTCGCGATGAGTGACGAGCCGGCCGGTGAGAACTGCACCGATGGCGGCAAGAAGATCGACTTCGGTACAGACAAAGATAGTGATGGCGTACTTGGCGAGAGCGAAGTCGAGGGCACCAAATACGTGTGCAACGGCGCCATCGGCGTCGATGGGGCTACCGGCCCAGCAGGCGCAAAGGGCGCAACCGGTGCGAAGGGCGCAACGGGCGATCCCGGTGCGACGGGCGCGATGGGCGACCCCGGTGCGACGGGCGCAATGGGCGATCCCGGTGCGACGGGCGCAATGGGCGATCCGGGCGCGACGGGTGCAGCGGGTCCGACCGGTGCAGCGGGTCCAACGGGGGCAAAGGGTGCGACGGGTGCAGCGGGTCCGACGGGTGCAACGGGCGTCGCGGGGCCGGCCGGTCCGACGGGTGCGATGGGCGATACGGGTGCGACCGGCGCAACCGGTGCGACCGGCGCAACCGGCGCAACCGGTGCGATGGGCGATACGGGTGCGACCGGCGCGATGGGCGATACGGGTGCGACCGGCGCGATGGGCGATACGGGTGCGACCGGCGCGACCGGCGCGATGGGCGATACGGGTGCGACCGGCGCGACCGGCGTTGCTGGCCCGACAGGCGCAACGGGTGTGGCTGGTCCGACGGGCGCAACGGGCGCAACGGGCGCAACGGGTGTCACCGGCGCAACGGGCGCGACCGGGGCAGCCGGAACCGCTGGCATCAACTCGCTGATCAAGATGACGACTGAACCCGTCGGCGCAATCTGCCTTACCGAGGGCGTCAAGGTTCAGGTGGGGCTCGACGACGGCACTCCGACCGGCACGGCCAAGAACAACATTCTGGAAGCGGGTGAGGTCGACCAGACGTCGTATGTCTGCAAGCTCAACAAGTCTGGTACTTCCGCGCTCTCTGCAGGCAAGTCTTGCAAGCAGATCCTCGCCGATGGTTACAGCACCGGAAACGGTCTGTACTACGTCGATCCGCAGGGACTTGGCTCAGCGAGCGCTTTCCAAGTCCGATGCGACATGACTACCGATGGCGGCGGCTTCACACTCGCGCTGGTTCAGGGCGTCGATACCAACTGGGGCTGCCTGACGAGCAGTGTTGCCCCGACCAACGCCACGACTCCTTCATCCACCGTGTTGAACTACCTCGACTTCGTGGCCATGGGTGCCGGCGAAATGTACCTTTGGGAAACCGGCGGCTCGCGGGTCATCAAGTTCTACTATCCGCGGACGGGCGTTACGTTCAGTGACAATTATCGCAACATCACCGAGCGGTTCTGTTTCAACCCCGCCCAAGAGACTTATGATGCCCCGCACAGCGGTTCGTCCCGCGACGGCACCGGGCACACCAAAGACGCGTGCACGACCGGCAACTATGCTGGTTGGAAGGCGCGCACCGACTGCCGCCGTGACTCGACCAATTCCTGGCCCGCGTGGGGCGACGAGCCGGGCAACGGCACCAGCTACAATGGTGGTTCCGATTGCTGGTTCTACGGAGGCACGAGCATGACCTCGGTTCCCGTCCTCACCAACTGCCCTGCGGCTAGCCGGGCAAGCTGGGCAAGCTACAACACGGGTACGCTCAGCGGCGCGATCCAGCTCTGGGTGCGCTGATCAGCTAGCGCGCTCAGCCCAGCGCGTGCACTGGGATCGGGGGTGCGGCTCGTCGGAGTCACGCCCCCGATTGCTTTGTGCAAGCGTCTTGCCACGAAGACGCTTCCTCCGGCTACTTTCCGGGCTTTTGGCGAGCTGCCTTGGCCTCCGCCCACAGCGTTTCGGCCTCGGCCGCAGCCTGGCTATTCCCGCGACGTTTCTCTGCCCAGCGCAACACGTCGTACGGGCCTTCCCACAGACCGACCGGATCGCGAAAACCGATCCGAGCAATCGTGCGTTCATCGCCGCGGAAGCAGCCGTGGACGATCGCCAGCTGAGCCCAATACACGGCTTGCGCGTCGCGCCCCAATTGATAACAGACGAAGCCAGCCAGCCAAGCTAGCTCGGCGATGCCCGCGTGACGAGCGAGCCCGGTGGTCAATCGCTCGAGCGCTTCTTCATACCGATTGAGTGCGCACAGGCACTCGGCAGCGCGGTAGCAGGCCCAGGCTGATTCTTCGTTCCAGCCTCGCAGTGCCGCGCAGCGGTCGTAGGCGGCCACCGCTTGCTCGTGCTCGCGCAGGTTTCTGTAAGACTCTCCGAGGTAGAAATGCCAACGCGGGTCGCTGGGGTTCGCCGCCGCGTGGCTCGCCAGTGCCTGGGCATCGCGCCGGAACTTCCGCTGATAGTCCTCCGGCGACTTGGCAAGCTCACTGAACGTGACGCCATCGAGCGTGCGGCAGCCGACCTTGTAGGCGGCAAACGCTTCGTGGGTCGGTCCGCTCCATCGCTCACTCATGGGCAGCCGAAAGAATCGCTCCTTGACGTAGTTGTGCCCGACGTCCCCCACGTAGAGCACGCCCTCCGTCGCACGCTCGAGTTCGCTTCGCAGCTGAACCCCGCCCAGATCGAGGCGCTCATCGGTATCGAGCGTCACCGCCCAGTCGAAACCGAGCTCGGTGGCGGCATCGAGGCAAAAATTGCGGGCGGCCGCGAAGTCGTTACGCCACTCGAGGCGCTTTTCGAGCAACTTGTCGCCAGCAACGACGCGTGCCCGCTGCAAGCTCTGGTCGGTCGCGCCCGTGTCGACGACCAAGCAGGCATCGACCCAGTCGACGACGCTTCGCAACGCATCCTCGATGATGGCCTCGTTATTCCCGGTAAGGGTCGTCGATACGATACGCATGGCCCACAAGCATAGCCCGCGCGCCTGGTGACTTGTCCATCCGACTCAAGCGGCGGGGGAGCTGTGTTGCAGCTCGGGGGATTCGTGCAGGGTTGGCCTCGATTGCAACTCTTCGACCAAGAAAGGGCCAAGATTGCGGTGTCGGTGCTCGGCCTGTATTCGCGGGCCGAGCTGGCGTTGCAGCCCGAAGCGCTGCAAGCTGGGCTCCAGGTAGCAGGAGCTGGCATGACACCATCGGTTCGGGTTTCGCTTCACACTTCGAGCGCAGGGCTGGTATTCGCCATGCTCTCCGTCGCCGGTTGCCACGCTGCGAGCGGCACAGTCAAGGGCACCAGCGGTGCCGGCGGGACGAACGCTTTCACTGCGGGCGGCACAGCAGGCTCACGTGCAGGTGCCGCCACTGGCGGCGCGAGCGGCAGTGGCGGTGGCGCGCCGGAGCCGAGTGGCGGCGCACCGATCGGGCCGAGTTCCTCCCGTCACGTCGCGCGCCCAGTTGGCTCCGTGCCGGGCGCGACGTCGGGATTTTGGGAGTACCTTCCCCCGCACTACGGCAACGGTGCACGCTATCCGCTGCTGGTCTTTTTGCACGGCATGGGTGAAAACGGCGATGGTTCACTCGCCGCGCTACAAAAGCTCCCAGAAAGCGGCCCGCCTCGCTTGGTGAAAGAAGACCGCTGGCCCGCGGATCGCAAATTCATCGTGCTCTCTCCGCAGCACCCGGGCCAAGGTTGTCCTTCCTCGCAAGAAATCCACGCGTTCATTCAGTTTGCGCTCACTCACTACGACGTCGATCTCACGCGCGTGTACTTGACTGGCTTGAGCTGCGGAGCGATAGGCAGCTGGAACTATCTGGGCGATCACGGCGCTGAAGTCGTCGCCGCCGCGGTGCTCGTCTGTGGTGACGGGCGCGACGCCTTCGCCAAGGCGGGCTGTGCCTTGGGTCGGGTGCCAATCTGGGCGCTGCACGGGGAGCTGGACCCCTCGGTTTCGCCACTGGGTTCGACCGAGCCAATGGCCAAGCTGAATGCATGCAGCCCGCCGCCCGTGGCTGCCAAACTCACGGTCTACCCGGGCGTGAAGCACG
This sequence comes from Polyangiaceae bacterium, assembly GCA_035273265.1. GTDB lineage: Bacteria > Myxococcota_A > Polyangia > Polyangiales > Polyangiaceae > PMG-095. The sequence goes on from DATEPG010000347.1 coordinate 18,956, forward strand.
ACTCTTGGACTCGCACCTACGATCTGAGCGCGGGCAACGACGTATACGGCTGGCTCACGAAGCACCAGAAGCGCTGAGGGGGCCAGGTCGCCGGACGGCCTCGCTCACGCGAAGGGATAATCTAGTTTCACGGGGGGGGCGATGTCACAGCCTCGGCCCGTGCTCGTGATCAAGTGAGAAGCGCTCGGGGCCAAGCCCGCGCGGGCATCACGAGCGACGAGCTCTCCAAGCCAATTCAGCATTTCGGCCTCACGTCGGTTTGCTCGATAGTCGCTCGCGCCTCCACTCGCGAGTCTTCCGCGCAGGAATTTCGGGACAACGAAGCCGCGCCGTGACAAGGCTAGGTCCGCGCTGCGGACGTGCAGCGAATCAATGAACGACGCTGGCCGCATCGCGCGGGTTGCTTACCTGGCGGCCCTCATCATCAGTCTGATTCTCACGGATGCGGCGCGCGCGCGCGCGCAGGCCAACGATCGCTCTTCGCCGCTCGGCGGGAGAAGTGCGCTCATGGGCAACACCGGGGTCGCACTCGGGCGGGATGGTGCGGCGCCGTTCTTGAATCCCGCCACCGTGGTCGGCATCGATGACCGCCGACTCGCCTTCAGCGTGAATTTCTTGGCGCTGCAGGTCAATCATTTCAAGGATTGGCATCAACCGTCGAGTGTCGATCCGCGTTTCGGGGAGGTGTCCCTCGGTGAGCGCTCGATCTCCTCTTCCCGCATCACCACCGTCCCTTCGACGCTCTGTTTGTTTCTCTCGCTTTCCGCGCTGAAGGAGGGGGCCCCGAAGGACGATCCCACACCGTGGAAGGGCGGCCGCCAGAAGTTCGCCGTTTGCCTGGCGACGCTCGAATCGGAGGATCTGGTCGTGCCAGGGCTGTCCGTGCACGCGCCCACGACCGCCGGAACCACCGCGCAAGCCGTGTCTCTGTCTCGAAAATGGAACCGCGTGCACGTGGGTCCGAGCTACAGCGCGCAGGTCAACGACAAGCTCGCGCTCGGCGCTTCGCTGCAGGTGGCCTACACCACGATGTCGTTCGTTCAAGACGCGTCGAGCATCACCTCGACCATCGACGGCAGCGCCGTGCAGTCTTCGTTCGGTGCTGCCGGCAACGGCTCATCGATCGATCTTACGGCGATCGTCGGTGGAACCTTCCGGCTCGGTGGGGTCACGTTCGGTGCCAGCATGCAGATCCCGTCCCTGCACCTTTCGGGCAAATACGCGGCGACCCTGCATCAGTCGTTCGACGCGCAAGCGGAATCTGCGGCAACTATCGCGCGCGGCTCGGGAACCTTTCGCGCGAAGCCGCCGGTTCGCATTGCCGTTGGCGTAGGTAAGGCGTTCGAGCGCCTCACCATCGAGGCCAATGCCTCGTTCACCTTCGGCTATCGCGAAGCTTTGGCCAGCTCGATGCACGTGGACAGTACATCGACGGCCCAGAACGCGCTCACGACCTCGTCGTTCGAGGCCAAATACACGACTCGCGCGCTGCCGACCCTGAACGCCGCCATCGGCGGCGAGTACTTCATGTCTCGGCGCCTGAGCGTGCTCGGGGGCTTGTGGACGAATGTGAGCCCGTTCGCGCCGCTTTCGCCAGAGCCTGCGCCGTCCCTCGGAAACCTGGTGCAAGGGCGCGCCCATCGGGTCGGCCTCTCCTTGGGGCTGGGCTCTTATGGGGACGGCGGTGAGCTCTTGTTCGGCACCCAGCTCGGCTACGGTTGGGGGCAATCGATCGTCGCCAACCTCTATTCCGTGCCGAACGATTGGAGCGTGGTCAGCTCCAGCAACTTCTCTACGCTCTTCATCATCGCCGGTTCGACCAACCTGCGTGCGATCAAGAGCGCGATCGAAGGCGTGGGAAAAGCGCTAGCTCCAGATCCTGATCCAGAGCCCGCACCAACGCCGACCGCTCCCGCTCCGTCCAAGTAATCGGGTCAGGGCAGCACGTTGACGATGGTTGGCGTGCTCCTAGCTCGAGGATCTCACCGCGTCTCCGACGCCTTCCGACGCTGGATCACAGCTAAACTGCGCCAACATGAGCCTCCCTCAAGAAAAGATTGGGGGCTGTGTCGATCCGACCTTCGCTCGTTCGTCGCGGTTGTAGATGAGCAGGTTCACTGCCGATGGCATTGACTGCCGCACCACAACAAGGAGAACAGCACCATGACCGAGAGCACCGTCAAGCTTCACCGAGTACTTCGTGCGCCAGCCGAGCGGATCTACCGTGCGTTCCTCGATGCCGATGCCATGGCAAAGTGGCTGCCACCGCACGGCTTTACGGGCAAAGTCCACCAGATCAGGGCCGAAGTCGGCGGTAGCTACAAGATGTCCTTCACGAACCTCACGACCGGGCAAAGCCATTCGTTCGGTGGGGAGTTCGTCGAGCTAGCGCCCAACGAGCGCATTCGCCACACCGACAAGTTCGACGACCCGAACCTACCGGGCCAAATGCAGACGACGATCACGCTGAAGAAGGTGTCCGTTGGCACCGAGCTGACCATCGTTCAGGAAGGCATCCCCAGCGTGATTCCGGCCGAGGCTTGCTATCTCGGGTGGCAAGAGTCCTTGACGTTGTTGACCCTGCTCGTAGAAGCCGAGATCAAGGAGCAGTAACGGCGAAGCGTGCGTGGACGAGGGCAACGGCCGGATGCTCACTGGGTCCTACATCCAGCAACGATCGCCCTCGCGCTCGTTGGGCGCTGCTCTGGTGCGACGCCGCCGTCAGCGAGCAAAACACGCAAACTCAACACCGCAGCGTAGCAACGTGAAAGGGGCCGGAGTCAAGCCGCGCCGCCGTTGTTCGTCCATTCTCGCGATCCGACTTTCGCTCATCTGCTCAGGACCCTAGACTTAGCAGATGTTATCCGAACGACACCTGCGGTGGGGCTGGAGCGCTTTGGTGCTGGCAGCGCTAGTTGGCTGTGGCACTGAGGGTAAGAGTCAGCGTAGCGCACCAGGCGCGCAAGGGCCGAGCGGAACCCCTGCACCGATTGATGCGCCTCAAACCTGCGACGAAGTAGTCGGTCACGCACTAGGCTGCTACGGGGCGGCGCTCTCGGGCGAAGATGAATCCACGCTGTATGGCCTCGCGGAGGAGTGCGACGAGGAACTGCTGACCACCAACGCGGTACGGCAAGCGGAGCTCCGGGAGTGCCTTGGGTGCATGGCCCAGGCGTTCGTCGGATGTGCACAGGGGTCGAATCAGATCCACACGCAGCTCCTTGCTTGCGAGACTTGCGGGGAGTGGGCCTACTTCGTCGAGGATGTGCTGCCTGAGCGTCCGATTGTATTGACGTGTGACGATCCGGAGCTCGAGATCTGCGACGGGGAGGACAATAATTGCGATGGCGCGGTGGACGATGGGCATGTTTGTCCTGATGCTACCGTAGACAACACGGTTCCGTTCGCGGACCGGGTGTACGTTGCGGGCACGACCTCCCCCGGCAGTTGCCACGCGGGCGCACTTCAATCCGTTTGGCCCGAGCTCGATCCAAACTACATTAGCGGCGGTTTTGAATGCTACGGCGCGTCTTATCGCTTTGGGCCCCGCGATCGCGTCTACTACTACTCGAGCAGCCTAGGGTTACTCGCGCGCGCCGAGGTGTCGTGGGAAGAACTTGAAGCCAGCCCATGTGGCAATCGGGTGAAGGGCAGCTTCGCCGTCGACGATGCGGGCGCGCTTTACTACCAGTGCGAGCACGCGACCAAGCTCTATCGCGATGGGGAGGCGCTGATCGATCTGGATGAAGACTACGGTCGCATGCTTGGCGTCTTGAGTGACGGTCGCATGCTTGTCACCAGCCGTTCCAAATTTGTTACCAACGTGGCCCTCGGTTGGTACGCGCGGGATGTCTCAGTGCTCGACACGGAAGGGCGGGAGCTCTTTCGGCTCGCCCCGCACGCGGAGTTTGGCAACCTGGAGCTGAAACTGGCCACGTTCTCTATTCGCGGTGACGTAGCGACCGTTTCCTACTTCCGCACGTTGCAAGGTATGCGAGAGATCGTGATCTTCAATCTCCAGGGCGATAAATGGAAGAATCTCCAGGGCGATAAATGGAAGCTCGTCAGGCGCCTTGCGCTGGACGAGGAAACCTACGATCGCGCCGTGCTGGCGGTATCTGACGGCACCGTCTTCGCTGTCGAGCACGGTCCCGACATGTCTAGCGCCCAGCTGCGCGCTTTCTTTCCCGACGGCTCCGACGCTCTGGTGTGGAGAGAAGGCGATGGAAAAGTCGTGGAACACGGCACCATGGACCTGCTTGTCGGCCCGTGAAGGGCAGCGAGCTGACGCTGGTCCGTGCCGCTCGAGCCGACTAGATTCCGTCCGATACTATCCTACGATCCGGCTTGGCCTACCCTCGGCTTGTCCAAGACCTGTCGGAAGTGGTTTGCATACTGCTCGCTCACCGCAGCAGCAAGGTAGCGTGCGCCTGCGGCTCGGGCACGCGCGCTCGCCCGGGCCCAGGCCGCGGGGTCGTCGAAGAGCCGGGTGATCGCCTCGACCCACGGGCGAACAGCTTCGGGAGGCGGGGACCGCAGGCTGCCAGGAAGCACAGCGCGCGGAATTGGAATCACCAGGCCCGCGTCGGTGCACATCTCGGGGATGCCCCCGCGGTCGCTTCCCAGCACGGGAATGCCGTTTACCTGGGCCTCGACCACGACGCGCGGAGCTGCATCGTCCACCAGCGACGGCACGACCACGACCCGCGATCTCTGGTAGACTGAAGTTGGGGAGACCTCTGTATCGCGGAGCTCGAGCCTCGAGTGCAGAGCGAGGTCAATTCCGCCGATGAGGGCCGTTTGCACGAGAAATGTCGCTCCGCCTCGGGAAGCGAAGACTTCGATCGGGATCTGAGGCTGCTTTCTTGCCAGCAACTCGACGAGCGCGGCGAAGAACATCAGCCCCTTCTCCGGCTCGGGATTGATCATGGTCAGATAAGCGGGTTCGCGGTCTATCGCGATCACATCCTCTTGCCACAGCGGCGTGGGCAACGGCGTCGTGCGTAGGCCAAAGGCACGAAGGTAGAATTGCGAGAGGAATTCGCTAGGTGTGATTACGTCATCTGCGTGTTCGAAAAATGATCGCGAACCGTAGCAAGCGTTGTAGAGAGCAAACACGACACGCGCTCCGCTGTCGCGCGCACGTCGTTGGCGCGCCATCTCCGCTTGCGACCCTCCATAGGTGAGCAGTAAGTCCGGCTTCTGGCGCGCTAGCGCCTCGTCGACCAACTGGTCGTATTGACCGCCGCGATCCGATTCCCAGCCATTTACCGTGCGGCCCCCAGTGTCGACGAGCGTGTGGCCAACGCCACGTCGAACGAAGCGGATCAATCCTCCCGTGTCTGCGGGTTCCCGGTATATGGGTACGTCCATCCCCGCCAACCAGCGTGCCAGATCCATTCTCGCGTGCCCCCCAGACGCGGTGGTCGCGATGCTCTCACACTCGAAGCCATTCGCTGCCAGCAATTCTCCGATCGTGCTGAGAGTGCGGGCGGCGCCGCTTGCGGGATCGTGCGGCAGCTGAGGCAACAGGATCAGAACCCGAGGAGTTGATGTCACGCTTCCGACCTCGCCCAACCCTCGGCTTCGAACAGTGGCATGCTCGATTCGTTCGGTCGGGCCAATGCTTCGGCAAGGAGGGCGACGCCCAAATCGCCGTGAAACAAGCTACTGCGTTGCAATGCCTCGGGGGCTCCGTCGATTGCACGCCGGCACACCTCTGCAGCCAGCCGAAGCGACATCTGGTCTCCGGTGTGCCGATGCATGGCAAGCAGGGCAAACCCTTGCCCGGCGTAACCACAGCACAGGCTACTGTTGAGTCCAGCACGACCTCGGAGCAATACGTCCTCGAGATGAGCGCAC
>DATEPG010000348.1:0-22314 GCA_035273265.1 Polyangiaceae bacterium
AGCAGTCGTTCGAGAGAATTTTCTGCCTCACCGAGCGCGATCCCCGCAGCGCGGCGCTCGCTCATGATGCGCGCTTCTGCGGCCTCGGTATGACGGTCCGCGTAGCCCTCGAAGACGGCCACCGCGTAGTTGGCCAAGGCATCCAGCATGCGAGCCAAGAGCTCGGGCAAGCGCGTGCGTTCGCGTGAAGGGAAGATGAATACGGCGGCCACGAACGCGATCCCACCGCCGATCGCGGCGTCCGAGGCGCGCGCGGCAGCCACCCACCAATCGCCATGAAAGCGCTCGGCCAGCAGCACGAACACGGGCGTAAGGAAGAACGTAAATAGTCGATAATTGCGCCGGTGCGTGGCGACGGCGGCCACCGACAACGGGAACATGGCTGCCGCCAAGGCTACCGGTGAGTGCAAGAGCAATGTGATCGCAACGGCCGCGATGCTACCCAGCACGGTGCCGAGCACGCGCTGTGCGGCCTTGGCGGCGGTGGCGCCTGAATAGGGCTGAAGCACGGCCAGGGCCGTCACCGTTACCCAGTGCGGGTGCACCGAGACCTGGTGCCCCACGAGCGACGCAATCCCCACCGTACATGCGACGCGCAGGCCGTGGTGAAAGAACGTCGAGCGCGGCGAACAGGCGTCTCGCAATACGGCCAAATCGCCGCGCCACGAGCGCAGCCGATCGCGCAGTGTTCTCTGATTCTGGTTCGCAGCGTCTGGTTCTACGTTGGCTCGTGCATCCAAGGCGGAGGTCAGCGCCTGAGCCGCGCGGCTAGCGTCGTCTAGGTGTTCCAATAGCGCGGCAATCGAGGAGCTTCTGTCGGCCGCGCTTCCTGGAGGAGGGACCGTCGGCGTGCTGTCCTCCGCGCGAAGGGTGGGGGTGCGCAGCGTGGTGGCGGTGTCGTTGTTGCGTTCGGCGAGCCGGTGCAAGCGCGTGAGGACGGCGCGACGCGCGTTGGGCGTTGGCTCGAGCTCACTGGCCTCCTTGAGCGTGACGAGCAGCGGAAACTGCGCTTCCGCCAAGCCGAGCAACACGCGCAAATTGCTGCCGATGCGGGTCTCGCCCGCCCGCCGCGCGCGGCCTCCGAGCGCCAAGCGCCGCGCCTCCTCGATCGCATTGCGAATGAGGCGGTGGTGAACGCGCGCGAGTTCGCTCCAGCGTGGATCACCGTCCGCTGCGCCCGCCCGCACGCAAGCCTCGATCTCGCTCGCGTAGCGCGATAGCGCCTCGAACACATTGGCTTCCGCTCGACGCAGCGGTAGGTGCGTCCAGATTGGCCAAATCACCGACGAGAGCAAGGTAGCGAAGCCCGCGCCCAAGGTGAAGCACGCCCCATCGAGCAGCGGCGCCGAACCTCCTTGGGCGCTGCCGATGGCGACCACGATGGTGAGCATCGTACCCGCGCTCGCCCAGACAGCGCCGAGTGAGCGCAAGAGCGAAGCCGGAAACGCGATCACCACTAACCCGAGCGTGGCAAGCCAAGTACTCCGCGCCAGCGACTCGGAGATCCCCAAGGCGACCCCGCCGAACAGCGCAAACGCACTCGTCGTTTTGGCGCGCGTGCTGCGAAGTCCGCCCGGGTCGACCAAGGTGCCGAGCCAGCCGCCCAGGGCCATCCAGGCGAACTCGTGACGATCGAGCCAAATCGCAAGATAAAAAGGCACCAGCGTGACCACTCCGCCGCGCAGGCCTTTGACCAGATCGGGCGTTGCCGCGTCCAACCAAGCCTTGTCATAGCTTCGCCCCGAGCTCAGCGCCGCAGCTCCTCGTACACCCAATGGGCCAAGCCTTTCGAGGCGTCGATCGAGAAGTGCACGCCGTCGGGGCGGATCGGTTCGCTCGCGCCGATGTCCTGCTGGCAAACGCCGCCTGGGCAAAGCTGAGCGCCAATGTCGAGTACGCGCACGCCGGGCACGGCCGCCGCGGACTTGCGGATCACCGCGTTGATGCAGTCAACGCGCTGGTGAAACTCTCGTCGATCGTTGCTGTCGTTCTCGTAGGGGCCGACTGGGTAGGGCGCGGTAGCGGTGAACACGATCCCGCCTTCGTGAGCCAGCTCAGCCAGGCGCAGCACGAGCACGCGGCCGAGTTTGTCGTCCCAGTCCGAGCGACATGCGGTGTACCAATCGTCCTTCACGTGGAAGCCATATAGAAACACGCCCGCCAAGTAGACGATGCTCGCGTTTGGCTGCAGCGAGCGCACCTGCTCGACCCAGCGCGAGCCCTCGCAGGTATCTTCGAGCATATTGCAACCGTCTTTGCCCAGCAGCTCGACGGCAACGCCTTGCCCATGCAAGTTGCGTAGACTCCAGCCCAGTGAGTTCGCGGTCGAGTCGCCGAAGACGGCGACGCGAAAACGCACGAATTCCGGCGGCGAGCCGACGCTAGGTAGCTGAGCGGAATGCGCGGGTGGCTCGCGGCGACCCTCGGCGTAGGTCGCGTGCACGACTAGGAACACGGACAACGCGACCGCCCCGGGCACGATGTAAAGTGGGCGATTGAAGGGGACACCGTGCTTACGGATCGGTTGCTCCAGAAATCGGTAGGATACGATCGCGATTGCGAAGGTGAGCACGAAACGAACCGCGTGCAGGCCGAACCCATGCAAATGCGTGCGCTCGGTCGACAAAAACACGTTCACCGGCCAGTGCCACAGATAAACGCCATAGCTGATCGTACCGAGCCAAGTGAGCGGGCGAACAGCGAGCGCGCGCGCTACCAAGCTGCGTTCGCCGGCGATCGCGCAAGCGATCAGCAGCAGCGCAGCGAGCTCCGTGAGCCAGAAGCCCCCGTGGTAAAGAAACGGATTGGTCCCGCGCAGTGTTGCCCAGGCAAACCCCAGACCGAGAACCGCGAGTAGCCCGAAAGCGTCGAGCGCACGCACCGTGCGCACACCGAAGTGATCGTTCGGCGAGATCAACGTGGCCAACGCTGCGCCGAATAGGATGCCCGCCATGCGGGTGTCCGTCCCCAAGTAAGCTCGTGTGGTGTTCCCCGGATCGAACACGAACCACATTGCGGCCATCGACGACGCGCTGAGCACGAGGCACACGCCGAGCAGCGTGCGAGTCCCCCTCCGTCGTAGCACGAGGCTGACCAACAACGGCCAAAGCACGTAGAACTGTTCTTCGATCGACAGACTCCAGGTGTGCTCGAGCGGGGACGGCGCGGCGAACAACTGCCAATAGCTTTGATGCCGGAAAATCGCCTGCCAATTGGCTACGTAGGCGAGCGCCGCGAGCGCCTGTGCACGCACCGTGAGCAGCTCGTCCTGGCGGGCGAAGTAGCGCCCGTAGATGGCGACGACTGGCATCAGCGAAAGCAGCGCGGGAAACAAGCGTCGCGCGCGACGAATCCAAAACGGCCCGAGCGCGATCCGTCCGGTCTCGCGGTGTTCCGCCAAGAGCAGGGAGGTGATCAAATAGCCGGACAAGACGAAGAACAGATCGACGCCCAAGTAGCCACCGGCCAACGCGCCGTTGGCGTGAAACAAGAGCACCCCGACGAGCGCCAGCCCACGTAGGCCATCGAGTGCTGGCACGTGGCGCAGTCGCGCTGGATGGGCCGGTGAGTTCACCGCCCGGAACGTACCGTTACTGAGCGCTCGCTTCGAGTCCATTGACTGCCGAACATCAGGCCGATCGTGTTTCCAGTACAAGCGTACCGACGGAGCTGCGGTCGGGAATCGAACCCGCGCGAGCGCACTACGAAAGCGCGCGTCCTCCAAGGGGCCCAGCAGGCCGGAAAGCGGTGGAGGCGAGCCAGCGGCAGGAGCCGAACCCCTGTTTCGCCTGCTCCGGTTTTAGAGACCGGTGCCGGCACTGCCAGTGCGCCTTCCCCGCCGCTCACGCGAGATCGCGCACGAACCCCAACCACTCCTCGGGCGCGTTACCTAGATCGATGGCCGGCCGCAATTGCGGCAGAGAGCGGGGACAGCGCGGGACCGTGAGCGGCCACATCCCGGCGTCGTCACAGCTGTGATTCGCTTTACGCGAATTGCACTTCTTGCACGCCGTCACGATATTCGTCCAAGTCGTATTGCCGCCCGCCGAACGCGGTACGACATGATCGTAGGACAGCCATTCGATCGGGAATTTGCCGCCACAGTATTGGCAGCGAAAGCCATCGCGCTCGTATACGTTCAGGCGCGAAAAGCGCAAGCCGCGTTTGCGGGCAGCGGGCATGCGACGCAGACGCATGACCGCCGGCACCTTCCACGTTACCGACGGCGACGAAATTTCGTCCTCGTATTCGGCCAGAACGTCCGCCGTGCCTTCGTACTTCATCTTCACGGCGTCCTGCCAGCGCAGGATCTTGATCGGCAGGTAGTACGGAGAAAGCAGGAGCGTTCGCGTGTGCATGATGTTCCTCTGTTCGTTCGTCGTGCTCGCCGCGAGAATTGCACTCGCAAGCCCGAAGGCACGCAGGCTTGAGCTGCGCGTGTTTGCTATTTCACCAGACGAGCGCATTCTTCGGGGTGCGCACGGAAGGATCGTCGGTCAAGAGACCATTGGCCGACCCCGAGTGGTGACACGTGGACTCGAACCACAGCCGCGGGCCTTATGAGGGCCGCGTCGCTCCTTGCGTTGTCACCGGATGCAGGCCCGAGGGGTTGAACCTCGGTGTTTCTGGGTATGAGCCCAGCGTGTAATGCCGTTTCACTCGCCTGCGGCGCTCTCGTGCCGAGTCGAACGGCATTGTCACGCTTCGGAGGCGCGACGCTCGATCCACGAGCGAGAGCAATTGGCGTCCCGAGAAGGAGTCGAACCTTCGCCAGCTGGTTTCGTAGACCTGCCGCCGGATCCGCCGGCCGAGACATGGCACCCCGTATCGGTATCTATCCGATTCCTCGACTTTGAAGGAGTCGCGCCCTAGCCAGTAGTCGAACGGGGCGTCGGGTGGGAGACGTGCCTCGGGATCGAGCCGAGCCATCGCAGGTTTGAGAGCCCGCAGCGCACACCAGTGCTGCACGTCGTCGCGTTCGGGAGCGAACGGCGGGAATCGAACCCGCATCGAAAAACTTGGCAGATTTTCGCCTTACCAATCGGCCTCGTTCGCAACGAGAGAGAGAGCGGGCACCGAGATTCGAACTCGGCTGGCACGGCTTGGAAGGCCGGCTTCTCGCCTAGAGAAATGCCCGCAATGGCCGTCCCTATTCGCACCGCCTAGAAGAACGGGTCCGAGGTTTTCGGATTCGCTCTCAGCAGGTGCCTTCGGGACTGCCGGAGCCCACGTTCGGAATCGAACCGAACCCCCCTCGATACCAACGAGGTGCACGACCATCGTGCTGCATGGGCAAACGCACCGCGGCGCAACTCGGCCGCGGTGCTACTTCCGTGGAGATGCTCGGTAACGCTCCGAGTCGGCCTGCTTGCAAGGCAAACCAGCAGCCTTCTGCGTCCATCCCCGTGGTCGGGCGTCCCAGCTGAATTGCTCCAGCTGATCGGCCCGGCAGAGTGCTGGCGAATCGAACGCCATCCCACGGATTGGTCACCATGACCTGCACCCTATTTGCGCCTCGTACGAGGATCGAACTCGTCTCATTCCTTAGACAGAGGAACTGCGACACCAGTCGCATCACGAAGCCATCACAAGCCGAGATCGTTCGGCGAGTTGGAAAACGGTGGGTGATCATCGGGGGTCGAACCCGAACCTGCTGGGCCACAGCCAGCCGTGCAGAGCCGCTACACCATGACCACGGTCGGAGTGGCGTGAATCGAACACGCGAATTCACCGTCCCAAGCGGTGCGACCTACCATTGGCCTACACTCCGGTCCCTCGAGCTCGAGTCGAACGAGCCTCTCTCGCACTTCAGACGAGCGCTATCACCGGGTCAGCTGTCGAGGGATGATGCAGCACGTCTCGACGACGGCGCTTCGAACATCGGCTGTAGGGGCAGGGATCGAACCTGCGGAAGACAGAGTAACAATCTGCCCAGTGTTCCAACACACAAGCCCTACAAGATCGGGGCGACCCTTGCGGGCCGCCCCTTTGCTTTTACGTAGACGGGAGACCGCCACGCGCTTCAACGCACGCCGTCACGCCGTTTCTAGGTTGTCAGAGATCGCGGGCACACTTGCGCCTCGAGTTCCGGGGGCTTCCTTCGAAGCAACGTGCGAGCGGTTCAGTGCCGCACGTGCTGCTGTTGGAAACCCGGAAATAGGGCCCAATGCGAGCCCAAGTGCGTCCGTGAGGAATCGAACCTCAACCGGCGGTTTAAGAGACCGCTGCTCGACCAATGAGCTACGAACGCGGGAAGCCGAGAAATGCCGACAATTCGCCGCGGCGAACGCTAGCTAGCTCTCGAGTGAGTCCGGAGAGATTCGAACTCTCGCCGCACGGGGTAAAAGCCCGGCACGCTTCCTTTACGCCACGGACTCGCTATTAGCGGGTCACGCGTTTGACTGTAGATATCGACTTTGAATACACTCTTCGCTCCGATCGTTGGTCCGTGTGGGATCGAACCCGCTAGCCGTGCCGCCCCCGTCGACAGCGCCGGTCGACTTCCGAGGTTGAGCCCCAAGCCCAAAACGAAAAAAGCCGCCTCGGTTTCCCGGGCGGCTTTCCACTGAAATTCCAGTGTAAAAGCGCGCCCTAGCTGCCCAGACCTTTCACGAGCATTGGGAAATGCGCGTAGCTCGGCTGGCAATCGCTTTCGCGAATCCAGACCGTGCAGGGGGTTAGGGCTATGCACAACATGACCCACGCAGCTTGAGCCATCGCGCTCGATTGGTCAACAAATAAAACACCTCAGCAGTCGGATTTAAATCCATAGCAGTAATGCTGGACGCACTGTCAGAGGTTGAGTGCGACTGACAGATTGCCAGTCGAGGTACACTTGCGTGCTGACCCGCGTCGCTCATGACTGCCCAACACCGATCTCGCCGGCTGGCTCGCGCCCGGCGCCCGCCCGCCCTTTCCTGGGTCGCCGCTTGCACCCGCTCCTGCTCGGCGCCGAGCTGGCGCTCTAGTCTCGGTCCGTGCCCCCAGGTCCGCAGACGCGTGCTAATCAGGCGTCGCCATGTCCGGCTCTCCTTCCGTCCCAATGCCTGCGCGCCCCGACTCCGGGCGGGCGCGCATTCGCTTTCCGGCGGAATTGCCGATCTCGGCGCGCGTTGAGGACATTGCACGTGCGGTAGAGGAAAATCAGGTCGTGATCGTGGCTGGCGCGACCGGCTCGGGCAAGACCACCCAGCTGCCGAAGATCCTGCTCGACATGGGGCGTGGCACTGGAGGCCTGATCGGGGTCACTCAGCCGCGGCGAATTGCGGCGACCAGTGTTGCGGCGCGGGTGGCGAGTGAGCTCGAGTGTGAGTTGGGCCAGGAGGTGGGCTACCAGATTCGCTTCGAGGAGCGCACGAGCCCGCGCACGTACGTCAAGTTCATGACGGACGGCATTTTGCTGGCCGAGATTCAGGGCGATCGCTTGCTGCAGCGGTACGACACGCTGATCATCGACGAAGCGCACGAGCGCAGCCTGACGATCGACTTCTTGCTCGGCTGGCTGAAGAGCATCTTGCCGGAGCGCCAGGATCTGAAGGTCTTGATCAGTTCGGCGACCATCGAGACGGAGCGCTTTTCGAACTTCTTCGCGGGCGCACCGGTGATTCAGGTCGAGGGGCGTACGTTTCCAGTCGAGGTCTTGTACGAGCCTCCGGAGCCCGAGCTGGATTTGCCGGAGGCGGTCGCCAATGCCGTGGCCTCGATCAGTTCACTCGATCCGCGCGGCGACATCTTGGTGTTTCTGCCGGGCGAGCGGGAGATCCGCGAGGCCGAGCGGGAGCTCGTCGCGAAGAAGCTGCGGCACACTCTGGTGCAGCCTTTGTATTCGCGGTTGTCGGCCGGTGATCAACGCAAGGTGTTTTCGAGCATCTCGGAGCGGCGCGTGATTCTCGCCACCAATGTGGCCGAGACCTCGCTCACCATCCCCGGCATCGTATACGTGATCGATACCGGGGTGGCGCGGCTCTCGCGCTACGAGTCGCGCACGGGCACGACCAGCTTGCACATCGAGGCGATTTCGCAGGCTAGCGCGGACCAGCGCAAAGGGCGTTGCGGGCGCGTTCGCGATGGCATCTGCGTGCGTTTGTATGACGAGGACAGCTTTGCAGGGCGGCCTGCGTTCACCGACCCAGAGCTCAAGCGTACCGGACTGTCGGGCGTCATCTTGCGGATGAAGGCGCTGGCGCTGGGCGACGTCGAAAATTTTCCGTTTCTGGATCCGCCGCACTCACGCGCGATCGCCGAGGGCTACCGAGTGTTGCAAGAGCTCGGCGCGTTGGACGCCGAGCGCAAGTTGACCGCGCTCGGCGCGCGGCTCGCGCGTTTTCCCGTGGACCCGCGGATCGGGCGCATGATTTTGGCGGGGGTCGAAGAAGGCTGCGTGGCCGAGGTGCTGGTTTTGGCAGCCGCGCTCAACATTCAAGATCCGCGCGAGCGTCCGCGTGGGGTGGAGCAGAAGGCCGATCAGCTGCACCAGCGGTTTCGCGAGGAGCGCTCGGATTTCTTGGGTCTACTCAAGCTCTGGGCTTTCGTGCGCGGGGCCAAGAGCGTGGGCGAGCTGCGGCGGCTGTGTCGTGACAATCTGCTTTCTTTCCTGCGCATTCGCGAATGGGGCGAGGTGCATCGGCAGCTCGAGGACGTGGCCAAAGAGCTGCAGCTGAGTGCGCCGAAGGCGAGCCGGACGGCGCCGGGCAACGCGACGGATCTCGACGTGCGCCTGCATCGAGCGTTGCTGACTGGGCTGTTGTCCAAGATTGGCCAATGGAATCCCGAACAGCGCGTGTACATCGGCGCCAAGCAGACCCGCTTCATGCTGCATCCGTCCTCGGCGCTGGCCAAGAAGCCCCCCGCGTGGGTGATGGCTTTCGAGCTGGTCGAGACCAGTCAGTTGTTTGCGCGGACCGCCGCCAAGTTGGATCCAGAATGGTTGGACGAGGTGGGGGCGCATCTGCTCAAACGCAGCTATTCCGACCCGCATTGGTCCGAAAAGTCCGCTCGCAGCTCGATCAAGGAGAACACCACGCTCTTTGGTTTGCCGGTATTTCGCGGTCGCGCTGTCGACTACGCGACGGTCTCACCGGTGCGCGCGCGGTTGATGTTTTTGGAGCACGCGTTGGTGCGGGGGGAGTATCGCAGCAAGGGCAGCTTCCAGAGCGACAATCGCAAGCTGCTCGAAGAAGTGGCGCGTCACCGTGACAAGGCGCGTCAGAGCGATCTACTGGCCGACGACGAAGCGCTGCTGTCGTTTTTCGAACAGCGCGTGCCCGAACAGGTGGTCAACGGCAAAACTTTCGAGGCTTGGCGCGAGGTTGCAGAAGCGAAAAAACCGGATCTGTTGCGTCTGAGCTTGGATGACGTGCTCACCTTCGAGCAGGGCCTCTTGCCGCAGCATTACCCGGACACGCTCGAAGTCCACGGGGCGCAAATCCCCGTCAGTTATCGCTTCGACCCAAGCGCGGAGGACGACGGCATCACGCTGTCGGTCCCTCTACCCCTTTTGCTGCAGCTCGACCCGGGGGAACTCGATTGGACGATCCCGGGTTGGCACACCCAGAAAATTACGGCTCTGCTCAGCGAGCTGCCGCGGGCGCTTCGGCGTGAACTCGGCTCCATTCCCGAACTCGCCCAGAGAGTCGCTGCTCGGCTCACGCCGTTCGAGGGGCCGATGTTGCCGGCGCTCGCGCGCGTCGCCTCGGCCGAATCCGGAGTGGATTTGCCGGAAAGTGCGTTTCGATTGGAGGCGGTGCCGCCGTACATGCGGCTCACTTGTCGTGTGGTCGGCGAGGGCGGGCGTACGGTTGCACAGAGTCGCGACGTGGCAGGGCTGATTGCGCAACACGGCGGACGTGCGCGCGAGGCGTTGCGGCGCGCGGCGCCACCTGCGAAATGGGAGCGCTCGGGCATCACGAGCTGGGATTTTGGCGAGTTACCTGCGTTCATCGTGAGGCGCGTACTGGGCGCCGAGCTGCGTTCGTATCCGGCCTTGATCGATCGCTCGACGTCGGTCGATTTGAGCTTGCTCGAGACCCAGGGCGCAGCGCAAGCAGCTACCCGGCTCGGAGTTCGCAGGCTCTTCGCGCTGGCAGCTCGCAGCCCACTTTCGGCCTTTGCCAAGCAATGTCCGCCGCCGTTTTCGTTGCGCGCCGCATTCTTGGTTCCGCGCGCGGAAGTCGAAGCGTTTCGCGAGCGGTTCTTGGCGCGCGTCGTCGAGGAAGCTTTTGACTGCGCCGAAGGCGCGGCGTTGCCACACGACCAAGCGACCTTCGCCGCTCGACTCGCGCTCGGTACGCCGCGAATCGCGCTCGCATTCAAGGCGCTAGAGCGCGCCACGCTGGCCGCGTCGAGTGACTTGCAAGCCACCGTGCGCGCGCTCGAAAGCGCCGCCAAGCACCCGAGTGCGACCGCGGCCAGCGCCGAGATCCGCGCCCAACTTGAACAGCTCTTCTCGGCAGATTTGCTCGAAACCGTGCCGCTTTCGCGGCTCGAACAGTTCCCCCGCTATCTGCGCGCGGCCCAGGCGCGGCTGACGCGAGCGATCAGCGACCCCAGAAAAGATGCTGACAAACTGGCGCCCTTCGCCCCGCTCTGGGCCGCGTTTTGCAATCGCCAGAAGTCGATTGCGGATCGCAGCTCGGCATCAGCCTTGCGCTGGGCGTTCGAAGAACTACGGGTGGCTATTTTTGCGCCAGAATTGCGCCCGGCCGCTGCGGTTACCGTGGCCAGTTTGACTCAAGCGCTCGCGCAGCTCCGCTAGCCGCCCGTTCGACTCAGCGGTCTGCGGGTGGGAACCGGGCGCGTCAGCGAGCCGGAGTGGGTGTGGGTACCGGGGAAGGAGAAGGCGCGTTCGGTGGACTGCTGGAGCGCTCGCGCACGGCGCTCCGCAGCGTGGTGACGACATCGTTCAGGTTGACCGGTTTGACCAGGAACCGGTCCGCGCCGAGCGATGACAAGAGCTTCCATTCTTGGGGTCCACCGGAGGCGGTCATCACGATGATGGGAACGCTTTGCGCGTCCGGGCGCGAGCGCAGCAGCGCAGTGACCTCTACGCCGTCCAAAATCGGCATCTGTAGATCGATCATGACCACCGACGCCGGTTTCTCGTCGAAGGCACGCACCAGATCGCCGCCGTTCCCGACACAGACGATCTCGGCGTCCGGGAACTCCATGCCCAGCTTGAGCGCCAACAGATCGCGGAAATCCGGATCGTCTTCTGCGACTAGAATCCGCACCGGTTCGACGCTGCAGGCACGCGCTTGGTTCAATGCCCGACGAAACAGATCGGCCGACGCAAAGCGATCCTGAGGGCGCTTCTGCAATGCCTTCGAGAGCACGTCGTCGAATGCGATGGGCAGACCTGGGCGACGTTGGCTCGGTAGCTCCGGCTGTTCAGTGGCGTGTCTGACCATGATCGCAAGCGCGCTCCGGCCGTCGAAGGGCAGGCTACCGGTCAACATTTCATACGCCATGCAACCGAGCGCGTAGATGTCGCTGGCCACGCTCGCGGGTAGGTCACTGTCGAAGGCCAGCTCCGGCGCCATGTATTCGGGCGTTCCGGCAATCACCTTGGTTACGTTGCCGTCTACGTACGGTGCCGCCAGTCCCAAGTCGGCGACTCGCACCCGGAGCTGATTGTCCAACAGCACGTTGCTCGGTTTCAGGTCACAGTGCACCGTGCCCGCCGCGTGAATCGCTGATACACCCTGGCAAACATCGTTCAGGATGGCGAGGGCTTCGTCCAGATCGGCTTGACCGTTTCTGTGTGAAAGCCAGCTGTCCACGGTTTGTCCGTCGACCAGCTCCATCACGAAGTAGGGGACGTCCCCGTGCTCGCCAAAGGAATGGATCGCAAGCACGTTGGGATGGTTGACGAGCGCCATGGCGCGCGCTTCGCGAATGAAGTGCTGCCGCGAATCTCCGTCGAACGAGGCTGAATTCACGAATTTTATCGCGACCTTGCGATGGAGCTGCAAGTCGAACGCTTCGAGTACGACGCCCATCGCGCCCCTGCCGAGCTCACCCAGGATTCGGTACACGCCGCCGACCACGTCCCCGATTGCGGGCAGCCGGCGAGTGTCGTCCGCATCGCGCAGGAACTCATCGACCAACTTCGTGAGCTGGCTCTCCTGCGGCGAGTTCGGTGATTCCATGACCGCCGTCGACTGCAAGTTGCAAGCCGTAGTGAAATGCCGGCATTTTTCGTCGGAGGGCCGGCCGGAAGTGGGACACTGTGACTCGCTTGCCTGTGCTCTGCGGCGGAGCTGCCACCGAGGTTCATGCGCTCTGCCCGGAAAGCCGCAGCTCGACGCCGAAGGCTGAGCCGCAGTTCTTCGGCCGCGTGACCATCAACCTTTCTCGGGCGAAGCCCGGCTTGCAATCGCTTGCGATTGTTCCCCCGCGCGGGCTGCGGCAGCGTGTAAAGCCAGCATGTAGGTAGGCTGCCGACATCTGCGTTTCGTTACATGTTGCCAAAATGCGCGTAGTATCGGTATCCCTCAGAAAGGAGTGTCGATGAGTTTGGTCGTAAAAGGCATGGTTCAAGTCGAAGGCACGACCTACCGCATCGTGCGACTCAAGCGCGGACACTACAAAGTGGTGCGCGTACTGGACGACGCCTCGGTGGGGGTGTTCTCGGTGGGCTCCACGTTCGAGATGGCCCCTGAGGGGATCGAGGGCGACTTGATGCGCGAAATTGCACGCGTCGCCATCCAGGGAGCCAAGACGACCTGGGTCGGGCGCATCGTCTGAGCAGCGCGCTGCATGCCCTCCAAGCGCAGCGCAGGGATCCTACTTTATCGGCGGCAAGCCCCGCAGAGCGAGGTTTTGCTGGTCCATCCCGGCGGGCCCTTCTGGAGCAAGAAGGACGACGGCGCCTGGTTCATCCCCAAGGGGGAGATTGAAGAGGGAGAGCAGCCGTTACCAGCCGCCCGACGTGAGTTCCGCGAGGAGCTCGGGAGTGAGCCTCCGGACAGTGAGCCGCTGGAGCTGGGTACCGTGAAGAACAAGAGCGGCAAGCTGATCTACGCTTGGGCGCTCGAGGGGGACTTTGACTTAGCGGCGTTCAAGAGCAACACGTTCACGCTCGAATGGCCGCCACGATCGGGTCACACGCGCGAGTTCCCCGAAGTCGACCGCGCGGCGTTCTTCGGCTTGACCGACGCCGAGCCGAAGTTACATCCCGCTGAACTGCCATTCCTCGAGCGCTTGCGCGCTTTGCTGCTCGAGCGCAGCTGAGCCACGTGCCGTTGCTTCAGAACAGCTTTCCGAGCAGGCCCTTGGCCTGATCGACGGCGCCATCAATGGCCTCGCCGGTGAGCGCGCTGTCCACGGGGCCGCGCAGCATTTCCGGTAATTTGCTGGCTAGAAAGCCGCGCACGACCTCAGCCACCTTGGCCGCCTGCGCTTCACTGATATCCGCCTTCGACACGAGTTGGCTGATGAGCTCTTTCATCCCTCACGTGTACGCCCCTAGATTAGTGCTGACAAGTTGGTGGGTCGCCACGATCATGGTCCGCGTCTTGGACGACGACGATGGCGCGCGAGCCCGAGCAGTGAAAGGGCGAGGCCGAGCCCCAAGAGGCCGCGGTTGCCGTTTGCCGGCACGAGCGCACAACTGCAACCATCGTCGCCGCTCGAGCTGGGCGCGGAGGCGGGTGTATCGCTAGCGCCGGCCTCGCCGCCTGTTTGGGGAGCTCCTCCCTCGTTCATGCCTCCCGCCTTGCCGCCGGGTGGCCTGCCGGCAGAGCCGGCGCTGGGCGCCGCTGTCGACGCGCCCCCTTCGCTGCTGCCGAGCTCGAGCCGGCCGCCGCCGCCAGAGGTCGTGCCGGTTCTGCCGCCATCGGCGATCGCGCCGCCTTCACCTGCATCGGCTTCACCTGCGCCGCCTGCTCCTCCGGCGCCGATCACCACCGGCGGCGTTCCGACGTACAGCACTTTGGACAGCTTGCTCGTGAGCTTCGCGCGGTCGACGGCGGTGGGCGCATAGCTCACCACCGTGCCCTCGACCTGAGGTGGAATCGTAACGCGGAACAGATCACCGCCCATGAAGGTCACCTTTGCCTGCTTGGTCAGCCCGTTGATTGTGTACGGGACTGTCACTGTTGCCATTTGGCCGGCTTGGTTCGTCGCGCTGTCCTGGACTGCGACGTGAAATACGAGCGGCGCGGAAACGACTCCGCGCGGCGTCTCGAGCGCACGGAACGTGGGCGGTGTGATGTCGGCTGCGCGCCCGTAGTAGACGCGATTGTTGCGCAGTGTGGCGGCGTTGGCGGTCGTGAGCGTGCCTTCGCCCTGGCCGGTCACGAGGTCGAGCTTGCCGTCACCGTTGAGATCGCCGAGGTCGACGGCCAGTGTCATGTCCGTGAATTGGGGCAGTGCATCCGGCTCGTACGTGAACCTGCCGGTCCCGTCGTTCAGCAGCACCTTTTCCGAGCTGTGGCTGCGGCTGCCGATCACGATGTCGTAGTGGCCGTCGCCGTTCACGTCCGCGCACTTTGCCGCACCGTCGAGAGCCGCGGGTTCGTCCACGATCCGGGCCCGGGTCTGATCGAGGAATACGCCGTGACCATCGTTCAGCAAGAGCTGCGTGACGTTCATGCCGGGAGCTGAGCCTTCCGGCGCTTTTCCGGCGTTGTCGAGCACGAGATCCAGATCGCCGTCGTGGTCTAAATCGCAGGCCTCCTGATTATTGGCGTAGGGTCCGCGCTTGGGCGCATAGTTGGCGGTGATCTCGGCTGGGAGCGTGCCCGTGAAACCAGTGCCGTCACTGAAGTAGCCGCGCCCGTCGTTCAGGAAGATGCGGCTGTAGCCCTCTCGGTGGTTGATCAAGATGTCGAGGTCGAAGTCTCCGTCCACGTCGACGAAGTCGAGATCCGTGGGCCGCGAACCGTAGTAGGGGCTCGAAGGCGTGGCGGATATCGTCGCCGGAAAGTGATCGCTGGCGTCGACCGCGTCCTTCTGTGTCTCCGTGAGCGTGAATCGGCCGTGGCCGTCGTTGCTGTACAGAATCAGTCGGGATACGGCACCGGCGCTCGCGTCGCCCCAATCGGCCACGACCAAGTCCAAATCGCCATCGTCATCCAGGTCGCCAAAATGCGTCGAGGCCGCGTGAGACCCCACGGACGGGGCGATCGGTTGCGGCAGAAGCGTCGCGGCCTGATCGACGAATACTCTCGGCGCAATTTGAACCCAGAGCATATCGGCGTCAGTGCCGTAGGCGCCGGGCTGGTACAGATCCAAGTTGCCATCGCCGTTGATATCGCCGACGGCGATCTGGCGCACCTGGCTGGGCGGGCCGCCGAACGAGGCGTTCGTCGCGTTGAAGAACGCCCCTTTGCCGTCGTTCAAATAGACGACCGCTGCTTCCTGATTGCCGGGCGCAAACAGACTGCCGCCGTTGGCCATCAGTAGATCGAAGTCACCGTCCTGATCGATGTCGGCCAGCTCGAACCAGTTCGTGTAGCAGCCGGGGTCGCCACTATCGACGCAGGCTTGCGAGTTCCCGATGCCGATGGATTTGAGCGTGTCTTCGCTGAACAGTGGCACTGCACTGGCGTTGAAGGGGGTGGCCAACACGAGTGCGACGAGCAAACTGAGGCAAACGAAACCGACCGAGCCCCCAGCGCGACGCTTGAAGCCCAAAAGCAATTGCCTGACCATGAACCAAAAATTTCTGAAGGAAGGCTGAAGAAGGAGAGAAGCCCGCATTGCCTTGCACCTGCGGACACGGGACGCAAAAGGCGCGATGCCACTCGGCGACGCGAATGGGCTCGGGAAGTTAACCCCTCCTTCATGGTCGTTTGCGATCGCAGATGCAAGCTCGAGAGTGCGGCGATTTTGCTTTCGCGCAGGCAACGCGAGTGAGCGCGTGCGGCAACGAATAGGAAACCCGGCCAACACCGGGCTGTCGCCGAATGTGGAGAAGCAGGCGAAAAGTGGCCGTTGATTGTCAGAGGCCGTTCGTCCGTCTAAGGTTTGCCAGTCTTGATTCGGTGGCTTTTTCCTAGAGGTGAAACATGTTCGAGCGTAGTTCTTTGGCGGTAATCGGCTTGTTGGGGCTGCTGGTGGTGGGCTGTAGTAAGGAAACCACGTCGTCGAATAACATCAAGACTCCCGGCATCGCCGCGCTGATTGACGTCTACGCAGACACGGCCACGACGGCGACGGTGCACGTCGAATTGAGAGTGGGTGGTTCCGACAGCAACGCGTACGTGAATTTGGAGGGCGGTGACGAGCTGACTGCGACCGCTGGAACCGAATCGAAGGTGCTGACCGCGAGGGACGCCGGAGTCTATGAGGCCAACTTCAGCGGTGTAACGGCCGAGACCCTTTTCACTGTCGTGCTCGATCGCCCGAAGGACACCACGGCTGCCAACAACTCGGGTTCCCTGCCTGAGCCGTTCGAGCTCAACCAGCCGGCAGCCGGACTGTCTCGCGCGAATGACGACCTCGAGGTGACTTGGGAGCCTTCGGGCACCGGTGACGATATGGATTTCGATTTCGACGGACCCTGCATCTTCGACTACTCCAAATCGCCTTCAGATGTCGGCAGCTTCACGGTGGGGAAGGGAACCCTGGACTCGCTCGGTGGCGATGACCCGGAGACCTGCGACATCAAGTTGGACGCGCGTCGATCGCGAGCCGGCGCCGTCGATAAAGAGTTCGATCCAGAGAGCTGGTTCCGCCTGCATCAACGTCGTTCGACGAAGTTCAGCTCGAAACCGTGACGAGGCGAACGTAACGTAACCGTGGCTGCCCCTGCGCTCGAAATATGGCGCAGGGCCGTTCACTTCTCGTAACGAACGGCAAACTACAACTGCCTACAAAAGGCGGATTGAATTGTTTCCGCACCGTGTCTGACGGGGCGAGTTCGCAGCAACGTTTCGAGTGTTGCAACATTTCAAGCGCGCTGCTGCGACCGCTGGCCAGCGGGACACGCGCGAGCGCAAATCCTAAACTGTCAAAACTACCAAGCGATCTGGCAATCAGCCTTTGACAGTGCTGATGCCTTGGGGCGATGCTTTCGAGTTAGGTAGTGGTGCCGATCTCGCGCGCCGTACCAGGGAACGCTGAATGCCCGCTAACGGTCCGTCGTCTGAGTCCAAGCCTAGTATCTTTCCGGGCGCCACCATTTCTGGTCGCTTCCGGCTCGAGCGCCTGCTCGGCCGTGGCTCGATGGGTTCGGTATGGCTGGCACGCCACCTGACGCTCGACGTCGATGTGGCTGTGAAATTCATCGACGCGGCATTCCGCGATCAGAAGGATCACCGGAGTCGCTTCGCGCTCGAAGCTCAAGCGGCCGCGCGCATCAACAGTCCGCACGTGGTCAACGTGCTCGATTTCGGCGCCGAGACCTCGGGCCGCCTGTACATCGCGATGGAGTATTTGCGGGGTGAGGACGTCGGCAAGCTGATTGAACGCAGCGGTCGGCTGCCACCGGCGGTGACCGCGCGCATCGTGAGCCACGCCTGTCGTGGCCTGGGTCGCGCGCATGCGCTCGGCATTGCGCATCGCGACGTAAAGCCAGAAAATCTGTTTCTGGTCGGCGCCACCGAAGACGAAGGCTTCGTGCTCAAGATTTTGGACTTTGGCGTCGCAAAATCCGCGCAGAAGGCAGGCAAAGACTTCGTCGGGACCGTCGTCGGCCAGCTCGTGGGCAGCCCGGCCTACATGAGCCCAGAGCAAGCTCACGGGTCGCTGGACGTGGACTTCCGCTCGGACCTATTTTCGCTGGCCGTCGTGGCCTATCACTGCCTCACCGGAGTGGTCCCGTTCGGTGGTGACTCGCTGGCGGAGCTATTGATCGGTATCGTCAGCAAAGATCCGGTGCCCGCCACGCGGCTCACGCCCGGGCTGCCGCGCGCGGTGGATGACTGGTTCCAGCGTGCGCTGGACAAGAATCCCGCGCGCCGCTTCGCGTCTGCCAAGGATCTGGCGCAGGCCTTTCACATGGCGATCGGCCAATACGCGTCGTCCGCGACCGACTATTCTTCGTCGCCGACCGTTCCTTCTCGCGCAACCGCGGGGACTTCTGTCGCCGCGCCGGTGGCCCGTCCCCTGACCGGCAGCGATACCGTCGTGCACGTGAGTCAGGCGCGCCCGCGCATGTCCAGCGCCCATCACGCGGACGTCTCGAATCACACCGCCTCCACCGGCGTTCCGCTGGCATTGGCTCAGGTGGCAGAGGTCGCCAACGTGCTCGGGATTGCGCTGGTCGGGCCCGACGGCGAGCCGGTTGCCCATCACAGCTTGATGGGGCTGCCGGCCAGCACCTTTTCGGACGTCAGTCGGCGCGTGAAGGAGTCGCTCGATACCTTCGAAAGCTTGGAGAGCACGCGCAGTCAGTCGTTCGCGTTGTACTTCGAGAGTGCGACGGTTCTGATCCGTTGGGTGGAGAACCACTCCGTGATCGTCGTCGGCACCGAGCAGGTTCATCCAACGGTGCTCTCCGTCAGCCTCAATGCAGCCGCATCCAAGCTGCAGGCACTCGCAAAGCAGGCGGGTGGCGCGGCCATCGCGTTTCGTTCCACGATATCCTCGTTGCCGGACAACGAGTTCTCCGAGGTCTCCGGGACCGCCCTGGTCGAGCGCCCCAGTTCGACCGATCCCTTGCCCGACACGATCATCGCGCGCCTCACACAGCTGTTTGCCAAGCCACTCGGTGCCGTGGGCCGGCTCGCCATTCAACAGCGGCTCAAGGGCGGCAAGCCCACCCTTCAAGCCTACCCCGATTTCGTCAAGCGGCTGTCGTCCTTGATCGACGATGCGGCAGAACGCGAAGCGTTCTCCGCGGACGCGTTGCGGCTGGTGGCGCATACCGAAGCCGCGCCGCCGGTGCGGCCTGCCGCGTTCGTGTCTGCGCCTCCTTCCACTCAAAAGCTAGTTCCGCAGCAGCTAGCTCCGCCACTTTCGGCGCTCTTGGTGGCGCCGGTAGCGCCACCCGCTCAGCGTTCGGCGCCGCCCGCGCTATCGCGAGCAGTGCCATCCATGGTGGAGCTGACCCCAGCTCCGCTACCGGTCGGTGGAACGACGGATGCGCTTGCCAAAGCCAAGAAGTCCGTGATGTACCGCGGTCGAAAGATCGAGGTAGACGAGTGAAGGACGGGGACATGGAAGCCATTCTGAAAGAGCTGAAGGTGCAAGGTGTCGCCCTCAGTTCGGATGCCGGCGAGGCGCTCGAGTCGGCCGGCGGCTTCGACGCGGAAACGTTGTGCGCGGTGGCCAGTGTCGCCGCGGGTCAACTGCGTGACGTTGGTGACCTGCTCAGCGCCGGGCGGCTCGAACGCTGGTATCTGGTGACCGAGCAACAGGCGTACTACGTCAGCGAGCGCCCCGGCTCTCGCCTGGTGGCCGCAGGCGATGCGGTCAAAAACGCCGAAGCGACCTCGAAAGGTCTCCACCGTGCCGCGCGTTGAAGGCACGAAGCGCTGAACTACCCGAGCGTCTGACGTCGACTAAGCTCGCGCTGCGGGGCTCGGCGACGGAATCAGCGGCTCAGCAAGCTGCGGGCAACGGTGCCGAGAGCTATCGAGCAGGCGATCAGCATGGCCCAATGCGCCGCCTTGCGGTCGCTGCGACGGAGCTGCCGAATCGTGGGCAGCGCGAGCACCAGCGCGGCGGCGATTGGCAGCAACGCGGGAATTGCCAGGCCCGACCAAGCTGCTGCCACGCCGGCCAGCGCGGTGCCGGCCGCACACGCGACTACGCAACGCAGATAGGGTAGGCGATGCGCGCGCGCGACGCCGAATGCGAGTGCCATGAACAGCAGATCTCCGACTCCCAATGCGGGTGCAACGGCCGAGCTGCCGGGCACCGGGAACCAGACCGCGAGCACGGACAAGGCGCGCTCACTCTCGACGATGGCGTGAGTCGGCCCCTCGGGGGAAAACAGCGACACGATGTCCGCGCCTGCCGCTACCACGCACGCAGGAAACAAGTGCGCGGGGTGCTGGACTCGACGTCCGAGTGAGCAACCGAGCGCCCACGACAAGCTGACCTGCGCGCCATCGACCAATACGACCACGAGCAGCGTGGCGACTGCAGAAGGCGGCAGCGCGAACAGTGCGAGCAAGAGGGCTGCCGCGAACCCTGCCACCCCGAGCGCCAGCGCCAGCGGTGCCTCGACGCTTGCAGCGAGTGAGAGGCCAATGATCGGAAATAGCGCGGCGCCGGCGAAGGCGGTCGCGTCGGCCAGACCCGAGGCAACGTGGACGTGCGGCAGTGCGTAGGCCGCGGCCGCCACCGCGGCGGGCGTGAGCAATAGCCCGAGCCCGAGCAGCCGGAAGTCCTCGCGCGGTCGCGCTGCGCTCGGAACGGGTCCACGGTCGCTGCTCACAACCGCAGGAGCTTACTCCATTTCTCAGATGGGGCGCACTCCCGGGCCATTGACGCGCAGCAGCGCTGCACCGTGCTCGAGCTATCCCCGCTGCGCTCGAAGAATCGCAGCGCGAGCTCGTCTTCGCTCAGCTGTACGCGCTCGCGCGGCTTGGCGCGCGCTCCGGCGCATTGCTGGTCGGAGAAAGCAAGCGCGCGCCGGCGAACGCTGTCGCAAAGAAGGCCAGGAGCGCCCAAGTTTGCCAGAACCGCGACCGTGCCAACGCCTTTCGGCCATGCATCAGGACCGACAACTCTGGGACGACGAAGTTCCCCGGCCGTAGGGGCGCGATGAAACCTGCCAGCGATTCTCCCGCGAGGATGACCGGGCGGCGCGCGCCGCCGCCGGCGTCCTTCACAGGCGGAGGTGCGCTTCAATCAGACTCGCGAGGAAGGCCGGGTGTTCTTCTTCCAGATCGTGGCTCGCGTCCGATACGATCTCGAGCTTGGCATTCGGCAGTCGCTCGATCAGAAATTCTCCAATCGCCGGCGGAGCTATCGCGTCGTCTTCACCGAGGACGACCAAGGTGGGCGCACTGAGCTCACTCAACCGTTCGCTGAAGTCGCTGTTGTCCGTCACGAACCAACGGGGCGCGAACGGCCGCGCGGCGACGAACGCCTCACGCCAGTCCAGCGCGCCGAAGCGCTGCACATTCAACCCGCCACAGGGCACGACCAACACGAGCCGGCGAATGCGCTCGGGGTAATCGAGCGCCAAGCTCAGCGCAATCGTGCTGCCCATCGATAGTGCGACCAGATCGCAGCGCTCGGGAAGCTCGGAGGCTACCCAGCGCACCAGCTCCGGCAGAGAGCGAATCTCTTCGTGATCGGGAACATCGCCCAGTCCCGGGTAGGCGAAGAGGAATGCCTCGCGCCGATGGGCGAGGACGTTGGCGATCGGTTCCCAGACTGTCGACCTCCCGCTGGCGCCGGGCAAGTATGCCACCGGCAAATACTCGGTCGTTTTGAGGCTGCTCATCCAATCCCATTCAGCGAATCGCGCCGGCTTCCGAGGTCGATACTAGGAGTTTCCCGACCTTCCATCAACGAGCCCGCCCGGCGCGTTAATGCGCGGGAAACCGAGCTTTGAGGTCAACGGTTTACTCGACGATCCTTACTGACCCGCGCGCGTCTGTCCCCATGGAGCGCAGAACCTTTATCGGGGTGGCGAGGCGTGGCTAAGTAACGCCAGTAGCGCGAGCCGATGGCTGTACGGGTGCGCAGCGATCGCGTTCGCCCGACGTCGTGGCCAGGCCGCGGCCATGGCGATTGCCGACGGCCTTTGGCGCGCGCCCAGTGGACCAATCCCGAGGGGTGTAACGCCTGCGATACCGCAGCGAAAAGGCGGTGTTCGCAGCCGGGCTCGCGCAGGACGCGGGCTTTTGCAATTTTTTGCGCAAGAGCACCGCGTTTTGTCGGCAAATACGGGATTGTGTCCTGCCCGTTGGTTGTGCGGATCAATGATCCGCGCTACAAGGCGTGCCGCACAGCGTGTTCGGTAACCGCCTGGCTGCTCTCTCGTCACTAGTACGGGCGTCGCGGATAGTCGTTTTCCCAGCAACGACCGTGTGACCCGGTGGATTTACACCGACACCGCAGCCGATGACATCGGCGGCGGTAGCAACGCCCCCGCAGGGGGGCACGACAGTAGAGAGTAGTAAGTAATGAACAACCGATTGTACGTGGGCAACCTTTCCTTTCACACCACCGAAGACGTGCTCTTGCGCGCGTTCGGCCAGGCCGGTGAAGTCACCGAAGCCAAACTGGTGATTGACCGCGAGACGGGCCGTTCGCGCGGCTTCGCATTCGTCTCGATGGGCAGCGATGCGGACGCTCAGAAAGCCATTTCCGAGCTCGACGGGACGGACCTCGAAGGTCGTCCGTTGCGCGTCAGCATTGCCGAGGAACGTAAGCCCCGCGCCGGTGGCGGCGGCGGCGGCGGTGGCG
>DATEPG010000349.1:0-13504 GCA_035273265.1 Polyangiaceae bacterium
AGCGCACGTTTGAGCGCGGGCTCGTCGCTCACCACGTAGCGCAGGCGCCTTTCGTCGGGCAGCTCGACGCTGGCCGAGCCCTGGTAGCTGTGGGCGCGTTCGCCGTACACATCGTCGAGCAAGAGCGACAATGCGGGCGCGGTGTTGTGACAGAAAATACAGCCGGTCTTCCAGACCACGCCAGGCTCGAGCGCCGGTCGCTCGCGCACGAGCACCGAATAGCCTTTGTAGCGCCACTCCCCGTTGAAGACCAAATAGGACACGGGCAGCACGCGCTCCACGTCCCGAGCGGCCGAAAGCGGCACTTCGGGATCGACCTCGACGCCCACGAAGTCCTCACGGTAGCGCCCACCGATCACCTTCGTCACTCGAAAGAGTGCGTCAGCGGCGTCGCTGCTGCCGCGCTGCAGGCGCATGAAGCGTTGCCCGTCGATTTGCTCGAGTCGTACCGAGTCAGCGCGAAAACGGAAGGTATTTCCAGAAAACGGCGCATTGATCCGAGTTTGGTGCAGATCGCGCGTCATGCGATGCATCGGCGAGTCGAGCCAGGCCGCGTGCTGTTTCTCGTGGCAACCAGCGCAAGTTGTCGAACCCGCGTAGTCGGTGCGCAGGATGTTGCTGCGTACCTCACCGTCGTGCGTCGTGCTCGCCGCTGGCTGACTCGACGTCGGACTTTCGGGCCGTCCAGCGCGGCAAGCCGCGCTCAGTAGGCAAGCGAGCCCGACGCAAGCGAGCAGGGCAGCTCTCGGCTCGCTACTCCTGCCGCTGCTGCTCATTCCGCGGTCGCTCGCGAGCAGCTCTTGGCCAGGAAGTCACGGAACAGGCTGACCTTGGTGGGGACCTGGCGGGCGGAGGGGTAAACGACGTGAAGTGGGGCGCCTTTTTGGCCGTAATCGGGCAGTACGCGCAGCAGTCGTCCGCTGGCCACGTCGCTCGCCGAAATCATGCGCGGCAAGAGCCCGATCCCGCCTCCGGCCACGGCGGCCGCGCGCACGAAACCGAAATCGTCGCAGGCGATCCGGCAATTGAGCTCGAGCGTTTCTTGTCCACGCGGCCCTTCCAGTTGCCATCTGACCTTGCCTTCGCGAGCCCCAACGCCGATCAGCTGGTGGCGAGCGAGCTCTGCGAGTGCGGTCGGTAAACGGTGGCGCTCCGCGTAGCTCGGAGCGGCGTACAGCTCGACGTGCAACGTGCCCACCTTGCGTGCAACGAGCGACGAAGATTCCAGGCGGCCGGCTCGCACCGCCAAGTCGATGCCCTCCGAGACCAAATTGAGCTTGCGATTGGTGAGCAAAAGCTCCACCCGCAGGAGCGGATGACGCTCACAAAAGCGCACCACTTCCTCGGACAAAAAGGCGGAGCCGATGTCGTTGGGCGCGGTCACCTTCAGCAGACCTTCGGGCTCTTTGCTGCCAGAGCCGAGCGTGCGCGTCGCGTCGCGTAGCGATGCTACGAGCGGCGCCACGCGCTGATGAAATGCATGCCCTTCGCTGGTGACGCTCAAATTTCGCGTAGTGCGATGGAGCAGCCGTACCCCGACCGCCTCTTCCAGGCGTGCTACCGCGCGGCTGACGGTCGACGTCGGCACTCCGAGTTCGCGCGCCGCCTTGGCAAAACCACTATTTTCAACGACGCGCACGAACGCGGCCACGTCGTTGAGGTCCAGGTCGCTCATTGCCTGGATACTAACCCGGGAGGCGCGGGGCTTTGCCCCCGCTCGCCTCCAGATCTGCAAGGTCTGCCCTATTTCTGCTTGATCAGCGAAAGATCGATGGTGATCTTCACGTCGTTTCCGACCAATACGCCACCCGCTTCCAGCGCCGCGTTCCAGACCAAGCCGAAGTCTTCGCGCTTGATCTTGGTGCTCGCGGTCGCTCCGATGCGCAGGTTCCCGAATGGGTCTGTCGATGGAGCGCTCGGGCCCTCGACCTCGAGCACCACTTCTTTGCTCACGCCATGGATACTCAGGTCACCCGTGATGCTGAGCTCGTCCGCGCTCTTGGCTTTGACCGATTTGGACTTGAAGGTAATCTTCGGGAATCGATCGGCGTCGAAGAAGTCGGCGCTCTTCAAGTGACCGTCCCGCTTTTCGTCGCGAGTGCTGATCGACGCGACGTCGATTACGGCTTCGACTTGGGTGGCCTCGGGTTTGCTGGGATCCCAACTCACCTTGCCTTCGAGTTTGGTGAACTCACCGCGCACATTGGTGATCATCATGTGCTTGACCGTGAAGCTCGCGTTCGAGTGAGATGCGTCGATGACCCATTGATTCGATTCTGACATGTGAAACTCCTGACGAAAGCGCTGCGTCACTGCAAGCGTAGAAGCAGTGTGCTCACGACCGGCGCACTCGACTAGCCGCCATTTCCAGACTCACCGTTGCGTTTCTGCAACGGTGCAACAGGCCCGGAGATTGTGCAGGAATTGATGGTCACCGAGCACGCCACGGTCGTCACTGCCTTCGGCGGCCCGGTCCGTACCTCGTCTCGCGCTAGCCGGTAACTCGCTTCACCGTCTAGCGCGCCGTCGATTCGAACCCGACGTCGATTTGGAGCGTTGAGCGAGCGGAAGAATTGAACCGCCAAGCAGCCAAGACGCCAAGGGAGAGAAGAGTTCTGGGTTCGCTCGGAGCGCTCACACGCCCATGGAAACTGCGAACCCTCCGCGTGTCTCCAATTCTGAGGTCGCCGCGGAGAGGGCGGATAAAACCACGACCTAGGATGCCTTGGGGTTGGCGGTGCGTTTGAACCGTCTTCAAAGCGGCACCCCACGACGTGCATCGCAAACCCTAAATGCTCACGCGTGTCGCGGTGCATTCCTCGATGATGCGACGCCCTGAGGACTTGGCGTCTTGGCTGCTTGGCGGTGAACTCTCAGGGAGCCGCTCAGCGGCGACTGTGTCGTAGCACCGGCGCACTCATGCGGGGTTGGCGAAACGTTCTCGGGTCAGACGGGGCGGGTGCGTTCTTCGTGTTCGACGAGCAATTCCGTGCCGCCTAGGGCGTCGGATACGGCGCCCAGCAGCAGCTGCGCTTTGCACGGTTTGCGCAAAAAGCCGAGCGCTCCGCGTGCGTGGACCGCCGACTCACGGGTGGGTTCGTCGTGGCCGGAGACGAACAGGATGCGCGCATGGGGATCGACCATGAGCAGGCGCTCCTGCGTTTCTTCACCGCTGAGCACGGGCATATCCAAGTCCAAAATCACCAAGTTTGGCCGAGGCAGGGCTTGGCGATAGGTCTCGACGGCTTTCACTCCGTCTTGGGCCTCGACCACCAGGTGACCCGCTTGTCGGAGCAGGCGCGCGAAGCTACGACGCACGACTTCTTCGTCGTCGACCAGCAAGATCAGGCCGCGCGAGCTCGGCTGCTGAGCCTCGTAAGCGCCGGTCACCTTGCGCGGTTCGTGGCCAGCTGCGTGCATCGGCAAGAACACCAAAAAGCGCGTGCCTTTGCCTTCCTCGGACTCGATTTGGATCTGTCCGCCGTGGAACGCCACGACTTCTTTGACTGTCGCCAGGCCCAGGCCAAAACCGGCGCCTTCACGTTTGGTCGTGAAAAATGCCTCGAAGATCCGCGCGCGCGTCGCTTGATCCATACCGACGCCGGTGTCTTCGACGCACAGCACGAGGTGCGTATCATTCGCGTTCAGTTGCTCGGGCAGCCGCTGAGCGCCGGGCGTGATGGTGCTCGCCGACACGCGGAGCACGCCGCCGTGCGGCATCGCATCACGGGCGTTCAGGCATAGGTTCATCAACACCTGGTGCAGCTCGGCCTGATCGCCGCGTACCGAGAGCCCGGGACAGATCTTGGATTCGATCTGAATCGCGCGGTCGAAGGTATGGCGAATCAGGCGCATCACGTCGCTGCACAGGCTCGACAAGTCGACCGGTGAATGCGCCTGTGCGCGCCCGCGCGCGAATTTGAGGATCCCGCGCGTGAGTTCGGAAGCCTGCGACGACGCGAGCCGGATGTCCTCGAAGCATTCGCGCACTTCTTCGCTGCTCAGCGCGCGCTCCGCTGGGAGCTTGCTCAAATAGTCGATGCTTGCGCCGATCGCCCCGAGCATGTTGTTCAGATCGTGGGCGACACCGGCACCGACGCGGCCGAGCGCTTCCAAGCGTTGCCGTTGGAGCAGCTGATCTTCGATCGGATCGAACGGCGCGAACAGCAGCATGACGTGCGGGCCGACTTGAATCTTGTCGCCGAAGGACAGCAAATGCCGGGTGATGGGCAGGCCGTTGACTTGCGTGCCGTTCTTGCTGCCGAGGTCCTCCAGTAGGTACGCACCCAGATCGCTCTTCGAGACGCGCGCGTGGCTGCGCGAAACCTCGGGATCCTCGAGCGCGACCGAGGCCTCGCCACTGCGACCGATCACCGCGTGATCGCCGATCTTGAACTTTCGTCCCGCTTGCGAACCAGCAATGGCGATCAGTCGCGCAGGCCCAGTATCGAGCATGCGATCTTGAGTCGAGATGGTACGCGAGGCTCTCGGCAAGCGACTCAGAATAGCACGCTCTCCCGCGATCCCTAGAAACGCTGCAATTTTCCGGGAAAAGTGCGTGCGTGCTGCTCGGTCGCTGGTCTCCGTTCTTTGGCGTCGTTCTCGTCGTTCGCGGGTTACTGATCCTGCGCGCAGCGAAAGCCGGCAACGAGCATTCGCCATCCGGGCGGATGGTGAACGCGGTTCGAGGCCCGCAAAGCCGCACCGGGGTAGTTGAACGCGCCGCCGCGCAACGTACGCTCACAGCTCGTCGGGATTGGGTTCGAGCCGGTGTAGCCTTGGCGCTTACCTCGACGCAACTCCGCCAAAGACTCCAACACTTGTTCACAGCTGCCCGGGATGCCCCGATCGCGGCCGTCGCGGCTGTAGGCCATCGGGTCGTAGATGTCGGCGGTCCACTCCCAGACGTTGCCTGTCAAATCCAAGTGGCCGTACGGGCCGCGCCCGAGAGGGTACGAGGCTACGGGCATGGTAGTGGCGCCCGGGGCGCCCACTTTGCGTCCGAAGCAAGCCAGCTGCTCGGGATCTGGATGGCTATTTCCCCAGGCGTACTTCCTTCCGTCGTCGCCGCGCGCGGCGCGTTCCCACTCTGCCTCACGCGGTAGGCGCTTGCCGCGAAACGCGCAGTAGGCGTTCGCGTCGAACCAGGAGACACCCACCACGGGTTGCTCGGCAGCCCGGAAGCCCTCCTCTGGACCCGCATGAAACCCGCGCGCTACGTCGTCGCGGTACGGCTTGCATGCCCCCGCGCTGACGCACTCCGAGTACTTGCCGTTCGTCACCTCGGTCTTGTCCAACAAGAAGCCGGGCAAGTCGACCGAGTGAGCCGGTTGTTCGTCACGTTCGCCCACGCCGTCAGAGCCCATGCTGAACGTACCGCCGGGCACGGGCAGCATGTCGTCGGGAATGGTGCGAACTTCGTGCGGTACGAGCGGCGCTTCGTCCGCTCGCGGCGGTGCAGGCTGGGCGAGCGCGGCCGCGCCCCAGGCCAACAGCGCTGCGCCGGCCCAAGCTGCGCTGCGTCTGCTCGCGCGCTCGCTCACGGAGCCGGCTTCGCGCTGGTTTGGAGTAAAACGCGGAGCGACACGCGTCGACTCTCTTTCGCCGTGTCGAGCGCCGGCCGTGACTTCGAGCCGGACACGTTGGCGTTCGCGGCGATCGTGAGCAGCCGTCGCGAATCGACGCCGAGCGAGATCAAGAGCTGTTTGATCGCGCGTGCACGTGCCTCCGCGAGCGAAATCGATTCCCCTGGAGCCGTCTGCCCGACCACGCCCAAACACTCCAACCCCGGGTCCTCGGTCAAGCGTTTGGCCACCTCGCGCGCGCTGCTCGTGGCATCTGTGGAGACTGCCGAAGACCCTTCGCCAAAGGAGAAAAATTCATCGATTGAAGTGGCTTCGCTGCGGCTGCGGGCCAGACGATCTTGTTCGCTGGGCGAGTCGATTGCAGCGCAGCCCACGATGCTGGGCCCCGCCGCCGGCGGCGCGTGCTCGGGATCGAACGCCAACACGTCTGCGATCACGTCTTCGGGCAGACAGGTCACCGGCGCGGCCGCGGAGCGACACGCGACGACTGGCTGCTGCTTCAGGTGAGCGACCAGCGCAAGCTCATGCGCGGCCGGCGCGCCGAAACGAACCCGCACCTCCGCCGGCGTAAACTGAGGTGACTCCGCGTTTGCCTGCGGCGCATAGATGGCCTCGTACACCACGTACGGCATCGGCAGCTCACGCTCTTCGACCTTGTTTAGGTCGCGAAGGCTACATCGGCCGGCCCAAGCGTCGCTCGGACACGGCTTGCGCGTCGCGCTCTCACCGACGCAGCCTGCACTCGACGAAAGCGCGCCCATGAGTAACAGCGAGCAGCCGCTTCGACTACGAATTATCTGTCCTGCCAACACTCCGACAAACTAACATCAGTCCTGGAGCGTCGCAAAAATCAGCCGCACTCTGCTAGAAATCCAATTTGCCAGCGGACGCTCGCCGCGTTAATCCCCGGTATCGACACTTGGGACAGCGTCGGGATCTCGCAGCACCGTGTCGCCCAGCTCACTCGCGGTGAACGGCGTGAGCCGCTTGGTTGCCACGTTTCCGATTTTGCATTTCGCGCGACTGCCGTCGAGTGGAAGCCCGTAGGGCAATTTGCTCTTGGCCGGCGCGACGTAGATCTGTCCGTCCGCGACCGGTTTGGGAATGATCGCGGCGCCGGTGCGTGGCCTCCCTGCGCGCGCACCTTCGACGAACACGATCACGTCATTGCCCGAGATGCGGTAGCCCCAATACGACGCGCCCGAGCTGCCTTTTGGCTCGTTCTTGCACGGCATGGTCTCGGAGCTCAGCGCGATCGCCAACTGAGTATCGTCGTTCAACCGTGGAACGCTGGCCTGCCACTTGAATGCGGCGGAGGGTGCTGAGCCAATCGCGACCTTGACACAGGTGCAAGCCGCGTTGGCGTGCTCGACGACCAAGCTCATGTCGTGGCGAGCGCCGAGCAGCGTGGGTGTGCCGAACGAGGGCGCCGCCGCAGGCGAGGCGGCCAAGGCCTTGGCGCTGATGGGCTTATCGAAGTCGGGCGCGTCTTCTGGGCCCTCTTCGGCATCGTGGCGCACGTGCGTTTTCGCGTCCGCGTTTACGGAGGCTTGGCAGCTCCAGGCGCTGAGCGCGATCACGACCGTGCCGAGGCCGCGCAGCGGGAGTAGGCGCGCCAAATTGCGCCGAATGGCTTGATAGGACGAGCCCACCACAAAAGCCTCCCATCCTTCAGGGGCTTTGGGCAAACTCTTGCCGTGGACATCGACTCCCTCCGAGCGCGCCTGGCTGGGACGTCGACCCTGCGCCCGGTGGGCAAGGTGGTTGGGGTCACGGGTCTGATGCTGCGCGTGACATTGCCCGGCGCGCGCGTGGGTGACGTGCTGATTGTGCATCGCCGCGGCGAACCGCTGCGCGCGGAAGTCGTGGGTTTTGCCGAGGGCGAGGCGGTGGTCGTGCCGCTCGGCGAGCTTTCCGGTGTGGGTCCGGATGATTTGGTGGAGTCCACTGGCAGCGGGCTGGAGATTGGCGCGGGACCCGCCTTGCTCGGTCGCGTGTTGGACGGTCTGGGTCGACCGATCGACGGTCGAGAAGCGCCGACTGGCTTGAAGTGGGTGCCGGTAGATCGCGCCCCGCCGCCTGCGCTCGGCCGGCGTCCGGTGGACACCGTTCTGGCCACCGGCGTGCGCGTGATCGATGGCCTGATGACGCTGGGGGTGGGCCAGCGCGTGGGCTTGTTCGCGGGCTCTGGCGTGGGCAAAAGCACGCTGCTCGGCGCCATCGCGCGCGGCACGACAGCCGAGATCGTGGTCGTAGCCCTGGTCGGTGAGCGCGGCCGTGAAGTGTCGGAATTTCTCGACCGCTCGCTCGGCAGCGCCGGCCGCGCGCGTGCAGTCGTGGTCGTGGCCACCAGCGACGCGCCGCCGGTCGAGCGCTTGCGCGCAGCGCAGTCCGCGACCGCGATCGCCGAGTCCTTCCGCGATCAAGGCAAGAACGTGATGCTGCTCGTCGACTCGGTGACTCGCGTGGCGCGCGCTCAACGCGAGATAGGTCTTGCGGCGGGCGAGCCGCCCGCTCGCCGAGGCTATCCCCCCAGCGTGTTTGCGCTATTGCCGCGCCTGCTCGAACGCAGTGGCCAGGGCGAAAACGGCTCGATTACCGCGATTTATACCGTGCTCGTCGAGGGCTCCGACATGGATGAACCAATTGCCGACGAGGTGCGCGGCATTCTCGACGGCCACATCGTACTCGATAGACAGATCGCCGCGCGCGGCCACTACCCAGCCGTCGATGTGGTGGCTTCTCTGTCGCGAGTGATGGATCAGCTCGTGTCGGCCGAGCACGCGGGAGCGGCGCGGAAAGTGCGCAGCGCGCTTGCGCTGTATGAGCAAAAGCGAGACTTGATTGCCCTCGGCGCGTACGAGGCCGGCAAGGACGAGCGGCTCGACCAAGCACTGCTCGTGCTGCCCGAGCTCGAGCGCTTTTTGTGTCAAGACGCGGGGCTGAGCGAGCCACTGGAGCGCACGGGCGGCGAGCTCCTGCGCTTGGCGCGCGAGCTCGCCTGAACCCTTCCGCTCAATCCGCCGCGGCGTCGGAGCCGAGCTCTGAATCGAGCTCACGCAGCAGCTTCTTGGCTTGCTTGCTGAGCTTGGTCGGTACCCGCACGTTGACGGCCACGTGTAGATCGCCGCGACCGTGGCGATCGAGGCGGGGCATGCCTTGGCCGCGGACCACGATGATGCTGTTGGGCTGTGTGCCAGGCGCCACCTCGGCGCTGACCACCGTGTCATCCGGCATGGTGATCTCGAGTTTGCTGCCCAGCGCCGCCTCCGCGAAGGAGATCGACGCTCGGGTGCCCAGATCGGCACCCTGGCGCTCGAAGCGCTCGTCCGCCTCGACTTCGATATCGACGTACAAATCACCGGCAGGTAGGCCCTCCGGGCCGGGCATGCCCTGACGCGGAACGCGCAAGCGCTGGCCAGAGTCGATCCCGCCTGGGATTGCCACGATCACTTTGCGCGTGCGTTCGACCGCTCCCGAGCCTCGACAGGCCTTGCACGGGGAAGGCAGGTATTGGCCGGTGCCCCGACAGCGGGCGCAGGGGCTCGAGAACATGATGAAGCCGCGTTGAGCGGTGACCTGACCCGAGCCGCGGCATTGGTTGCAAGTTTCGGTCTTGGTGCCGGGCTCGGCACCCGCGCCGTGGCAGGTGTCACAGGGCGCCGCGCCGCTGACGCTGATCTCGTGCTTTCCGCCGAGCAGCGCGTCGCGCAGCGAAATCACCGCTTCGACCCGCACGTCTTGGCCGCGTTCGACGCGTTTGCGGCGGGCGCCGCCCTGGGCTTGACCGCCAAATCCCCCGAAGAAATCGGAGAACATGTCTTGGAAATGGCTCAGGATATCGCCCACGCCGTCGAAGCCTTGAGCGCCGTTCAAGCCCGCATGGCCAAAGCGGTCGTACGCCTGACGCTTTTCCGGGTCCGACAGTACGGCGTACGCTTCGCTCGCCTCCTTGAACTTTTCTTCAGCGGCCTTGTCACCCGGATTTCGGTCGGGGTGATGCTTCAGAGCAGCCTGACGATATGCCTTGCGGATTTCGTCGTCCGACGCCTCTCGAGAAACACTCAAGACCACGTAAAAGTCGCGCTTTTCACTCATGCTGGATGTCGTCGAGCCGGAAACCACAAGATGGTCGGCAAGGTAAGGCTTTCGATCGGCCTGTCAACGCGCTTCTTCGCTGGGCAGCGCAGTTTCATGGGCTGCAGCAGCCCCGGCAGCGGGTTTGCCAGCCAATTCCAGGCGCAGCGAGAGGCTTTCGATCGTCCAGGCAGCGGCTTGCAGATCCGCTTCACGTTCAGCGAGCGCGCGTTCCAGCTCCGCGCTGGCGTGCTTCGACTGTTCGGCGTTGCGCCGTTCCAGCTCACGGACCAGCTCCCGCCCGGTGCGTTCGGCGGTGCGCAGGTCCTGTTCGAGGCGACGCACTTCGCTCCCGCGTTCGCTCAGTTGGCGCTCGAACTCGGCGAGTTCGACCGCGCTGCCTTGCTCGAGCTTTTCGGTCTGCTCAGCGAGTTGCCGATTGCGCTCGGCGAGTTCATTCGTAACGCGAACGAGTTCGCTGGCTTTATGACCGGCGTCAGCGCGTAGACTGGTCGCCTGGGTGCGTAGGGCGCTGAGCTCGGCGCGAGCGGCGCTGATTTCTTTCTCGTGCTGGGCCTTGAGTGTCTCGTGCTGGGCCTTGAGCGCTGCGCTTACTTGGCGCTCCGCCTCGCTCTCGGCGCGAGCGGCGCTGATTTCTTTCTCGTGCTGGACCCTGAGCGCTGCGCTCGCTTTGCGCTCGCTCTCGAGCACGGCGCGTTCTGCTTCCAGCTTGGCGCGCTCTGCATCCAGCTCGGTTTCGCTGTGGTCGGCTCGCTCATCGGCGGTGCTGGCGCGCGACTCGAGCTCTTTGATCCATTGATTGAGGCGGGCAAGCTCCGCGTCACGCGCCTTGTTCAGCGCGATGTTCTCGCTCGGTATGGCGGGCAGCGGGGGGGCAACCGGCGCGACGGCGGGCGGCGTATTGACGCTGCCCAGCAACCGCCGAGTCGGCAGCTGAATGACCGCGAACTCGTCCAGGCGCACCTCTTGGTTGGAGGCCAAGGCGATGAAAAAATCAGGCTCCTCAGCGCCGCCTGGCACGAAACTCGTGTCGAGGGCCGGCTCCGGCTCGCCGGACGCCGAAAAGTCCGCGATCGCGTAACCGACGAACGGCGTTTGGCCGAGCATGCGCACGTACTCGAACTCAGCCGCCACGGCGTCGTACAGCGCGTAATAATCGAGGCCGGCCGCGGCCGAGTTCTGCGCGGGCGCAGTTCGGATCAGCGGGAAAGCGGTCTCCGGATTGGGGCAGGCGACGACCGCGACACCGCGTGAGCCGAGCACCCGTTTGGCAGTGCGGATCAACTGTAGCGGGCCGTAGGCGGCCAGATTGTCGATTAGCGCCAGCTCGAACGCGCCTTCACGCAGTGATAGGTCGCTATCGGCCAGGCTCGAGAACGAGATCTGTGTGGATCGATTGCGGGCGGCGGCTTCGGAGACGCGCAGCGCGTCCGGGTCGCACACATGAACGGAGCGCGCACCGCGCTCCAAGAGCTGCAGAGGCAGTGAGCCGAGCGCGTTGCCAAATACCAGCACGCGGCGATTCGAGGCCAGCGGCTCGGCGTAGGCGGCCAGCGCGATGCTCGGCTCCAGCGAGGAAGGTTCGGTCATTCGAGGGCCCGGAGGCTAGCGGAGAAACAGCGGTGGTAAAAGCCTTACGCCGCGGGGCAGGGGTTTACCCAGAAAGAGCTGCTAGGGTTGACGGCAGGGGGCGGGCACTTTGCATG
Source organism: Polyangiaceae bacterium (assembly GCA_035273265.1). Classification (GTDB taxonomy): domain Bacteria; phylum Myxococcota_A; class Polyangia; order Polyangiales; family Polyangiaceae; genus PMG-095. Next base: position 11,390 of record DATEPG010000349.1, read on the forward strand.
GCGTGCCGCAATTCAAGCCCAAAGCGTAGCGCTCGACTTGGCGCGCTTGCTCGTTGCCGAGCCCGGAACCGGCCAGGCAGAGCATCACCGAATCTTCCGGGGACAGCGCCTGCGCCGGATCCGTGCACAGCGCATTCAGGCACTGGCCGTCCTTCAAGCCATGACCGGGTGGGCAATCAGCGTTGCTTTGGCACACGAGCGCGCGGCACTCCGCTGGCGTGTCGGGCCCATGACCGGGAATCACGTCACAAATGCCCACCAGGCGCCCGACGCGAATGAGCGCCAGTGCGCTCCTGTCGCCTTCGCGCTTGGCGCCCGAGAGTTGATTCAGTGTGCACTCCCCGGTGCGCTGACATTTGGCAGAAAATCGCCGGCGCTCGCTGTCCACGAGCTCGCGCTCGGTGGTGCTCTTGCAGCCGGCAAGACCCGCCATCGACCCGAATGCCAGCAGCGAAATGAGCAGGGGAGCAGTGCCGTGAATTCGTGCGGTCATCGCGCGGGCAGCATGGCTTGCCAGCGGACAGCGCGTCAAACCTGCGGTTCTTCTGCTGGCCGCTCAGAATTTCTTAGTTTTTCTCGGTGTGGCGCTATGCTGGGCAGACCTTTTTCGCCCGAACGTGCCCATGTACAAGAAAACACTCGTTGTCGACGGTATTACCCCGGTGGGCGCCTACCAAGCGCTGCGTCACCGCTCGGAGGGTGGCTCCTTTCTACTCGAGAGCGTGGTCGCCGGTGAGCGTTGGGGGCGCTACTCGATCTTGGGCTATCGCCCGCGCTCGCAGCACGTGGTGTATGGCGAGCCCGGGGTCGATCCCTTCACGCGCCTGTCCGAGCTGGCACCAGGCGGCGGTGTGGACGAGACGGACGTGGCCGCGCGTTTCGCTACCGCCTGCGTCGGCCTTTTGAGCTACGACATGGTGCATTTCGTCACCAAGGTCGAGCCTTGGCCGGAGCTAATCGGCCAAAAGCGTCCGATCGCGCGCATGATTTCGGATGCCACCGTGGTCGTGTTCGACAACTTGACGCACACCGCGGTGATCGCCTCGCAAGATCCGGCGGAGGTCGAGCGCGCTGAGCACGACCTATCTCATGCCACGACGCTACCGATGATGGCGCCGCCCGATCCGCAGGCCTTGCCGAGTGACGTCGACGTGAACATGAGCGACGCGGACTATTGCCGGGCCGTGGAACGCGCGAAGGAGTACATCCGCGCCGGGGATGCTTTTCAGATCGTGCCTGCACGCACCTTTTCCACGCCGACGGGCGGAGCCGACCCGTTCGACGTGTACCGTGCCATGCGCGTGCTCTCGCCAGCACCGTACATGTATCTGTTGGAGCTGCCGGAGCGTGACGGCGCCTCCGCGGTGGCGATCGCAGGGGCGAGTCCGGAAACACTCGTGCGCGTCGAGAACAAGCGCATCACGCTGCGTCCGATTGCCGGCACGCGCCGCCGCGGCCGCAGCCCGGAAGAAGACCAGGCGTTCGCCGAAGAAATGTTGGCCGACCCCAAGGAGCTCGCCGAGCACGTGATGTTGATCGATCTGGCACGCAACGACGTGGGTCGCGTATCCAAGTCGGGCACCGTACGCGTGCCACTCCACATGAGTGTCGAGAAGTATAGCCACGTGATGCACATCACGAGTGAGGTGTGCGGCGAGCTCGCGCCGAACTTGGGTCCCTGGGACGTGATTCGCGCCACCTTTCCCGCAGGTACGCTGAGCGGCGCACCCAAAGTGCGGGCCATGCAAATCATCCGCGAGCTGGAGCTCCGGCCGCGCGGTGCATACGGCGGTGCGATCGGCTACGTCACTGGCGGGACCAGCCTGGACCTGGCGATCGCCATCCGCACCGTGGTGATGCAAGACGGGCGCTTCGAAGTAACGGCTGGTGCCGGCGTGGTCGCCGACAGCGTGCCCGAGCTCGAGGCCAAGGAAACTCGCAACAAGGCGCGTGCCGCGCTCTCTGCAATCTCCGCCGCGCGCCGGCGCTGAATCTCGCCATGTCTCCGAGTGACGAGAACGCGTTCGGTGTGTTGATCGCGTACTTTGCCATCGAAAACGACGAATATGCGCTGGAACCGGCCGATTTCGCCGCGCGTTTTTCGGAGTTTCGCTC
>DATEPG010000350.1:0-2694 GCA_035273265.1 Polyangiaceae bacterium
TGCCACCGCCCCCCTTCGTTCCCCGACATCCCCCGCTCGCCGTCGCGAGCTGCACCCCCCAATCAGCGCAATTGGCCGCCAAACCGCCCGAGATTGCGCATGCTGAGGCCCGTTCTATTTTCCACTGGTAGGCCCTGCACACTTCCTTAATCTCCGGATGAGCCAACAAAGATCATCATTTTTGCTCGCTCGCCGACAGTGACGAGATCGCTGCCCGCGCGCGCTGAATCGGAAAAATTCATTGTAGCGCTTGTCCGACGGAGCCTGGCGTGCCGGGTGTGGCACGGCGGATGGGGTTCGGCACGGGCGCTGCCATTGATGCGCCGGGTGGCGCACTCCCCCGCAGCTGGGACCGGTTCCACAAATGGCCGCGGCGATCCGCAACGTGGCTCGCCGCTCAGCGGTCTTCGACCCGGCAAGCGAGCGCTCTGCCCCGGTGTTCTCGCCGAAATCGAGCGAAATTGTAGGTGACGCCACCGAAACGGGTGGCTATGCCTCGGCGACTCGATCGTTTCGGTCGCGCCCTCATGCCAGCCCCTTTCGAGCAGCCTCCGGACGAGCAGCCGCTCGCGCCCGTCGCGCCCGCTTTCGCCGAGCCCGAACTGCCGGGCTTGTGGCGTTTGACCTGGCCGCTGTTCATCAGCCTATCGCTGTCGCTGTCGCTGATCTTCGCGGATGCTTTTTTCTTGAGCCGGATCTCGGACGCCGCCGCCGGAGCAGCGGGGGCCTTGAATCCACTGCTGGGCGCCGCGCTCGTGCTGTTCTCGTCGGTCGGTCAGGCGGGTGCGAGTGTGGCCGGCCGCTTGCTCGGCGCCCGCCGTCACAGCGAGTTGCCGGGCACTTACCTGGCGCTCTTGGTCTTTAATTCTTTGATTGGCATCGTGGTCAGCGTGCTGCTGTTTGCGCTGCATCCGTACCTGCCCGGATGGCTGGGTCTGCGCGGCGCGAGTGAGGCCTTCGGTCGGACCTATCTGTGCGTGCTGGGCAGCTTTCAATTCCTCAAAGCCGTCCAGATCGCCTACGGAAATATCCTGAATTCCCGCGGCGAAACCCGCTGGGTCATGATCGAGGCGGTGGCCACCAACGTGACCAATCTCTCGCTCAACGTGGCGATGGCCAAGGGGCTCTGGGGCTTGCCACGGCCCAGTGTGGCCGCAGTCACCGGTGCGACCGTGATCTCGCTGGCCTTCGGCATGCTGTTCACGATCGCGGTCGTACACGTGAAATTCCGCGTCCGCTTTCCGCGCACGATCTCGCTCGCACAATTGCGCGCGCGCCTGCGGCCGATCCTGCACCTTGGTCTACCTTCCGCGAGCGAACCGATTGCCTATCAGAGCGCGCAGATCGTGATCAACCTGTTCGTCATTTCGTACGGCGCGAGCGCGCTCGCGGCCCGCACCTACGTCTCGAGCTTCATCAGCATCAGCACCATCTTGTGGTCGATCGCGCTCGGCATCGGCACGCAAATCGCCATCTCCCACCGTGTTGGCGCGGGCAAGTTCGAAGAAGCGAACCGCGAGCTGCACCGAGCGCTGCTGTTGGCCATTGGCGGCAATCTATTGATCGCGATCCTGCTGGCCGTGTTCCATCGCCAGCTGCTCGGACTTTTGACCCAAGATCCGCAAATTTTACGGCTAGCGGCACCGCTCTTCGCCATCGCCATCATCGGTGAAATGGGCCGCGCGGTGAACATCGTGGCGGGCGGCGCCTTGCGTTCTTCGGGCGACGCCCGTTTTTCGGCGGTGGTTGGCGGAAGCATGATGTGGTTCATCGGCGTGGCCGGCGCGTTCGTCTTCGGAACGCTTTTCGGCCTGGGCCTGACCGGGATCTGGCTGGGCATGGCGCTCGACGAAACCACGCGTGGCGTCGTGAACTACCTTCGTTGGCGCACCGGGCGCTGGCGCACTTTCTCGGCACTAGCGCCGGCAGCAGCGCCACCGGCCGAGTAAGGCTTGGCGGCAAGCGTCGGTCGCTCGCGTTACGGCTTCAGCGCGAAGCAGTAGAAACCGCCGTAGCCGCCACCGTTGCCGATCCCGTTGCCGGTGCCACCGCCCATTTGAACCAGCGCGACACTCGGCTCGCAGCCGGGCGCGGTGTGGGCTTGCATCCACGATTTGCCGCTCTGGGCGGGCCAGGAGTGACCGACGCGCGGTCCGTCGCTGCCGGTGGCGCTGGTCCAGTCGCTGCAGGTCGCTCCGCCGTCCCACTTACCCTGAGTGTTCGTGCCGGTAATGGTGTCGTGGTTGTCGTCCATGCCGGTGCCGGTGCCGGCTCGATTGGGTGAGCCCGACTCATTGGGCAAGTCATTGACCGTGGTCATGCCGGCAGGTCGCTCCTGCAGCAGCCCCGCAATATTGCTGGCGACCAACTTGTCATTGCGATCATACCAGGGGCCCGCGCCGATGCGCTCGATGGCGTTCACCGTAGACGTGCTCAGGAATGCCTTCCAACCCTTGGCGCCGGAGCCCGGCAGCGCTGCCTCCGCGATGCGCGTGCAGATCGCATCTGCACCGGTGAGTCCGCCGAGATTGCCACCGAAGCCATTCTGATTCTTCGATTCGCGACGAACGGCCTCCAAGCTGGTCACGAAAAAACTGAAGTGCGCGGTCGTCGACGCGCCGCCGCCCGCGCCGGCTGATCCGACGCTGCCTGCGCTGCCCGCCTGACCCACGCTGCCCGCCTGGCCCACGCTGC
>DATEPG010000351.1:0-25458 GCA_035273265.1 Polyangiaceae bacterium
TCCCCGACGCTGGTGCAGTCGCGACACTGGGCTTGCCGCCCGGGGCGCGCAGCCAAAGCGCACTTAGCGCCAGCGTCGCGGCTGCGAACGCCGCGACCAGCAATGGTCGCCGCAGACGCGCTGGGGGCACGCTGCGAGCAAACAACGGGCGCAGCGTCGGCATCAGGCTTGGGAAACGGCCAGCAGCAGCGGGCGGGGTCGATTCGCTCCCTGGTGCGCTGGCATTGACCGCGATCGCGCGAAGCGATGTGACGCTACTGGCGGACGTCCCGCCACTCGCCTCGCCTGCTCCGGCATCGACCACGATTTCGGCGCGTCGGATGGATTCGCGCTTGCGCAGGCAGCGGTCGCCTACGGTGTCCGCCATGAAAGTGCGCAGCTGCGCTTCGGAATCGAGCTCGAACGCTTGTGGTACGCCTCGTTGCAGAGCAAAACGCATCTCTTCGGCCGAAGGCCAGCGCCGATCGCGATCCTTCTCCAGCGCCTTCATCACTACCGCTTCGAGCGTGCGCGAGTAGTTGGTCTTGATCGTCGACGGCCGTACCGCGGGCTCGTCGCTGACGATGTTGCGCAGCGTGCTGGCAGAATCCGACCCTTGAAAGGGGTGCCGGCCGGTCGTGAGCAGATAGAGGATCACCCCCATCGCAAATAGATCCGTGCGCTCATCTACCCGTCCACCGATCACCTGTTCGGGAGCCGCGTAGCCGAACTTGTGCTCCACTCGATTGTCACGCCCGAGCGTGCGATCCTGGCTCTTGGTGCGAGCAATGCCGAAATCGACCAGCTTGGCGATGCCGGAATAGCTGATCAACAGAGTGTCCGGCGATACATCGCGGTGCACCACCGGGTGCCGGACCCCGCTGTCATCCGTGTGCTCGTGCGCCGCTTGCAAGCCGCGCAGCGCTTGGCCGATCAGGTTCACCGCGACCAAAAGCGGTACGCCTCCGCCTTGTCCGGCGCTTTCGATCACGTTGCTGAGCGGTTCGCCGTCCACCCACTCCATCACCAAATACAGCGTGCCCTTCTGCTCGCCGAGTTCCAGGGTCTGGGCCACATTCGAATGCTGAATCAACGCCGCGACTCGCACGTCCTCGAGCAGCTTCTGCTCCATGACGAGCGCATCACCAGGCGCGGGCAGCAGCGTCTTGATCGCAACCAGTTTGTTGAAGCCACGCGCACCGCGCAGACGGGCGACCCAAACCCGGCCCAAGCCTCCGCGCGCCACCGGCGCCAGCAGTTCGTAGCGCCCTAGTTTTTGACCGGTGTGTAGTCGGAGTGGGTCACGGAACAAGGTGAAGCCTCACGGATGGGAACCCTCTGTACGGCCCATTCGGAAAGACAATTTAGCCCCAACTCGTCGCTCGCTCTTTTTGAAAGATCGCCGGGAAATCCGCTACTTACGTATGTTTCGTGGGAGAAACATTCCGGGTGGCGCGGAGAACCCTGGAGGGTTGCCTGGCGAAGCGCGCAGCAGAAACGAAAAAAGCTGCCCGACGTTCGGACAGCTTTTTCAGCGAGGGCGATTTCCGCCAGGCGCGACTAGATGACGGGCTTCATTGCCGTCATGTAGGCGCGCAGCACGGTGCCGATCTGCTCGACGGGGTGATTGCGGATCTCGGCGTCCACGCGCACGAGCTCCCGGTTCGACACCGCGGTGTCCTTGAGCTCGAGTCCCTTGCCGATCACGTCCGTCTCGACCTTGAGCATGAACTCACGGAGCAGCGGGCGACAGGCGTTGTCGAACAAGTAGCATCCGTATTCGGCCGTGTCCGAGATCACCTTGTTCATCTCGTACAGCTTCTTGCGCGAGATCAGGTTGGCGATCAACGGAGTCTCGTGGAGCGACTCGTAGTAGGCGCTCTCGGCCTTGATGCCAGCGTCGGTCATGGTCTCGAACGCGAGCTCGACACCCGCCTTGACCATGGCCACCATCAAGATCCCTTTGTCGAAGTACTCTTGCTCGCCGATTGCAGCATCCGTCGGGGCGGTCTGCTCGAACGGGGTCTTGCCCGTAGCTTCGCGCCAAGCGAGCAGATCTTTGTCGCCCGCTTTCCAGTCGGTCATCATGCCGCTCGAGAACTTGCCGCTGATGATGTCGTCCTGGTGCTTCTGGTAGAGCGGCGCCATGATCTTCTTCAGCTCGAGCGAGAGCGCGTGGGCCTTGAGCTTCGCCGGGTTGCTCAAGCGATCCATCATGCCGGTGATGCCGCCGAACTTGAGCGCTTCAGTCACCGTTTCCCAGCCAAATTGGATGAATTTCGCGGCGTAGGCTTTGTCGATACCCTTTTCGACCATCTTGTCGAAGCACAGCAAGGACCCCGTCTGCAGCATGCCGCACAGGATGGTCTGCTCGCCCATCAAGTCGCTCTTCACTTCGGCGACGAAAGAGCTGGCCAGCACGCCTGCACGGTCACCGCCGGTGCCCGAAGCGAGCGCCTTGGCAACGGCCCAACCTTTGCGTTCCGGATCGTTCTCGGGATGCACGGCGATCAGCGTCGGGATGCCGAAGCCGCGCGTGTATTCGACGCGCACCTCGGAGCCAGGGCCCTTGGGCGCCATCATCACCACGGTGATGTCCTTGCGGACCTGCATGCCCTCTTCGACGATGTTGAAACCGTGCGAGTACCAGAGCGAAGCGCCCTTCTTCATCAACGGCAAGAGCGCGCCGACCACCGGCGTGTGTTGCTTGTCCGGCGTCAGGTTGCCCACGATGTCAGCCGTGGGGATCAGCTCCTCGTAGGTGCCGACCTTGAAGCCGTTCTCGGTCGCGTTGCGGTAGCTGGCGCGCTTCTCGCTGATCGCTTCCTTGCGCAGCGCGTAGCTCACATCGAGCCCGCTGTCGCGTAGGTTCAGCCCCTGATTGAGGCCTTGCGCTCCCGCGCCGACGATGACGATCTTCTTGCCGCGGAGTACACCGACGCCGTCGGTAAACTCGCTCTTGTCCATGAAGCGACACACGCCAAGCTGTTTGAGGGCTTCGCGAAACGGCAGTGAATTGAAGTAACTCATCGGCACAAACCTCGGTGTTCCTGAACGAGCCCTTTTGGGGGTGGGGCCCCAAAAGTCTCGGGTGGGGCCCCGCTGAATTCACTTCAGCGGGTGCGGGGGTGAACCCCCCGACGAAAGAGGCCGGGAACATTGTCCGCCAACCACGCCCTGTCAACATAGCGTGAACAAAGCCATGACCAGTGCATTCGTTTGCTTCCACGGAGCCTCGATTGGCCCGTCCAGCGCGCCCATTTTTCGGGATTTCTCCTGGAACGTCCAGCCCTTCCAGTCGTGGGTGATCACCGGCGAAAATGGTAGCGGCAAGAGCGCGATCGCCCAGGCATTGGCGGGCGGACTCGCCGTCGCCTCGCGCAGCGCGTCAAACGGCGCCGGAAACCAGTTGCCCGACCCGCGCAGCGTCGCCCTGATTTCGTTCGAGCGCCAACGCGATGTCGTGTTCGACGAGCGCTACCACGATGATGGCGATTTCGTGGAAGGCGGGATCGACCCCGGGACGTCCGCGCGCGACTTCGTCCTCGGCCGCAAGCGTGGCAGTAAAGCCGCGCCGGAACCCGAGCACCCTGCGCGGCTCGACGAGCTGGTGCGGCGCCTGGGCATCGAGTCCGTGCTCGGACGCGGCTTGAAGTATTTGTCGACCGGCGAAATCCGCAAGGTGCTGCTGTGCAGAGAATTGCTCCGTGAACCGGCCTGGCTAGTCTTCGACGAGCCGTACGAGGGCCTCGATAGCGCCACGCGCTTGGTCTTGTCGGGAGAGCTCGACCGATTGGTGAGCGCATCTTTGCTCTCTCCAACCGCCACTCGAGTTCTGATCATCACCGATCGCTACGAGCACGTGCCGGCGGGGACCACCCACGTGCTCCACATCGAAGATCGCAAAGTGGCGTTCGCCGGGCCGCGCGCCGAGTTCGAGACCCGCGGACTTCCCAGTGAACTCCGCGGCCTGGACGGCGAACAGGCAGAGGCGTTCGGTCGAGCGCTGGCCGACAGCCTGGAGGAGCGCCCAAAGACCACGACGCCCGACGCCGTCAGCAGCCCCGGAAACGCGCCGCTCGTGGCCTTGCGCGAGGTCACCGTCTCGTACGCCGAACGCCGTGTGCTCGATCGCCTGAATCTCGAGATCCCCCGCGACGAGCACACCCTGGTGCGCGGCCCGAACGGCTGCGGCAAGACCACGCTGCTCAACCTGATCAACGGCGACAACCCGCAGGTTTATGCCAACGACGTCACCATCTGCGGCATGAAGCGCGGTTCGGGTGAGTCGGTCTGGGACGTCAAAAAGAAGCTCGGGCAAGTCTCGTACGCGCTGCATGTGGAGTATGCCTACCGCTGCCAGACAAATCTGATCGAATGCGTTCTATCGGGGTTTTATGATTCCATTGGGCTGTATCAAGAGCCCGGCTTCGCCGAGATCCATGCCGCCGAGCACTGGCTTTCGGTCGTCGGCATGCTGGGTAAGCGCGCACAACCGTTCACCCAGTTGTCGTATGGCGAGCAACGCGTCGCTCTGATTCTACGTGCGGTGATCAAGCAACCCCCACTTTTGATTTTGGACGAGCCCTGTCACGGACTCGACTCGCGACACCGCAGTGAAGTGTTGACGATCGCCGACTACATCGGTCACCACTCGGACTCGACCTTGCTCTACGTAACGCATGACCCCGAAGAGCTGCTCGGATGCACCCGCCAGATCTTCGAGTTCGACGCCGCGAGCGGCTGGCGCCTGCGCAAGGTTTAGCCCGCTCGGAGCCACGCTGCGTGAACGCTCGTAGTCCTCATGCCACCGGAAGTCCTGGTTCGCGCACGAACTACAATTTCGGCGGCGCGGGATGCCTCCAGAGACGCGGGCTCCCCCCGAGCCGTGGCGGAATCGCGGAATTCTACCGGAAATGATTTTGGGCGCTCAGGGTCCAGCATCGCACCTCGCGGGTTGCTGGGTTCACATGGTTGGAAACGGCTGCGCGCGGGGAACGAGCGATTCCCGATCGCGCACCGCTTGCTCGTAAAGTGCATTTTCGCGCTCTTTGTGAGTGGCACTGAAGCGAATCGCGATCGCGCAGATCGACGTCGCCAGCACGCACACGCCCAGCGTGAAGAAGCACGACTGCACGTTGCCTAGCCCCTTGAGCAAGAACCCAGCGGCCACCGCTCCCACGTTGCCGCCTGCGCCGATGATGCCCGCCACGCCGCCCAGCGACTTGCGGTCGATGAACGGCACCAGGGCATAGGTAGCACCACAGGCCATGTGCGTGAACAGGCCAAAGGTGATCATGGCGGCGATGGCCATGGCGACGGAGTTGGTACTGGAGAACCAGAGCAAACCCAGCCCCTCGCCTACCATCAAGCCAAACAGCAAGAGCGTGCGCGCATCGAGGCCACGCGCTCGGGCGACGCGGTCCGAGAGAATACCCCCGACCGCGCGCGCAAACAGCGCAAGCAGACCGAAGGATCCGGCTGCCATGCCGGCAGCCTGCAGATCGAGCTTGTAGTAGTCGACGTAATAGCTGGCCGCGACGTTGTGCACGAACAGCTCGATGCCGAAGCACGCGCCGTAGGTGACGAACAGCATCCACACGCGATAGTTGGCCATGGCGGCCTTGAACACCTGCCAGCCACCCTTCTTGCCGCTCTCGATCTCGATGCCCGCCTTGCGCAGCTCGTCGTAATTTCCCTGAGGGCAATCTTGGGTGAACCGCCAATACATCACGCCTACGACCACCATCAGCAGCGAAGGAACGATCATTGCCATGCGCCAGCCGAGACTCTTCTCGATGCCCAGGCTGAGCAATGCCGCCAGCACCCAGGGCATCACCGACTGCGTGACGCCACCGCCCGAGTTGCCCCAGCCCGCGCTGGCCGCGTTGGCGGTACCGACCACGTTCGGCGCGAACATCACGGACGTGTGATACTGCGTGATCACGAAGCTTGCGCCGATTGCTCCGATCAGCAGCCGGAACAACAAGAAGACGGCGTAGCTCTTGGCGAACGCAACGCCCAAAACCGGGATGGCACCGAGGACGAGCAAGGCCGAGTAAGTGCGGCGCGGGCCGTACTTGTCGGTCAGAGGCCCGATCACGAGCCGAACCAGGATCGTGATCCCCACGGCAGCGATGTTGATGTTCGCGATCTGATCTTTGCTCAGACCGAATTCAGCCTTGATCACGGGCATCAGCGGTGCCAGCGAAAACCAGGCAAAAAAGCAGACGAAGAACGCGAGCCAACTCATGTGGAACGCGCGCATGGCCGGCGTCGAAAACGAAAACAACTGGATGCGCGTTGCCTTGGCAGCCCCGGGGGTCATGGCGCCTCTCGCAAATCAACGAGGATTTGTCCGGCATCGTTCAAGCGCGCCGGATAGGTCTGCAGCGCACAGTCGCCGTTTTCCGCTTGGCCCGTGCTCAAGTCGAACTTGAGTGAATGGAGCGGGCAGATCAGCGTGCCGGCACCCAGCAAACCGTCTGCCAGCGGACCCTGGCGGTGCGGACACTCCGCCTGAGTTGCGAACACGGCGCCATCTCGCCCTCTGAATACGGCGATCTGCGAGGGGCCGATTTGGAAGCTTCGTCCTTCGCCTTCCGGAATTGCGGTGATGGGACCCAATGTAACTTCCATCTGCAAACCTCCTTCACTGAACGATCGGCAACAGTGATCCGAACTGATTCGCGGTTGCCGGAGTCACGGCCTCTTGCCAAGGATCTCGATACGCATCGACCGAGCGCTGCATGGCCAAGTCCAAGCGCTGGGCAATGCCCTCGCTGTCGTCGACCACCACCGCGCGGATCTTGTCGATGCCGATGCGCGGGACGAATGCGTACGTGCGCTCCAGATAGCGAGCATTTTCCCGGTAATATTGCAGGAAGCGACTCGAGACCTGGAGCACGGCCTGGTGCGTCTCGACCGTGCACAGAAGATCCCCTTTGCGAACGTGGGCACCCGCCGCGCCACCCACGTAAATCTCCCACTTACCGCCCTCCACCGCCACTGCGCCAACATCCTTGACCAACGCCTCCGAGCAATTGCGAGGACAACCCGCGGTCGCCAGCTTGAGCTTTCCGGGTGCGTCCAAACCTTGAAAGCGCGCTTCGATTTGCTGGGCGAGGCCAATGCTATTGCCCAGCCCGAAGCGACAAAAATCGGTGCCCACGCAGCTCTTACAGGTCCGGTAGCGCTTGCCGTAAGCAAAGCCGGACGGCATCTCCAGATCACGCCAAACGTTCGGCAAGTCTTCGCGCTTCACACCGATTAGGTCGATGCGTTGACCGCCGGTCAGCTTCATCAGCGGGACGTGGTACTTGTCTGCAACATCCGCGATCCGGCGGAGCTCTGCGGCCGAGGTCACACCGCCGGGCATTTGTGGGATGACGCTGAAGGTGCCATCTTTCTGAATGTTGGCGTGCACGCGATCGTTGATGAAGCGCGCGTCCCGCTCGTCCACGTATTCGTCGGCCCAAATCGTAATCAGGAGCGACGCGAGGCCCGGCTTGCTGCCCGGATCTTCCTTGCCATGGGCGAGCTCCGCGAACACCGAAGACACGGACTTGAGGCCAAGCGCACGAATGGCCTCGATCAGCTCGGGTTTCGTCAAGGGCACGCCCGGCACGTAAAAATTCGCGGAAGGGTCTTGGTCGCTGCTACCACCGCAGGCCCAATCGATGACCTGCGACACCAGCGGTTTGCAAGCTCCGCAGCCCATCCCGGCGCGAGTGGCCTCCATCAGCGACTTCGAGCTGCGTTTGCCTTGCTTGACGCAGGCCATGATGGCGCCCTTGGTCACGCCGTTGCAGTTGCAGACCTGCATCTCGACCGGCATGCTCTCGATGGAGGCTTCCTCGGACGGAGCTCCGATATCGAACAGCAGTGAGAGTCGCTCTTCGGGAACCGGCGTATTGCGCTCGAAGGCCTGGGAAAGGTAGGGCGCCTTGCGAATGTCACCGAGCAGGATACCGCCCACCAGACGCCCATTACGGATGATCAGCTTCTTGTAGGTGCCCTTCTTGGCTTCGGTGAATTGAACGACTTCGTCGCCTTCCTCGGTCGGCTCGGTGATGCCCATGGATGCAACCTCGACACCCATCACCTTCAGCTTCGTAGCGACCCTCGACCCGTGGTACGCAGCGTCAGCGTCCGAGCCAGTGAGATGAGCGGCGAGCACTTTGGCTTGCTCCCAAAGCGGCGCGACCAAGCCGTAGACTTGACCGCGGTGCTGCACACACTCACCGACGGCAAAAATTCTCGGGTCGTCCGTGCACAAGCGATTGTCGACCACGATGCCGCGCTCGACCGCCAGGCCAGCGCGCAACGCCAGCCCGCTATTGGCTTTGATCCCCGCAGCGATTACCACCAAGTCGCAGCCCAGACGCGTACCGTCCTTGAACTCCAGCCCGGTCACGTGATCGTGACCGCGAATCGCACGAGTGTCCCTGTTGGTGTGGACGACGATGCCCAAGCCTTCCAGCGTCTTCTTCAAGATCGCGGCAGCGGGGTGGTCGAGCTGCTGACCCATGATCGCATTGCCGCGCTGGATCACGTGCACGTCGAGCGAGAAGTTCTGTAATCCTCGTGCGGCTTCGAGACCGAGCAAGCCGCCGCCGATCACGACGCCGCGCGTCTTGCCCATGGCGTAAGCGGTGATCTTGCGGCAATCCTCCAGGTTCCTGAACACGAACACGCCCGGCTTGTCGCTTCCGTCCGGGAGCGTCAGGCCATCCATCGGCGGGATGAACGGCAAACTCCCGGTGGCGATGATCAGCCGGTCGTAGCTCACGGTAAGCCCGCCCTCGGCTTCGATTTGCTGCGCGTGGCGCGAGATCTTGGAGACCTTGACCCCTGCGTGCAACGCGATGCCGTTGTCCTGGTACCAGGACAACGGATTCAAGAAAATGTCTTCTGCTTCGTGCGAGCCGTTCAACACGTCGGAGAGCAGGATCCGGTTGTAGTTGCCGTAGGGCTCCTCACCGAACATCGTGATTTCGAACTGGTCCGCCCCCCCGCGAGCCAAGATCTCTTCGACCGCACGCGCGCCGGCCATGCCGTTGCCGATGACGACCAACTTCTGCTTGCTGGCCATGGCGCTAGATCTCCAGCACGCCCATATCGATCACGAGCTCCCCTTCGAGCCCTTCCGGCGCCCCCACGCACAGCTCGAGTTCGCTCTCGGGATCGACGTCTTCCACGATCGAGAGCGGGACGTGAATCGCTTGCTTGGCACCCACGGGGAACAAGCGCATGCTTTTGCCGTCGCGATTCAGCGCCAGGTACACCAATTCCGAGGTGGCGTTGCCGAGGCGCAGATAAATCAGCTGCGCGCGCTTGTCGAAGGGCACGGCGTACGTAGCGGCCGGCGTCAACGAGGCCGGATGACTCAGGCCGGCACCTCGAAACGTGAAAACACCCTGAATGAACTTCGGCGTTTCATGCATGCTGACTATCTTCTAGTCAGCATTCGGTTTCAGTGAGGTATTGTCCGGCGTTCCGGATTGAGTCTCAATCGCGAAGTTTGTTTCTGGAGCTCAGCGAGCGGCATGCAATGTGGTGCGGTTTGGTACAAACGGGCGGCTTGCCGACCCTTGCCCCAAAGGCGGAGCCCAGGACGAGAATTGACGATTCGGCGAAAAGGGAACCGGCCCGAGAAGCGCGCTTAGGCGAGCAGGCGACGCGGCGCCCAAGTGGTGCGGCCACCTTGCAGCGCAGCGCGAGCTACTTGGCGAATCACGTCCGGAGCATCGCCTTCGATGAGCGCTTCGCCCCGAACACCGAGCGAGAACCCGCCGACGCGAACATCGTCCAACAAGCGCACGACATCGTAGTAACCGGGGCGTACGCGGACGATGCGATAAGTAACGCTATGAACCTGAACCATACCCTTGACGACCGATTGCATTTCGATTTTCTGTAGAGCAAGCACTGGGCCAGCGCCGGATGGCTGCTCGAAGCCGAGAGAAATGTCACACCGTCCCCAGCAAACGGCTGCCAATCCGCGCGGGCGCGAGAAAATCCCGGTTGAAAGAGCGACATGAATGGAGTTTCGGCCATTCTCGCGAGCCCGGTCGAGGAGTTGGCTTGGCCAACGCTGCCGCGACGCGATGGGCGCCGAGACACAAGGTCACACTCGTGGCGGGATAGTCTGTGACTATTCGGGCAGGCCGCAGCGCAACCAATTCAGAATTCGAGCTCGATCCTGATTTCGGAGCGGGTTGCTCGAGCCTGGCGGAGGCATCGTGCAGCTGACCAGCTCGGTTCGCATGACATCTGCCCAGTCAGCAATGCTGTCGTAGTCATCCAGCGGCCACGGCCCGCCGGCCTTCCCCGTGTGACACTCTGCACAATGCTGCTCGAAAATGGGAGCCAGGTTTGCGTAGCGCAGCTCCGGCTCCAAGCACTCGGTTGGCGCGGTCACCGCACACTGCTCGGGCGCTAGCTCAGCGTCGGCGCAACCAAACAGAGCGCACGAGAACAGCAGAAACAAGGAAAGGCGCGGCGCACTCGTAGACATCGATCCGAAAAGAATAGCTGATGGCTGTGATTCGGCACCTCGAATGCGAGGGTGCGAACATTTGCCGCACCGGCCGCGGGCCAGGCTGCGCTAAACCACGAACAAAGCCATGGATATCAGCCGCCGTCTCTTCAGGTTTTCGCTCGCCGGGTTCATCGGGTTCATCGCACTCGCAGGGTTGACCCCCAGCACGGCGCAGGCGCACGTCTCAATCAGCTCTGGGCCCGCCTTTGCGAACACCACCCAAGAGGTAACGTTCGGCGTCGGTCACGGCTGCGCGGGCGCAGACACCGTAAGTGTTCAAGTCGAAATACCCCCTGGTGTCGGCTCCGTTCGCCCGCACGACAGCGGCTTCGGCCAAGTGGACGTCGAAACGGACGCAGCCGGCGCGGTCGTAGCGGTGACTTGGCAAAAGGCAGACGGGCGCGTGCTCGACGCCGACACGAATTACTACAAACTACTCTTGCGGCTCAAGGTGCCCGATCAGCCCTTTTCCACGCTCTACTTCCCCTCGCATCAGACCTGTCGCGCTAAAGACGGCACCACCACCGTCGTTGACTGGGTGGGGATGGACGAGAGCGACAGCAGCGGCGTGGAGCCTGCCCCCGCGCTCCGCATCCTGCCAGCGCGGTTTCCAGGTTGGAACAAGTTCACGATGCCGGGCCCGCTCACGGATCTGGCACCGTTCTTCGCCGACGCGCAGATCGTCTGGCGGGGTAATGCGGCCTATGCCAAAAGCCCCACGACGACTGAACTGATCGCGACGACGAGCGGCGTGATCTCGCTCAGCACACTCGAAGCAGGCGACCAGATCTGGGTGAAATACTGATGAAGCGCGCGACGATCGCGCTGCTCGCGCTGGCGCTGAGCCTGGGCTGCTCGAGCACGCCCAGCAGCTCCCAGCCGCCCGCGGAAACCGGGCTCAGCGCGTGCCTCGAGCAACCCGGGGAGTTGCCGCGCGTTCCAGACGGCCATCTGCCCTGCGACTTGATCCCGCCGGGTCTCTCGCTCTGAGCCGCAGCGAACACCGAGCGCCTCAGGCCGAAAGGCGGTGGCAAACGGCCACGGCCTAGGCATTTGCATTCCGCGTGGCTCACGCTTCGGCATGCTCGAGGCATGTGGCTTGCTTGAGGGGTCAGCATGCCAAATTCAATCGAGCAACTCAGCGTGAAAGCAGCCGGCACCGTCAAGGCGGTCAAAGCCGGCTTCAACGGGCTGCGAGGTGTGTTTCTCCACCTGGCGGAAGAGCACGGTGAAGTGGGCGCGATGATGAAGCTGGTGAGCAAGAGCAAGGACGCCCAGTTCAGGCGCGAGCACTACTCAAAGATCCGTATCGAGCTGCTCTCGCATGAACGCGCCGAGCTGGCCGAGGTCTATCCGCCCCTGCGGCAGCAGGACGGTACGCTCGAACTAGCCGTGCTCCACGAGCAAGAAGCCACCCAAATCGAGTCCGCCGTCGGCGCGGTTGATGCGTTGGACCCGACGACCGAAGCCTGGGGATTGGCGTTCGCACGATTGTTCGCACTCGTGCAGCAACACGTCGAGGAAGAAGAGAGAGACTTTTTCCCCGCGGCGCAGGCCGCTATTGGCGAGCCAGCCGCAGAGGCCTTGCTGAAGCGCTACGAGGCGGCGAAAACTGCGGGCAAGCGACAGATTCGGTAATTCCGTACGAAGATCGCTCGCATGCCCGGCTAATGGTGGCCGTTCGCCCCAGCTCGGCTGGCACGGCGCACTAGCGCCACGCACTAGTCGGCGTGGGATTTAACATTCGCCGCACTCTTTGCTTGGCACGTCGAGTGCACCCGGAACAGCAAGCCTTGGATCCAGCCATGTCAAAAAGCGCCACGCTCGAGTCCAGTTCCCCCTCAACCACCCGTCCGAGGCGTGTGCGAAAGCCTCGGCCAGTCAAGGTCGATCCCACCGAGTCCTCAGCTTTTACAGCGAGTGCCAAGGCGTCCGCCGGGTTTCCGACCAAGCCGTTGCTGGTCGGAGTTGGCATCGGTGCAGCGCTCGCGTTCACGGCGGTAGCGCTCGGTTCGCGTCCGGCACGCTCGACTCGTTTTAGCTCGACGCCCACGACGGTCGCCGGCGCTTTTGCCAAAACAGCGGCGCTCCTCTTGGCGCGCGTCGTCGCTCGAAAGGCGCTGGCCGCTGCGGCCAACCAGGGTGCCCGAAAGCTCGCGAGCGCTTGGCCGCTATGACGCAGCGCTGCTGATGCGCGGAGCGGCTCGCGGCAGCCGAGCGAGCTTGTCTCCGCGACCTATTTGCTCCAGATCAAAGGCCGATGATCTGGAATCCTGCCCTCTATGGACGCTTCGAAGACGAACGCACGCGACCCGCACGAGACTTGCTTGCGAGCGTCGCGCTTCCCAGCGCCGAGCAGGTAGTCGATCTTGGCTGTGGCCCCGGCAACTCCACGGCGCTCTTGGTCCAGCGGTTCCCGAGCGCGGCGGTGCTCGGCATCGACACTTCGGAAGCGATGCTGAAGAGCGCGCGTCAGCGCCTGCCGCAGTGCCGTTTCGAGCTCAGTGACGTGAACTCCTGGCACGCGAAGGACCCGCCGGATCTGATCTTCGCCAACGCGGTATTTCAATGGGCTAAGGCGCACGATCAGCTGTTCCCTCGCCTATTCTCGGCGCTCGCGCCAAGCGGCGAACTGGCCCTGCAAATGCCGGACAACCTGAACGAGCCGACGCATCGCTTGATGAGAGAGGTTGCCAGCCTCGGCCCGTGGTCAAAGGCGCTGGGCGAGGCGGCGCGCCTTCGCTCGCCCATTCCTCCAGCGCACAGCTACTACGATCTGCTCGCCCCCCAGGCTCGGACAATCGATATCTGGCGCACGACCTACCATCATCCGATGGCTTCGGCAGCGGACATCGTCGATTGGGTGAGGGCCACCGGGCTGCGCCCCTTTATCGACCCATTGTCGGACGAGCAGCAGGCTGCGTTCTTGGCCGAGTATGAACAGCGCATCGCGGAAGCATACCCGATACGCGCAGACGGCAAGCGTCTCTTGGCGTTCCCACGGTTGTTCATCGTGGCACGCCGCAAGCCTTGAGCAGCGTGCGATCGGCTTTCTATTCCTTCATCGCGTCAGCCACGTCGAGCAGCGCGCTCGTCGCCACGCTGCGTACCGTTTGCCCGGAGACGACCCGCGCCAAGGCGATCAGCGCCGTCTTGGTCAGCGCTTGGCTCATGCCGGCGAAAGGAGATGCCTTCAACGGCCGCCTCGAACTCACGGCCAACGCCGAACCGAGCAATGCCGCGCCAATCCCGGCGCCGATTAGCAGCGGCTTCATGGGCAGCGCGGAGAGCTCGTCGGCAGCGGCCGTGGCTCGGCGCGCTAGAATCCCGGGCGTGGCCTTGCGACGCTTGCGCTCGCCGGGTTCTCCCGCGCGCGATGGCTGAAGTTCAGCAAGTGATGTGGTTTTTGCCATGTTCGTGGTCTCCATTCAGACGCTCAAGGTTTCATTGCACCTGGTGTGCCACCGAGCCCCAGTGGCAACAGCGGCCAGCCTTGGGTGGCTCGGTCGCCTACCTGTGGCGTCGCCGCTGACTCGCGTTAGGCGCGAGGCTTTTCGCCTCGGCACAGACGCCGCAGTCCGAGCGGATCCCGCCTAGCGCGCGGAGGATTCGCGGTGGCACACGCTGTGCTTAGTGGCAGCTAACGGAGGCGATCATGTTATACACCTTGGTAGTCGTTCTATTGGTGCTGTGGGCTTTGGGTTTAGCAACGTCCTATACACTGGGTGGCATTCTTCACCTGTTGCTCGTTGTGGCAGTGGTTCTTTTGGCAGTTCAGCTGATTACTGGCCGTCGCGCTGTTTGACGGCGAACGAGCTTGGCTTAAGCTGCGGCATGCAGCGAGCGACGAAAGCCGCGCTACTCGGTGCGGCTCTCGTACTCGGCGGTTGTGATGCGTGTAGTGAGCCCCCGCCCTCACACTCGAAACCCAATGGGATACCGCCGGCAACGTCGAGCCGGGCCACGGCCCCGGATACGATCGCCGACCCGTTGGCTCCCGATCACCCCATTGTCATCGACACCCAACCGCGTGCAGACGCGGGTAACTGGGTCAAGGCGCGACCCGGCTTTCAAGCTTCGCGCACGCGCGCGCAACGCGACGGGATCGAGCCTTGCGCGAAGCAGCCAGTAGACACGAGCGGTTTCGAGGACTGGGCAGCAGTTAGTCAGGGAAAATTTACCGCCCCGCGCGGGCTCGTGCTGGACGACAGCGGCGGTTTCGAGCTGGTGATTCACCTGCTCGGAGACGAACCGATCCGTCGCGAACTGATCAGCAGCCGGCAACCGTTTGCTCTCTACTCAATGACGGTGGGTCAGAATCAAAGCTACGCGCGACTGTTCACCGGGACCCAACTACAGAGCTCGATCGTCGCCGGCGTCGAGCAAGCGTTGAGCAAACGCTTGGGCAAGCCGGCGCGCGTGCGACACCTCGCAATGAGCGCCTGGAGCGCTGGTTTCGTCGGCATCGAAGCGGCCTTGGCACAACCTTCGGCCAATCAGATCGACGCTGTCATTTTGATCGACGGATTGCACGCGCCGCGCGGCAACGAGCCCGCGTTCAAGGCGCAAATGAAACCGTTCGTCGACTTTGCGGCGCGGGCTGCTCGGGGCGAGCGTTCATTCTTCGTCAGCCATTCCTCGATCGACCCGCCAGATTTCGCGTCCACCAGCGAATGTGCGCACTACTTGATTGCATCCCTAGGTGGCAAACCACGAGCCGTGCGGCGCGCTGAGCGATTCGGCCTAGAGCTGGTCGAATATTTTAGTGACGGCGATTTTCAAGTGCGAGGCTACGCCGGGAATGACCGAGCCGATCACTGCGCTCAGCTCGCCGTCCTGCGCGACGCATTCTCCGCGCTCGGCCGGCGTTGGAAGACGCACGAACTAAGCCGCTGAAGCCGTGCGTACTTCGTCGGTCAGGATATCGAACTGAACCAGCTTGCTCTGGCCGAAGGTGGTGGTAATGGCGCAGTCCGCGGCGTCGCGTCCGCGGGCTACCAAGATCCGCCCCACTCGCGGCGTATTGTGGCGCGCATCGAAAGTAAACCAGCGCCCGGCGAGATAGGCCTCGAACCAGGCGCTGAAATCCATGGGCGCGCGCACAGCGGGGACGCCGATGTCGCCCAAGTAGCCCGTGGCGTAGCGGGCGGGAATGTTCATGCAACGGCAGAGTGCGATCGCCAGGTGCGCAAAGTCTCGACACACACCGACTCGCTCTTCGTGGCCCTCCCAGGCCGTACGCGTGGCTCGCGCGTACTGATACCCGAACGTCAGATGGTGGTGCACGTAGTCGACGATTGCCTGCACGCGCCCCCAACCTCGCGGTGTATTACCGAAGAGCGACCAAGCCAGCGAAGACAAGCGGTCCGTCTCGCAATAGCGGCTGCCGAGTAAGAAGCTGACCGCCTCATCCGGCAATTGCGCAATCGGCACTTCATCGGCCCAGGGCGCCACCTCATCGGGCAAGCCCGAATCTTGGATCACGAAGTCGGTGGCCAGCTTGAGGACGCCGGCGGGGGCAACGGTGCGAGTGCGCACGTTTCCGAACTCGTCGATGCTCGCAATCAGAGGCGCGGAACCACTGGAGGTGATCACAGCCGGGCTGCGCAAATCTGCGTGGCGAGAGGGATGAACGCTCAGTAGTGCCATCAACGGGGTCTCGGCGGTACATTCGATGGCAATTTGGTAGCCAGCTCTAATCAACATGAGCCACTGCATTGCAAGTGACGAGCCAAGCCAACATTCGTCGGGTGAGAGCGGCCGATGCCGACAAAGAGCGCCATTTTGCGCTTGCGCTCAAAGGTCGCAAGATCTTGCGACTTCGTTGCGCGAAGTCGCATCTTGCACCGCTGATGGGCACGCCTGCCGCTACAGCTTGTCGACCCACACGCGCATGTCTTTGGTTTGGAGCGGGCCAAACTCGGTGATCAGCGCCACGTCCGCGGCGTCACGGCCATAGGCGATGGCAATGCGACCGCCTCGCGCTGCTTCTTGGGTCGCGTCGAAGGTGTACCAGCGGCCATCGACAAAGGCTTCGAACCAAGCGTGCAGATCCATTGGATCGAGGCGGAACAGGTAGCCTACTACCATGCGCGCCGGAATGCGCAGCGCCCGGCACAGCGAGATGCCGATGTGGGAGAAATCACGGCACACCCCGGCTGCGTCGCGGAGCGTATCGGCGGCGCTGGTGTGCTCATTGCTCACGCCGTACTTGTATTCGATATGCTCGCGGATCCATGCGCGGATCGCCTCGACTTGGTCATACCCGGGCGCTTGCTTGGTCGTGACTTCGCGCGCGAGTGGCTCGAGCGTGTCGGACGGGCAATAACGACTCGGCAGCAAGAACTGCAGCGTGTAGTCGGGCAAGTCCTCGACCGCCGTGGGCAGCGCCCCCGTCTTTACCGCGATTTCGTCGGCAACTTCGACAGTGACCTGCGTCCGCAATCGGAGGTCACCAACGGGGGCAACCAGGCGCTGGCATAGATTGCCGAAGCAATCGACGTACTCCGTGGCCCCCACGAAGGGTTCGAAGTCATATTTCTCGTCGACAATCCACTGCCCCGGACCGCTGCGCGGACGGAGCATCGCGATCAAGGGCTGTGGATTGGACGCGATCAGCGTAAGTTCGCAACCTGCGCGCAGACGCACTGGCTCAGGCCAACACGTTGCGATTGGACAATTTGCCCATGACCAACAACAGCAGCAAGGCGCCGAGGACGCTCCCGATGATGCCCGCGGTGTTGAGGTCGGTGACTCGGTTGTCGGTCACCAAGCTGACCAAGAAGCCGCCCACGAACGAACCCACCACGCCCAAGATCATCGTGGCGATCAGCCCCATCTTCTGCGTGCCCGGCATGACGGCACGTGCGATGAAACCAACCACCAATCCGAACACTAAAAACAGCACGATAGCCATGATGAACTCCCTGTCTGAATTGAATCGAGCGGCGGGAACGCCGTCCGCAACCATGCGCAACGCAAGGATCGCGCCAACAACGAAACGCCCCCAAGGGCCAGCTCTAGGCGCGAACCATCGACGCGATAGACCGCAACTGACACAACCTGCCCTTTGCGCGTAGCGAACCGCCTCGAAAGTAACGGATGGGCGCCCCGCACGAGACGCGCTACGCCCCCTGACATGACGAACGCCACCGCCGCGAGCTACCTCGATGCCTTGGATGAACGGTACGCGGCGCTGCATACGGCCAAAGAGGACGCCTTTTGGTCGGCTAAAATGGGCCTGGGCGCGGACGCCGCTCGAGCTCAACGCGAGCTCGATGCACGCGATCTCGCGCTCCAGCAGTTCTTGCAAGCGGCCGATCAGTTGACCCGCCTGCGTGAGCTGCGCATCGAGAACGACGCTCAGCGCCTGCGCGTCGAAGGTTGGCTCCGCACGTTCGGCGCGCACACCATCGATAGCTCCGAGGGCGCTGTCTTGGCGGAGGAACTGGCGGCAGACGACGGGCGGCTCCAGGTCGCGCGCGCAGGGATGAAGCTCGGATTCCAGGATGCCAACGGCGGCTTCGTAGCCGCTAGCAGCATTACCCTTTCCCACCTGCTCCAAAACGACCAGGACGAGGCCCGCCGCCAGGCAGCGTTCGACGGCCTACGCTCGATCGAGAGCCATGTGCTCGAGCGCGGCTACTTGCAAATCGTCGCCAAGCGCAACGAACTCGGCCGCACCTTGGGCGCCGAAGACTACTACGACTGGAAGGCCAAGCGCATCGAAGGCATGGGCAAGGCCGAGCTGTTCGTCTTGCTCGACGAGCTAGAAGAGCGAACGCGGCCGGCAGCCCGCGCTTTCGTGGCAGACGCGCAACGCAAGCACGGCGGACGAGCGTCGAAACCGTGGAACCTCGGGCAGCTCACCTCCGGCGAGGTCACGCGCGATCTGGATCCCTACTTCTCGTTCCGATCGGCGATCGATCGTTGGGGACGCTCGTTCGCTGGGCTGGGCATTCGCTACGCGGGCGCGGAGCTCGTCCTCGACCTGCTCGACCGACCCGGGAAATACGAAAACGGCTTCATGCATGGCCCGGTCGTGGCTTGGCGTCGCGCAGGCCAGCGCATCCCGGCCCGCGTGCAATTCACGGCAAACGCTTTACCGGGGGCGGTCGGCGCCGGCCAACAAGCCTTGCGCACGCTGTTTCATGAAGGCGGGCACGCCGCGCACTTCGCCAACATCGACATGCCGAGCCCGTGTTTCGGCCAAGAGTTCGCGCCAACGTCCACCGCCTTCGCCGAAACCCAAAGTATGTTCTTGGACAGTCTGCCCAGCGATGCGGACTGGCAGCAGCGTTACGCGCTCGACCGCAACGGCAACCCCATGCCGCTGTCCCTGGTTGAGCGCAGCGTCGACTCTCACCAACCCAAAGCGGCTTGGGTCATGCGCTCGATGCTCTCGGTTTGCTACGCAGAGAAGGCCATCTACGAGCTGCCGAGCTCGGAGCTGACGGCCGAAAACGTGCTCCGAGTCGTGCGTGAGGTCGAGCAGAGATTGCTCTTTCTGCAAGGCGGTAGCCCCCGTCCCACGCTCTCGATCTCGCACCTCATTTCCGGTGATTTCAGCTGCACTTACCACGGCTACGTGCTCGCTCAGATGGCGGTCGCGCAAGCGCGCAGCTACTTTCTCGCGCGTGATGGTCACCTGGTCGACAACCATCGGATCGGTCCCGAGCTGGCCAGAGTCTGGTGGCAGCCCGGCAACAGTATCTCCTTCGCTGATTTCGTGCGCAAACTCACGGGCAACGATCTGAGCGCCGCCCCGTTGGCCGCCCGCCTCAATCAAACGGCCGAACAGCGCAAGGCCGACGAACACGCGAGCGTCGCGAAGCTCGCCCAAATCCCACAACCCGGCCAGGAAATCGACCTGGACGCCCGCATCCGAGTCGTGCACGGCTCGCAGTTGGTCGCTGAATACCGCGGCGACTTCGCGAAATTCGCAGCCGAGTTCGCGGCCTGGATCGATACGCGCGCGAAAGCCAGCACCGCCCGCGCGAACGCTTGATCTCGAGCTGACGCCGCAGCCTGTGGTCGAGCAGGCCAGAGGCTGGCGCCCGGCAGATAGCGCGGGATGAGCTGGACTCCTATGTCCTCCCAGAACCGCAAATGTAGGCAAGATTAGCCTATTTTGCGCGGACGCTGGGGCTGCTATGAGTTCCGGTGGGGCGGTGAATATCGCCTCGGCACGCGTCGTCTGAGTACGCGTGCGGGGTCTCCCTCGGGGGTGACCAATTCGTCCGAAGCTCGGGGGCAGGCATTGATTTGCCTTCTGGCTTGGCTTGTCCGAATCGTTCAGGAGTTTTCCCAAAATGCGTAGATTGTCCGCAATCCTTGTCTCGACACTCTTCCCCTTTTCCCTGCTCACTCTGAGTGCTCAGGGCGCACTCGCACAGCAGCCGGATAGCGAAGCACCGCCGCCGGCCGCCGCTCCAGCGCCGCCACCCGGTGCGGTGCTCGTGCCGATCGCGGCACCCGAGCCGGAATTCAAACCCTTCGCGATCATCGCCAATCCGCTCGCCCTTCTCATGGGTCGGTACAGCCTGCAGGGCGAATACATGCCGGCGATGCACCACGCCATCACGCTCAATCCCTTCTACAATCACACTCCCGTCAAGGTGACCGACGTCAGCACCGGTGCCGAATACGACGCGGGTTCGTTGAACGGTTTCGGCGCCGAGCTCGGATACAAATTCTACACCGGGAAGAAGGGCGCAAACGGCTTCTTCGTGGGACCGTCGATCTTGTTCGGCTCCTACTCGAACAGCATGACCGGCAGACCGGACACCTCGTTTACGAGCGTGGGCGGCGCGCTCGACATCGGCGGACAAGCCATCATCGGCGGCGGCTTCGTCATCGGCGGCGGCTTCGGTCTGCAATGGACCAAGACCAGCGAAGAGATCCCTACCGAACAACTCAATCTAACCAGCGCTGCAATCGCGGGCGGCGGCACGCGACCGCGCTTCTTGTTCACGATCGGCTACGCCTTTTAGTTTTCCTCGACCGAGATCGAGAGGGCGCCGCCGCGCTGACATCAGCGCGGGGGGCCCTCGCGCGTTGCCGCGCGCCACTCTCGATGCTCGCTCAGTCGAGATCGGCGCCGGGCACGGGTACGGGCATCGCCAGGATGGCCGGGCGCGGCGTCACGCCGTCTAGGACGCTGTCAATCGCGAAGTTCGAGATGTAAGCGGTCTTCTTGTTGCCGCGAGCGGTGCCGAAGGCGATGCCGGACGGGCTGTCGAAGAGCGAGCTCTGTGCGTAGCTTGAGACTCTACCCCGCTGGTCGACAGTCGCGATCCGGTTTTGGGTGTTGATGGCCGCGTACACGGTTCCGCTACGATCGAGCGCAATGCCGTCGATGCCTTTGAGCTGAGGGCTCTCCGCAAACACCACGGGCCTGCCCAGACCATGGCAACGGTAGGGGATGCGCACGATCCGACCGAAGTCGATCACGCCGACGTACAGGTTCTGTTTGGATTGGTCCCAAGCAATCCCGTCCACGCCGAAGTCGTGGGTAGGAAACGCCGGATCGGCAGGATTACCGCGAAGCAGCGGATCGGACACGGCAACCGTCGCATTGCCGCTGCCATCGATGTGATAGAGACGGCCCAGAAACGGATCGGTCACGAAGAAGGATCCGTCGTCCTCGAAGGCCATATCGTTCGGGAAACCGCTGTGATCGAGCGTGGCAAACTTCTCGACGACGCCCGTGTCCGGATCCGTGCGCCAGACGAAGGCGGCGGGCTGATCCACCGAAAAACTAGAGGTCGTCGTATAGATTAGGCCGTCAGGGCCTACCTTGATCCCGGTCATGCTGCCGCCCGTGGGCACTGGCACGGTCGCGATCGTCACTGTGGAGTTGTTCGGCAAGAGCTCGCGGATCTGCCCGTTCACGAGCGAAAAGAACACGTGCCCGTAGTCGTCCGTGGTGATCGACTCCGGCAGCTCGGAGACGGTTGGATCCAACGTAACGAGCTTGGTTACGACGGGCGGCGCGTCCTTCGCGTGCGCGGCTCCGCCGACAGCCAAAATCAATGCAATACCCATGACCCACGAACGTGACGATGCATCGAACACGAATTTCAGCATGGCTTTCTCCTGTCCCCCTTTTGAAAAACCGAGATAGATCCATCTTGCCCGGTATCGCGGCAGCAGTCTATCGGATCGAATTTGAGCGGAGTAGTCTGCAAGCTCGCACTGCAAGGAACGCGCTCGAGACATAGCGGCATATCACTCGCAGGATGCTGGCGAAAGCCGCCGTCGCGAAGCGATCGGCAGGAAGCAAGCGCGCTGGCCAGATCTCCTGCTCTCGAGTCGCGCAATTGACATGTGGCTGCAGGTAGGTTTGGCTTCGAGCCTCTCACTTTTTTTTGCGCGCGCGCGAGAGTAGCAATCGGGCCAAGTCAGGAGGCGAATCTCGTTCTGATGCGAGCCAAGGGGCGGCTGACGAGCTGCCGGTTTGGTCGTCCGGGCGCCCTTGCCGTATACTGCTGGGAAATATGGTAGAAGAGTCCGACGAGCTTTTGCGCCTGCGCGCCGAAAACCGGCGTCTCAAACACGAACTCAGTGAACAGCGCGAGCGTTACCAGTACGTTCTCGACAACGAGTTGGTTGGGTTTCTGATTGCGTCATTCGAGCTCAACCGCTTCCTCGACACTAACCAGACCTACTGTGAGTTCCTGGGTTTCGAGCGCGACGAGCTGCTCGGCAGAGATCCTTACCAATTCTGGCTCGACACCACGTTTCCGGCTGATCGCGAGGCTGAGCTCCTGCAATTGCAGCGCGTGGTGGAAGGTGAGATCAGCAGCTACCGTCTGCGCAAGCGCTTCGTGCGCAAGACCGGTGAAGTGCGTTGGGGGGAGCTCGCGTACAGCGCTGTGCGCGATCCGCGCGGGCGCCTGCGCTACGGCGTTTTGACTTGTTCGGATGTCCACGACCAACAGCACGAGCTGGAGGCGCGAGAGAAGCTACAAGGGAGTCTGTTCCAGGCGCAGAAGCTGGAAACCATCGGTCGACTCGTGGGCGGCGTAGCGCACGACTTCAACAATCGCTTGCTGGTCATCATGGGCCACGCCGACATTCTGAAACAGACCGCCACCGAACCCATGCTCGCCTTCCACGCCGACATCGTGGTCAAGAGCGCGCAACGCGCCGCCGATCTCACCCGCCAACTACTGGCCTACAGCCGTCGGCAAATGCTGAGGCCACAGGCAGTGGAGGTCAACTCCGTGGTGGAGGGAACCAGGCGCATGCTCGAGCGGGTCATCGACGAGCACGTCGAGCTCGTCACGGTGCCGGACGCAAAGTACCCAATGCTGGCCGATTCCGGCCAAATCGAGCAGGTACTAATGAACCTGATCCTGAATGCGCGTGATGCAATGCCGGACGGGGGACGCATCACGCTCCAGACTTTCGACGTGGAAGTCGGAGAAGAAGCGCCGATCGACGGGCTCAGCTCTGGTGCCTACGTTGCGCTCGCCGTTTCCGACACCGGGAGCGGCATCTCGGACGACGCCCGCCCGCAGATTTTCGAACCGTTCTTCACGACCAAGGAAGTCGGGCGCGGCACCGGGCTCGGCCTGGCGAGCGTCGAAGGCATCGTGCGTCAGAGCGGCGGAAGCATCACCGTGAACAGCGCAGAGGGACAAGGCAGCACATTCACCGTGTATTTGCCGCGCGCAGCACAAAATGCGGCGGTGCTCGCGGCCGCGCCCCTCCCCGGCACGATCGTAATCGGTGACCACCTTCCCTGCCGGCCCGAACTCGAGACGGTGCTACTCGTCGACGACCAGGATGACGTACGCAGTCTCCTGGCGGAAGTATTGCGCCTCGGCTCCTATCGCGTACTCGAAGCAAAGGACGGCGTGCAGGCGCTCAGACTCGCCGAGGCGCATCCGGATCCGATCGGTCTGCTCGTGACGGATATCGTCATGCCCGGCATCACCGGGGTGGAACTGGCCGATGCCCTGCGCACGCGCAACGCGGACTTGAAGGTGCTCTTCATGTCCGGCTACGCCGAGCGCGATAGCCTGCGTGTCCTACGAGCGCACGAACAATTCATCCCCAAGCCGTTCCTCCCGGACGAGCTCTTTCAGCACGTAAACAGCTTTCTTCGCGCGTGAGTCCGAGCGGGCTAAGAGCCGCTTTCCCCGAGCTCGGGCCAGGAGGATGCTCTCGCGACTCGGTAAGTGCCCGACTGAGGAAAGGGCGACCGCTGTGCAACCCCAACCCTCTCGACGACCCCTGCCACTGCGGCCAGCAACGTATCTTGCGACAGCGGCTTCGCGATCAGCATCGGAGCATCGACCGCACGCACGCGCTCTACCGCAGCATCAAGCAAGGTGCGAGCTGCGTAGAGATCCCCACTGGCGAAGATGAAGCGGCTCGCGAGCACGGGCGAATGCCGAGAGCAGGCGACGTACAACTCCGGGCCAGTCATCTCCGGCATCATCACATCCGAGACGACCACATCAATGTCGTCCGAGTGGCACAACCGCTCGAGCGCCGTGCAAGGATCGGCTACTCGAACCACGTCGAAATCCGCCAGCATGCGGACCGTGCCGTTGAGCACTAGTTCATCGTCGTCTACGCACAGCACCCTCAGCGCTGCGCGCCCCCGACGATGAACGGTCATTGCCCGGACTAAGCAAAAGAGGTGCCAATCGCTGAAGGACGACCCGCCGCAAGCAGGTCCACGTCTTGCGTTACCGCATTCATGAATACGCCCCCCAGTCCCAAACCCAACGCTGCGTTCGCCTGTGCTTGCGAGGCGTGCGTGCGTGATGGCATTCACGAGCCCGATTGTGCGGTTCACAAGCAACCTCCCTTGGCATGTACTTGCGGTCGCACGGAGCAATCGAAGGGTGCTGGCTGAAGCGAAGCTGCTGAGTTCAAGGTGGCATAGCGCACGCCGAAACGTGACAAACTGTCGCGGCGTCTCGCATTGCCACAGCCTGAGCTGTTGGTATCCCGGACGGTGCTCTCTCACTCGCAGCTGCTTCGCGGCTGGGCTGAGCTCAGCGCCTACTGTCCCCACCGCTGTGTGTCCCACTCTCACCGGTGGACGAAGCGCGCACGGTGTGCAGCGCTAAGCTGAACAGCCATGGAACCGACACGCGCGACGATCGATGCTCTTTTGGGCGCCACCGTGCTGGAGTTTGGCGCCCCCTGGTGTCCCATTTGCCAAGCCGCGCGACCGCTGATCGATGAGGCGCTCGCGCAGCATCCCGGCGTGCGATATCAGCGCATCGAGGACGGCAAAGGCAAGCCGCTCGGACGCTCCTTTCGCGTCAAGCTGTGGCCGACTCTCGTGTTCCTGCGAGATGGCGAAGAAGTGGCTCGCATCGTGCGCCCGCAACGAGCAGCTGAATTGGAGGCCGCGTTCGAAGGCCTACGCTGACTGGTGAAGGACGAACCCCTTGCGATTGCGCTGCCGATCGCCCCAGGGACGAAGGAAGTGCGCCCTAAGGACAGCCGCCTTGTGGGCACGTGTTGCAGGTGACCGTGATGCCCTGCTCGATGGTTCCGCCGATGGAGCAGATCGAACAGGATGCCCCCGCGCAGGCGCAAGTCAGCGGCCCCGTGCCGCACGTGGACTCAACGCACGTGGCAATCTGCGCCCCGCCTTGGGTAACGGCGCAGATCTGACCCGATGAGCAAGTCCCGGACAGGCATTGAACAGCTCCGCATGCGGTGGTCCGGACGGTCCAGGTTCCGCCCTCGCAAGTAGCGGCGGTTCGCCCGACCCCGGAGCAGTCCTCGAAGAAGCACGCTTCGTGGTTTGACGCACAGGCTGAGCCGACCACGGGTGGGGTCGCGGGACAGCCTAGCGTTGGCGCGCCTGCTCCCCCGGCTGCCCCGCCCCCTGTGCCGCCCTTTCCGCCGCCCTCTGTGCCGCCCTTTCCACCGCCCCCTGTGCCGCCCTTTCCACCGCCCCC
>DATEPG010000352.1:0-5120 GCA_035273265.1 Polyangiaceae bacterium
TTGCAGGGTGCTCACGAAGATCTTCTGACCATTTTGATCAGTGATGGTCGAGAAACCAACCGGGCGCATCACGCCAAGGTCGAAAAGCACGGCGGTCGAAAAGTCGTCAGTGACGCCGATGTTCTCGGGCTTGATGTCGCGATGAGCGAGGTCTAGGCCTTCGAGAAATCTCGCGGCCGCGGCAACCTGGGCAATCAGCGGATGCACCTTTTCATGCGGAACGCTCGCGAGTGCCTCCGCCAGATTTTTACCCGGAAAGAGTGACATGACTACATAGAAGAGTTCGAGAGCCTCGTCCTCGCCGGCATCGAGAATTTGGATTAGGTTGGGGTGTTGCTTCCCGACGAGCAATTTCTCGCGTAGGACCCGCTCCCTCTGCGCTGGCTTGCCAAATCGTTCGACTAGCTCTCGATCGAAGATCTTGATTGCGCCGAGCGTCGCCTCGCGAGACGCTCGAAATACAAGAGCGGATTTGCCGTACCCTATGCATTCGGCGAGCGTCCAGCCGCCGACGACTTTGCCCGATAGCTCCTTCTCCATGCGGGCAGCGATGACCGTGTCCATAGCTCTCAAAGCTACCACGGCGCCTTGCCGCGGTTTCAGGTCGTTGAGTACCGCAAGGGCCGGGCCAGTTTCCCGCCCCTTGATGCTGGTCCCTGCCTCCTGGTGGCTAGCCTCCGCCGATGCCAACGCTTGCTAGGCGGCACGTTTCGTTCGGCAATCCTTCCGACGTCAGGCAAGTCAATCCGCACCCGGTTCTAGGTCGGCTGATCCGCCGACCTGTGGTTCCCGACCCGGTGACTCGCGAGGACGGCGCTGCGCCTGTACGGTGCTGTACGGTCACTGCCCCCTTCGGCTTGGTGTTCTTTCACAGCCGACGCCATCGCCATCTCGGTCCAACCCATAAATGTCCGTCCCGATCACGTACACGGGACCACGAACGTATGACGGACCGTTTCCGTTGCCGCCTTCGCAGTCGACGTCGGTATCAATTGGCACGCAAGGGCGATAGTTTGGGTCACACTGCTCGCTACTCGTAGGCGCCGTAGCAGCCGTCGGGTGCTGCGGCTGCTCGTCAGCGTCTACCTGGGCTACAGGACTGGCGACAGTCGTGGGCAGGTCGTCATGCGGGCCGAGGGCTTCGCGAGTTGGTCCAGCAATATCTATCGGCGGTGTCGAAGTCGGACGTTCTTGACTGGGAGAAGGTTGCCCCGCCGCCCTAGCGTGCGGTTTCGCCACGGCGCAGGCTTGAAGGACGAAGACAAAGACTGGAGCGGCCCTCATCAATCGTTCTCGATCACACTCGGATGGAGACCCCTCTTCGGCTCCAGAGTGTGCGATTCGTACTTCGGTTCAACATGACGATCGAACCACGCGATGTACCTGGCACGCGAACCCTCCCACGGATCGTCCACGAAGCCGTAGGTGCTTGGAGTGGTGCGCGGCAGCTCTTCCGCCGAGGACCACGCTTGCAATTGCATGGCGCCGCGAACGTGTTGTGCGATCGGAACCATATTACTTCCTCGGGCAACGTATCGGTGTTCACCGGCGGGCGCCAGCGGAGTACGTGGCGCGACCGATAAGCCTGACTGCAGCAGTGCGTTGGGCGGCTGTGCGCCCCAGGCTCGCCTGCAGCGGTAGGCGGCGATCCACCAAAGCTGCTTTTGCGGTTATCTGGCCCAGATCGGCGACGAATGGATCTTTCGGCGAATACCCGCGCGCTCGCACCAAAAAAATCCGCCCCATTTTTGGTCACCAGACATGTTATGTGTGGAAAAACGGCGACGTTTTTTGCAAGCAAGACATGTCTGGCGAGCTTCCGCGTTCCGCTTTGCTCGTGCAAATCGCCTCCACGCGGCTTGCATGTGATTGACTGTTGCGTACACTGCCCAACGCGAGTGCAGAATCTCGCGAACCCCTTTCACTTTGGTCGGTGAGGGTTCGACGAAATTAGTCTCGCGGAGCATTCGATGCACGAACGCGAAACCACGGGAAATGTAGCACCCCAGCGCGGCAACGCGCAAGCTGCTTGGGACGAGCAAGCGCGAGAAGTCGCGAGGCATTTGGAAGCGGCGGCCGCTCACGGCAAGCCTCTTCCAGACCAGTGCTCCCTTGGAGATCTAAGAGACCGAACTCGCAAGATGCGCGCGGAAGCGGCGCTCGCCCGTGCTCGGGCACAGGCCCGCAGTCGCCGGATCGCGTGCGTGCAAATACCCTTCCGCCAGCCACGCGGTCAGCGTCGGGCTCGCCGCACTGCGCGTCGGATATCGCGCGCAGTCGCGGTGCGGCGCGCGCAGGCCGACACGGGCGGCTCAGCCGATGGGGATGGCGCAAGTAGCGACGGCCCACCCAGACGCCCCCACGCTGCGTCGCTGAGAGGCCCTTCGAGGCAGAGCGCCCTTCAGCGCCGGCACCGGCGCCAAGGGGGCGTTCTGCCTTCGCGCGACACCGTTTGCGCTGGCGAAGGCGCTCCTCTTGTTAGCCGCTCGGGGGAGGTGATGCCGTGAGCGCGCCTCCGACGGACGGCGGGGTGCGAGTATCACACCCCGCCAAAAGCCAGCCGGATGGAATTGAGTGCGCTGATGCTGACTTTGTTCAGATTCCTGCGGTCGAAGGCTCTGGCGTAGTCCCGGCTTTTCGCGGCGGCGTGCGGCCTGTCGGTAAGCGAGTCGACGCGCTGGTCATTGCGTTCAAGGTTGGTGTCCGTCGCTCCGTCACGGACGAGATCGACGAGCGGCAATCGCTGGCCGACCTTTCGGGCAGCGCAGAACTGCGGATTGCAGAACTCCGATTCGCTCTCAAGTGCAGGCGCGCGCGGTCGGTGGTGGCGTTCGAGAACGCCGATGTCCGCTGTGTGTACCTCCCGCTTGCCAGCGGTGCTTTCGTTGTCGAGGTCGTCGTGCGCGCGACTTTCCTCGCGACTCACCCGCTCTCGGTCTCTGTGGCGCTATGTAAGAGAATTGCCCGCGGTCTCGGAACAATTCAAGAGTGGCGCTTGCGGCGCTTCGACATCGCCGCGGATTATGCCGGGTTCGCTTTGTCACCGGATGATGTCGACCGCGTGCTGACTACGCGCGCGCGGATTCAGTCATTTCGCGCGGATTGCAAGGACGTGGATGAGGTCGAGGGGGAGCTTGCTTTGCCCATTCGGGAGCATCGCGATTCGGTTCTGCGCGTGACGGGCATTATGGTCGCGGCGGGTAACCCCCTGATGGCGCGCGTTTATGCAAAGGATGTTGAGCTTCGGCACGCGGGTCGCGAGGAGAAGCGTGAGGTTGAACATAAGATCTGGCGTAGCAACGGTTGGGACGGCGCTGAGCCCGTAACCCGCGTGGAGTTTCAGTGCCGCGGCGAGTTCCTCGACGAGATTCGTTTGCGAAACCCGGGCGCCCTAGAGTCGAAGCTCGATGCGGTTTTTCAGCGATGTGTCCGGTGGCTGCGGCTTATCCAACCGGGACGAGTTCACGCCGAACTCGTTGCGAAGCCGATCCACGTTGGGCGGTTGTGGCTGACACGGTGTTCCTCCACCACGCGGAGCCGATCATTCGTGACCGCAGGCATCGAGGCGGTGCGCGGCCGGCGCACGTCTACGGATCGGTTCAATCCGCGCTCGCTGCCAATGGGCAGTTGTCGCCGCCTGAGCTAGTGACCGAGATCGGCGAAGTATTTGACGATGAAGCACGTTTCGCCCAGGCACTTGACCCGACGGAGGCTGAGGCGTGGGTACGCCGCCGCTTCGACGAGACGTTCGCTCACGCTTCCAAGCTTTGTGCCAACGATGTGCTCACGCGCCACGGACCAAAGACTGCGGTTTGTGTAGTGGCCTCACGAGGGCTCGCCGCGATCGCCAGATTCTCGAGCTCTGACACAACCGAGCCTCCCGACCCCCCCGCCAGCGCGCGAGCTTTACCGCTCGCTTCTATTGATGGTGAACCGAATGCAGAATGAGCCAAATTGCGGTGAACCGCTTTGGGATGCGCAGGACGTTGCTCGCTACCTCAAAGTCAGCCGCTCGTGGGTCTATCACCGGGCTGAATCCGGCGAGCTCCCGAGCCTGAAAATCGGCGGTCTACTCCGTTTCGATCCCCAAGCAATTCACGCGTTTGCGCGGGGGGAATCGACCCATGCCGGTCGCGTAGTACAGTTCCGGCGCAAGTAGCTGTCCAATGACTGATCAGAATGAAGAACTAGAGCCGCTGCTCGCGATCGGATTTTGGCTCAACCCGCTGTATCCCGATCTTCCGACTCCCCAGACGCTGGTGGCGTCTTTCGAGTCGGAATCCGAGCGCTCCCGAGTCGTTGAGTATCTGGGTGGCGGGACGACGATCGAGGTATGGAGAGGTTGGTCGCACTGCCGCTTCGACTGCGGCGTGCCCGACGAAGAAATGGGCCATGCGGACTTCAGCGATGGAATATGGGTCTGGCCTGAAGGGCTCGCGCACTACATCGCGTGCCATGGCGTGGTGTTGCCGAACGTCTTCGTTGAACACGCGCGATCACGCGAATTCGTGTGCCCTACCACGTCGGGTTCGCAGCGTGCCTACGCTACCGAGTTTTGGATTACTTGGGCGCGCCAACACGGCCGACCCACGAAAGACATCTGATGGCATCCGTCTACGAAAAAGCCGACAAGTGGTACATCCATTACAAGGACGCGCGCGGCAAGTGACGTGACAAGGTTTCGGCTGCGCGCACGAAGACCGAAGCCAAGCGCATCGCATCTGACCTCGAACGCCAATGTGAGCGTCAACGCCTCGGCCTCGAGCCCATCCCTGCGGAGAACGGCGGCGGCACCTTCGGCGAGCTGATGAAGTGGTGGCTGGCCACCTACTCAGAGGGAACGCCATCACACCAGCGCAACAAGTATTCCGTCGAAAAGAATCTCGTCGACTCCGAGCTGGCACAGCTGACGCTGGTTGAGATCTCGCCGGCGAGCATCGAGACGTTTCTACAAGCACGCGCCGCGCGACTCGGACCGCAAACGTTGAACCACTTGCGCCGCTTCGTGCTTGCGGCGTTCAACGCCGCCAAGCGCGCGGGCCGCTTCGCTGGCACAAACCCCGCGCTCGAAGTGCAGCGTCGCAAGGTTCCGAAACGGTTGCCCGACTTTCTGCGCGCCG
>DATEPG010000353.1:0-4745 GCA_035273265.1 Polyangiaceae bacterium
GTCATCGTCTGTGTCACACTTACAGCCACCTGGACCGTCCGTGACCAAAATGAGTTTGCTCGGATCGCCCGCGATACGCTTGTAGGCTTCTTCTTGACCTTTCCCCCATTGGTCATTCCCGAGTTTGATTTCGACGACTGCCTTGATGTTGTCGCCTCGCCAAGGGTCCGCTGACTTGTCCACCAGGATCGCGTCCGGACGCCGGCTGCCCTTGATCGCCCACCGGCGAGTCGCGCGCGAGGGATCCTTCTTGCTCATCACCGGCGCCGGACCTTCGCCGTCGGCCGGGTTCATGATGAAGGGAACTTCGGGCTTGATGTTCGAAATTGGAGCTTCCGCCTCCAGACGCTTCGAGATTTCGGCCTGGCCGCCGCCTTCCGCTTTGACCTCGCAGATCACGTCACAAATGTGCTGAACCTCGAGCACCGAGTTGTTCAGGATCGCATTCAATAAGAGCGGAGCTTGCAGGACCCCGGCCATCGTCGCGGAATTTGCGGGTGCGCCCGCCGGGCCGCAGTTGTTCAGCATTGGGTCGCCGAGCAACTGCACATTCTTGCCCTCGATTTGAACGTCGAGCGAACCCGGACCGATGAAGGTCGTGGGCCCGTGAACATTCATCGAGACGATGCCACCTCCGGTGC
The DNA here is from genome assembly GCA_035273265.1 of Polyangiaceae bacterium. Classification (GTDB taxonomy): domain Bacteria; phylum Myxococcota_A; class Polyangia; order Polyangiales; family Polyangiaceae; genus PMG-095. Next base: position 642 of record DATEPG010000353.1, read on the forward strand.
CTTGCGATGCAATGTCCCCCTTACTGAGGAAGCTCGACCCTTGGATCGCAACCGGGTTGCCCTCGATCTCGACACTCGTCGAGTAGCCTTTCGGGCCGTTATCGCTCGTTCCAATATTGGGCAACGGCACCGGCACAAACGGCGCAGGCGGGCCGGGCATCTTGCAGACGTTCGGAAGGGTGGCCATGGCGATGCCATTGCTGCCCTTGTGGACGGGTGTCTTCGGCGCGTTGACGGCGACTGTCGGCATCGCTCAGTTATTGGAAACTTTGCCGCCCTTAACGACCACGGTCGCGCCCGTCAACGTCGCTTTGTCAGCGCCCTTGACCGTTGCATTCCCGTCGAGCACGAGCGAACTGCCGCCAGAAGACTTGGCGAGCACATTGGCATCGAGGACGAGGTCGGAGCCCGTGCTCGAGTGGGCAAGGGCATTCGCATCCAATACGACTTTGCTGCCGTCCTTCGATTGCGCCAGTACGTTGGCATCCAGCACGATTTGCGAACCGCCGGCTTTGATCGTGATCGCCCCCGGCGTGATCGTTATCGAACTACCGCCCACGGTCAGCGTGATCTTGTTCGGCGCAGCCAGCGCAATGCTGTCCGACGCTTTCATGTCGTGCGCGCCGGTTACGGACATGGAGCTCTTGATCGGATTGCTCTTGTCCTTGTTCTCCGAATCCGTGACGCCATCTACGGTCATCGATAGGTTGCCGTGGATGTGGATCAGCTGATCGCCGGTGATTTTAAGCGTATCGTTGCGGCTGATCGTGGTCGTGCGGTCGTGCTTGATCTCCGTGCTCTTGTCGTTCTTGACCAGCGTCGAGAAGTCCTTCTCGGCCTGCACGTGCAGCTCTTCTTCGCCCTTTTTGTCTTCGAAGCGGATCTCGTTGAAGTTGTCGGGGGTGCCCTCCTTCGTGCTGCGGGTTTTGATGCCGCTCTGGGTCTGATTCGCGGTCAGGGGGTAGGGGGGCTGGTTGTCGCCGTTGTAGACGCAGCCGGTGACGAGCGGGCGATCTGGATCGCCGTCCAAGAAGCTGACCAGCACTTCCATGCCGACGCGCGGAATGAATTGGCCGCCCCAGCCAGACCCCGCCCAAACCTGTGCCACTCGCACCCAGGCCGATGAGGTGTCGTCGACGGTACCGAAGCGGTCCCAATCGAACTTCACGCGGATCCGGCCGTGCTCGTCGGTCCAGATGTCTTCGCTCCCCGCGGTGGTTACCCGAGCCGTTTGCGGCCCGCGCATGAAGGGTTTGCCGGCGGTGCGCGGGGGACGGAATGGGGTGCCGTGGGGCATCACTTCGAATTCACATTCGTAGGTGGGCCCTTCGTCCGTCGCCATGGACTCACTTTCCGGAGCGCGCAGGACGCAATGCGTGGCGACTACTAGGTATTCGGCGTTTTCCGCGTCTTCCGGATGGTCGGTGAGCTTGAATGTTCTGCCGGTCAGCAGGCCCGCTGCGTCGGTTTCGGCGGTGATCGTCCGTACGTCCGCCTGCAGCTCTTCCAGACGCAGGCGGGCGTACTCCTCCCCGCGATCTTTGATCAGGTGCGGGCTGGGGTATTCGAAGACTTCGAAGCCAGAAACTGCCGGATAAATGGCGCCGCGCCGTTTTGCATCGAGATCGGCGGTCGGGTGCTTGAAATCGTAGTTGCGCGTCGTAAACGTATCCGGCCGCAGGCGTTGGGTGGGCGACCATGCGGACACCGTCTCTTGTAGCCGCGCTCGGTGCGAATCGTGCACGTGGTAGGGCAGCGTTTGGCAGTCCGGTTCCGCGGCGTGAGACGAATGCGAATCCGCCAAGATCAGGACGTGCTTCGCGTCCTCATGGCGAAAGAAGTAGTAGATCCCTTCTTCTTCGAGCAAACGGCTGACGAAGTTGAAATCCGACTCGCCGTATTGGACCACCATCTCGCGCCGCAGGTAGGTGCCGAACAGGTGCTCTTCGAAGTCACTGAAGCCGCGCTCGGTAAAGACGGCCTTCACGATCTCGGGGATGGATTTATCCTGGAAGATGCGGGCGCTATGGACCTGAGTCAGCAACCATAGCCAAGGCCGCAGCGTGAGTTCGTAACGCGTGTTCCGGCCGACTTCCGCCCCCTGCTCGAAATCAGTGATGAACGCGTTGAAGTGACGCACGCCGGTCGTCTGCTCGAAGTGCACGCTCAGCGGCTTGCCGATCAGCTCGACTGGATTTACGCCGCCGATCTCGCACGTCGCCTCGAGACGATAGCTAAAGAGCTGCCCGAGCCGCTCGACGCCCCGCAAGGAGCGGAAGATGAGCATGCCGGGTGCCAGGGTCGAGTCGATCGTGATCGGCCTGGACGACAACAGGTTTAGAGGCCCCACGCTGTTTTTACCTTGCTTTCACTCAGCCCCCAATGAAAGTAGCGGCGAGCGGGGAGGCCGTCAAGCAGGCCATTGGCCGATTCTTTGGCATCCGAAGCACGCGAGCCCTTTGAATGGGCGACTAGGGCGCTAGCGGCGGTCCTGCGAGCAGGAGCGGGAACTTGGCGCCCGGTAAACCGAGGTACGGGCAGGCACTCGGCGCAGCGCTGCTCAAGGTGGTGCGGTCGCCCTCAGGATCGCACCAACGCAGCTTGCCGGCAGTGAGCCAGGGCTCGAGGTTGAAGTCCCAAGTGTCTCGAGCGGCGCCGAGCGCGGGCTCGGTCGCGCGGCGCCAGGCGTGAACGCCGAGTTGGGTCGTGTAAGAGAAGTTCGTGCGAGCCCAGGAGGCGGTCAGCGCTTGCACCGGAGGCCGTCGCGGCGAAAAATAAGCAATCGGATAAGCGATCGTGCCGTCTGCCAGCGCCAGCTGGGAAATCACGGCGACCATTCCGGGTTGCTCGAGCAGGCGAGGGATCACGTACGGCGCACCCGGCCCGGGTTGTACGTCGAAGTCCGCCTGCGGGATCTGATCGGCAACGTCGACAGCGCCGAGCAGTAAAGAAAAGTGCGGGCAGGGTTGTGGCTCCTCCGGTTGCGAATCGGAGCGCCACCAAAAGCCATCGAGCCCGAACGGATCGAAGCTGCGATAGAGCGCTTTTTCGCAGAGCGGGCAACACGCGAGCGCGAGCCGCGGCAAGCGCCGAAAGTACTCGTCCTCGAGCGCGGCCAGCTGCAGAAGGGCAGCGCGGGCTTCGCGATACGCTTCGGTATCGACGAAAGCGCTGCTGCTGGCATCGATGCCGATCTCGATCGGAAACGAGAACTGAGCCGCGTGTGCATCCAGCGCGCGATTGTACGCCGCGCGCGTCGCGCGGTGCGCCTGGACCAATGCTTGCTGTTCTTCGCGGTTCGTTAGGTCGTTCGCTGACATCAGCCTATCTCTGCTTCTTGGGAATGGGGTGGTGCGGATAGAGCTCGTTCCAACGGAAGCGGTAGGGCTGTACTTGCGAGAGATCGCGATGTTCGAGTCTCTCGTCGATGTACTGATCGTGATCGAAGATGAGTACCGGCGTCTGTGGTCCAAAGTACGGCCCTGCAATGCTGTGGTCGTTCCTGAGCTCCCAATCGTCCTGCGGGCCGAAGCGCACGAGTTCAGCGCCGAGTTGGCGGTTCAATGCTCCGCGTAGCCGCTCGCCATTCTTGGACGTCCAGGCGGACTCGTCCGTCTCTGCGTCATACACGCCGTGCAGGCGGTAGGCTTCGTGGTAGCGCAGCCCCAACACATCTTCGATTAGGTAGCCGCTTTCGGCGTTCCCCACGCGCATTCCTAGGTCTTGGAGCAGCCCGACGTAGGCGGCGTAAGATAACGGCGTTTCCCACGCGCTCAGGAGCTGGAGCAAACGCGGGTCGGTTGGGTCAGCCGCGAGCAGTCCCTCGTTCGGTGCGGACTGGCGCGAGACGACCGGTAGCGCGCGGTCGTAGCAGCGCACCCCGGCTTGACCGATCCACTGGCCCGCGGCGGGATTGGCGGCGCACACTGCGACAGTCACCCGTTCTTGCTGCGCAAATTGCATGAACGAGAAATAATCGCGCAGGCGCATCAGCTCGGGGACGCGGTCCTGCTCCCACTCAGTACGTCGCTCATCTATCAGTCGCGCCCAATTTTGGAAAGTGCCCTCTTGGGTGGCGGAGAGCCTGAACAAGAACATTCTGCG
>DATEPG010000354.1:0-2052 GCA_035273265.1 Polyangiaceae bacterium
AGCGATTGAATAACTCTCGGAGGTGCGCGAGAGTCGCGACGCGCTGTCCTGCCAGTGTAGCAGCCGCCGCGGAACCATGCCGATGCGCCGGCCGCTCTGGAGCATGCGAAGAACCAAATCGTAGTCCTCGGGCCAACCGCGATCGCGATAGCCCAATTCGAGCAGCACCGAGCGCCGGATCAACAAGGTCGGATGCACTACTGGACATTCCACGAAAGCCTCGATTTCCAGCTGTTCGGGCGTGCCGATCGAGCGAAGCCACTGCTCGTAGTCGAGCCTGCGTTCGCGCAACGAAGCGCGCGGAAATAGGCGCACGTGGCAGCCGACCGCGGCAAGTGTCGGGCTCTGCTCGAGCGCCATTCGCTGCAGCGAAAGGCGCCGCCTGGACATCAGATCATCCGCATCGAAGCGCGCGATCAGTGGCGCTCGGCATTCTTCGATCCCGGCTTGCAGCGCGGCCACGATGCCGCCATGGGCACGCTCGATGAGTCGCACGCGAGGATCCTCGCGGGCAAAGGCGCTGACGATTTCCGGCGTGCGATCGGCAGAGCCATCATCGACGACGATGCATTCCCAATCGCTCTCCGACTGACGCTTCACGCTGAGCAACGCCGAAGCCAGCGTGTGCGCGGCGTTGTATGCCGGTATCAAGACGGAAATCGCGGGAGCCACGATGACGAGCGGCGCTCACGCGCGCCGAGCGCGTGCTGCCTTGGGTTGGCTGAGCTCGCGTCCCCAGCGCTGAATAGCCTCTGCCACGTGTCCAAAACCGCGACCTTGCTCGGTCAACTCATAAGACACGCGCACCGGCGGACCCGGCTCGACATGCCGCTGCACGAGGCCACGGGCCTCCAGCTCTTTCAAGCGCGCGGAAAGGACTTTGGTGCCTAGCCCTGCGGCGGTATCGCCCAACTCACCGAAACGGCGCGGTCCGGCTTGCAAGGCAGTGAGGATCAACACGCTCCACGGACGACCGAGCACCTCGGCAGCGAGCTGGAACGCGTGGCACTGGCAGTCGACCGTCTTGGCCATGATTCGAATCTAGCCACGGGACTTTCCAAAAGAAAGTAGATTGTTGAAAGAAAGTCGCTTGACAGAAGAAACTATGGCCACACGTTCCAGGAGCTGGCTTCGACCCCAATCCAAGCTGCCGCTGCCGGCGCACACCAAGGACGACGAAATGGCATTTTCCCTAGCTTCCCTGCTCATCCACAGCGAGTCCGTGCCGGTCAAAGCGCGTGAGGCCCTGCGTGCCGTCAGTGCCGCGCCGCCCGAGCAGCGCAAATCGGCGCTCCGCTCCGCCGCTCAAGTGCTGTACTCGGAAACGTCGCTCGACTGCGGTGACGCCATGGAGCTGGTCGGCCTGCAGTCCGGCTGCGGCTGCGACTGATCCTCACGCTGGGCTCGAGTGGCCGCCCGGCGCGGCGTGGGGGCAGGCCCACGTCAACGCGCCGACAACGACCGGATTTCGATCCGCCGAAAAGTACCTGAGCCGGTTCGGGTCGAATGGCGGCTGAGAAATTAGACCAATGCGCGCTCGAGCAAGCTGACGAATTCGTCGATCTCCGCTTCGCTGACGCGGAGCGACGGCATCAAGCGCAGCAAGTTCGGCCGCGCAGCATTGATCAACAAGCCATCGGCGAAGCACTTGGCCACGATTGCTTCGGCGCGGGGCTCGCGCAGCACCAACGCCCAGAGTAGGCCGCGGCCGCGCAGACCGATGCCGTGCTGCGTGCAAAGCGGAGCTAGTCGCTGCTCGAGGTAACGACCGCGCTCGCGCACCACGGCCAAGAACTCCGAGCGCGATACGACGTCGAAAATGCTGCGAGCGACTGCGACCATCAGTGGATTGCCGTTGTAGGTGCCCCCTTGATCACCCGGGACGAAGCAACTAGCTCGCTCGTTGGCCAGCACGGCCGAGATCGGCACGCCTCCTCCGAGCCCCTTGCCGAGCGTCAGGATGTCGGGCTTCACCCCCTCGCGTTCGAACGCAAACAGGCTTCCGGTACGCCCCATGCCTGTTTGCACTTCATCGCAAATGAAGAGCAAGCC
>DATEPG010000355.1:0-2762 GCA_035273265.1 Polyangiaceae bacterium
TGGCATCCCGCGAGCCGCTCACCGCTTCCGGCGAACCCGCGACGTACACGCGCACGATCGGCGGTGTTCCGGCAGCCAGTGCGGTAGAGGTCACGGCCAGCGCGCTGGCAGCCGCAAAAAAGCCGGCACTCCGCCCGCGATTCACCGCATGCCCAACGCCGGGAGTCGAGTCGCTGCCAAGCGCGCGTGAACCGAGCCGGGGAATCGGCTCTGTACCTGTCGCCACGCAGCAGCAGCTTGCGTCAACTTGCCCAACTGTTCCAAAGCGCGAGCGCGGCCGACCAGCGCTTCCGCGTTCAAAACCGGGGTGTCTTCCGCTAGGTAGCGGTCGAAACCCGCGAGAGCCGCTTCCGGATTTCCGCGATCGAGCAGCAGCTGGGCGAGCAACGCGCGCGACAGTTCACTCTCGGACGAGCTCGGGTAGCGGCTTTGAAGCGTCCGATACAGGCCCACCGCGCGATCCACGTTGCCGTCGCGGCGTGCACGATTGGCGTCGGCAAAGAGCGCCGCGGCCGGATCGGCACGCTTCACGGCGGGTTCGGCCGAGCCGGGGAGCGCGCCAACCGACGCGCCGCTGGCATCGCCTGACGTGGCTAGAGCGGCTTCTCCTCGACGCGGAGGTACGTAGACCCGGAGTGACGGGTTGACGACGGCCACGCGGACCGGCAGGGCGGTTCCCTCTGGCACGGCCGACGTAGCGGGCAATGCCGACACAGCAGGAGCCGCACTACTCACGATTGGTTCAGCCACCGGCGCGATCACTCGCGCAGCGATTGCTCGCTTCGGCTTCGCTGCGGGCTTCAGGTCGCTGACGGGCACACTGGTCTCAATCCGTTTCGGCGGAGGCGACCAGGGCAGCCAGTGAGTACTGACCGCGCCCGTGAGCACTGCGCCCATTGCTCCACCAGCGCACAGCACGAGTGCCGCGGCCAGCATCACCAAGGGCCAGCGGTGTCGAGAACGAGGACGGAGGGAAACCTGCAGCGTCGAAAGCTGCCGGGGCGCCGCTATTGGGCTTTCCGGGGGCGCGCTGCCCGTGAACGTCCATTGCGGGCGCTGTTCGAAGGCTGGAGCGTCTTCGCTGAGGTCTGCCCGAACCGAAAGCTCGAAGCGGCAGCTCGAGCATTGCCCGAGGTGAGCGTTCAGGCGCTCGCGCTCAGCGGGCGTGAGCGAACCTACGGCGAGCTTGTCGATCAGCTCTTCTGGGTGAAGGTCGACCACTTTCACGACGGCACCTCCAGCTGATCAGCCAGCAGCGGATCGGCGGCGATGCGGCGGCGCAGGGCCTCCTTGGCTAACCGCACGCGACTGCGGACGGTGTTGAGCGGCGCGCCCGTGGCCTGCGCAACATCCTCTAACGACCAACCGAGCATGACGCGCAATGCCAATGCGTCTGCTTGTTCCTCCGGTAGGTCCGTGAGCAAGTCCCGCAAGGCGCGCTTACGCCGCTCGGAAGAAACGTCACAACCTGGCCAATGGGCGTCCGAATCAGCCGCAGAGATCTGAGCCAGTGTCTGGCTACGCGCGCGGCGCAGGGCGGCATTGCGCCGCGCGCGCAAGGCAACGTGAAGCGCGATGCGCGAGGCGTAACCCGCGGGGTGGCATTCCCCACGGAAGGCGCTCAATGCTTGCAGCACCGCAATCAACGATTGCTGGATCACGTCGTCGACCTCTGGATGACGGGCCCCAAGCACACTGTTGACTACACGCGCCAGCGTTGGCCACACCCGATCCAAGAAGCGACGCGTGGCCGCTGGATCGCCGCTACCTGCCAGACGAGCCAATACCGTCAATTCGGCGGCATCGTTGTGGCTTGCCGACGGGCTCGGGTTGTTGGGCGCCGTGACTAAGCTCATTCGCCTATGAAGTGTGCATCAGCGAACAGGAGCGATCACTCTCTGCCAACAAATGCGGATCCACGGCCGATCTTTTTTGTAGGTTCGGGGGGTACCGCCCCCGCTCCACTCAGCGGCGCTTCCCGGATCAGCGGAGCTTTAAGGATAGGCGGGCGCTTCGCTGCTCGCTCGCGCGGACTGCGAGGTAGGCCGCGGCGAACAACGCGATGACTAGCGCAAGGACGCCGTTGCTGCTGCCCAAGAGCTTGAGCGACGATCCGAGCAAGACGAGAATCAGCGCCGGGCGAATCAATGCGTCCGGAGCGCGCGACGAGAGTTGCGCACCGATGAACACGCCGGGGACACTGCCAATCAGGATCGAGGCCGTCAACGCCAACTGAAAATCGCCGAACAGCGCGTGGCCGAGCGCGGCGGAGGCGACCAGTGGAATCGCTTGGACGAGGTCGGTGCCCACGAGCTCGGACAACCGCAACTTGGGGTACAGCATCAAGAGCAGGATGATCATCAGCGAGCCCGAACCGACCGAGGTCAGGCCGACGACCAATCCACCAGTGATTCCGATCAACACCGTTGGCAGCTTCTTCACCACGAGCGGCGCCACGCTGTCGCCCGCTTGGCGACCGCGGCTCAAAAGCGGGCGAATGATCAGCCCCGACGCGACGACCAACAGCGCGATGCCGAGCGCTACCTTGACCAGATGCTGCAAGGCCTCGCCCTGCCCGGAGTTCTTCAGTACGAGCACTCCAAGGAATGCCGATGGCACCGAGCCCACGACCAGCCAGCGCACGAGTTCGGTGTTCACCGTCCCGCGCCGCCAGTGAACGCCCCCGCCGATCGGCTTCATGATCATGGAAGCCACGATGTCGCTCGAGACCGCGGCCAAGGGCTGCACCTTGAATAGCAGCA
>DATEPG010000356.1:0-2132 GCA_035273265.1 Polyangiaceae bacterium
CTATTGCGCTGCGTCGCCGCAGGATCCCACTGGTGTGAGCAAGGTGTGTACGGCATTCACGCCCTCCCCCCACGGTACGGTCAACGAAGCCTGTAGCTTCTCCTGCGAGGGGTCGGTTTGTTGGGACCCTGAGGCGGTGGGTCAGGCGCCGCTCTGGTGCCGAGCCGTGCTCGCGCTCGTGCACGGGCTATCGTGACAGCTAACGGGCCCCGGCCGTGGCGCGCCGCCTCACGCCGTCTCGAGCTTCCCGGCAGTGACTGCCGCGCAGCCTCAGCGTGGCTTGCTGGCAGCTCGAGAAGCGAGCTCGAGAAGTTCGAGAAGGGAGCGCGCACTGGCACCGGCTCTCCGGGTTTTGAGGCAGTGCCGATCGGACTCGGGTGCTTTGCCGGGCGCGTCTTCGCAATGGTCTCGAGATCGGCCACAATGGCCAGTTCTGGCCGATCTCGGCTCACGCGGTCGTTCGCGCTGAGAAACTGCGCTTCAGTTCACAAACTGCCAATCAGACCGATGATTTGATTCAATAGGGTCACGATTTGCAGAATGTTCTGCAGAAAACTCACCGGATCCAAGAGCGCGGTAATCGCGCACAAGAGATTGCCGAGTAGGTTGCCTGGCGCGCTCTGTGCGTCGATATTCAGCACAACTTGGTCGAGGTGCACGACCAGCCCTAGGAGGTCGAGATCCAGCGGCCCGAGCTGTAGGAACAGCACGTCGCAGGTCACCAGCGCAGCGCTCGACGCGCCGTTGCCGCTGAGGCTGGTTTGATCCTGCGAAAGCTCGACAGGGAGCTGGTAGGTCTCTCCTTGAATCGCAGTGATCGCAGCCGAGCTGATGCTTCCCGTCACGTCCGTGATCGTGGCAACCGCGAAGATCTTGTTGTCTCTCGCGACGAACTCGGTGACACGCAGCTGCCCGGCGAACGCTGCCCCGTCAACCGTTCCTGTGACCGGCTTGACGAGCGCCTTTTGCTGAACTTTCTGATCGACCGTGCTGGGCGTTTCTTGCGACGAAGGACTCGGAGACGAAGAACTCGGACCGCTGTTGCCGGGATCGTTCGTGTCGGATCCGCCACACCCGACTGCGAGTAGCAATACTGCCAGCGTACCCAAACGTGATAACTGTCCCATGGCTTCCTCCTCTTTGCGGGATCGCATTCCCGCAATTGTGTGTGTTGAAATTGAACTAGATAGACGACGCTCGTATCCAGTGCGTATGAGCACGCTCGATGATGAACCCGCTCATACGATGCTTGCGACTTGCAGCTCGCGTGCCCGCGCTAGCCGTCGCAGACTCGTGCGCTGCCCTCATGCATGTCTGCCTCTCTGTTCGCGAGCGACTCAGTGACTCATTGGGGGAACAACACGCGTTGATTGATTATCTGGACCCGGCGAGAGCCCATGGCGTGATACGCCAGGGGGGCAGATCTGCTCGAGCTCCGCTGTCCGCGCTTCAGTCTCGCTGCTTGGGAGGAACGCCTCAGCAGGCGACGTGAGCGTGTCGCGTTTCGCTCATTCGTACTCGAGGAATTTGGCGTGGATACGCCGCGTGCCGTGATCTTTGAACTTGGCGACGACCGTGGGCATGCTGCCGAATTCTACTTTTTCGACGACGCCTTCGCCGAATTGTTTGTGGCGGACGATCGAGCCGGGGCGCACTTGGATGCCCTCGCCGACTTGGCTGTCTTCCGTTTCGCGTTCGACGACGCGGGTGCCTACGGGCAGTGAGACGGCGCGTGGTGCCTGGTACGGCGTGGAGTAGGGCGCGGCGGCCCAGCCGCTGCCTTCGCGCAGCACGCTGTCCGCGGGTAGATCGCGAAGGAAGCGGCTGGGCGAGGAATAGCGAGTTTTGCCGAACAGGGTGCGCATGCCGGCGTGCATGATCCACAGCCGCTCGCGGGCGCGGGTGATGGCCACGTAGGCCAGGCGGCGCTCTTCGTCGATCTCCTCCGGCTCTTCGTGGCTGACGCGGCTGTACGGAAAGATCTCTTCCTCCATGCCGGTGATGAACACGCTGCGAAACTCTAGGCCTTTTGCGCTGTGGACGGTCATCAGTGAGACCGTGGCCACTCCCTCCAGTGCATCGGTGGCGTTTACCAACGACACGCGCTCGAGGTAGCCGGAAAGCGTGGCCTC
>DATEPG010000357.1:0-22610 GCA_035273265.1 Polyangiaceae bacterium
CGCAGCCTGCGCCCAGGTGGCTGCGCCCGGCACGCTGCCGGCGCTGGAGGCTCAGATGCGTGTTGCTCAATCATCCAATTCTAAATCCGCGGCTCGGCGACTCCGCCAGGCGGAGTGACCCCGAGTCACCATCGTGCACGCCCCGCCGGCGGGCGCGGCGCCGTGCCCAAAGCGAGCAGCGTTCGCTCAGCCGCAGAACATCATCGTGAGTTCACAGGACAGCTCTCCTGCTCCTGCGGCGAGGAGCCCCCAAGGAGCCGAGGGGCCCCGACGCAGACGGCGGGCGAGGTTGAGCTCCCGCCCCATCGCCCAACAGCCGAGCGCACACAAGCCCAAGGGGCGGCGCGATAGCGAGCTGCCAGCTGACGCCGAAGGCCCCCCGACGTCTCAGGTACCTAGCAGGCGCCGCTTCCGCGACTCCAACCGTGAGCGGGAGCGACCCTCGCTCGCCGTCGGCGTCGGGGCCCCGCGGCGACGAGCCAAAGCGCGACGACGAAAGCCACTCAAGGCCGCTGCCTCGCTTCGTCACTCAGCGAGGGGGCAGTTGCGGAGAGAGAGGGATTCGAACCCTCGGCAGGCTTTTGACCTGCGTCCGCTTAGCAAGCGGGTACCTTCGGCCACTCGGTCATCTCTCCAAAAGATTTTCGGAAGCCAGGGAGGGCGAGAACGTAGCCGCAAGCGGTTTGGGGTCAAGTGGGATCGGTGGGGGCGGCAATTTAGTGGATTTTGACGGGGGTTTTGGGGTGCTGCCCGTTCGTCGGCGGCCCTGGGGGTGGGAGGCGCTACGCTCGGCGGCATGTTGCTCAGCCGTCCCGACGTTCCGCGGCCCTCTTCGGCCGCCTGTGACAAGGCACGATCGCTGCTCGAGCGGGCGCTGGGTCCTTCAAAGGTGCTCACCGATCACGAGGCTTGTGAGCGGTTCGTGCGTGATGAGTCGGAGGCGATCGGCGTGGTGCCGGATGCGGTGGTGCTCGCGGAAAGCGCGGACGATATTCTGGCGGCGTTGCGTGTGGCACGAGAGGCGGAGGTGCCGATTACGCCGCGGGCGGGCGGGACGGGACGTACGGGCGGAGCGGTGCCCGTTGCGGGCGGGATCGTTCTGTCGACGTTGGGCATGAAGTCGATCGTGGAGATCAATCGGCGCGAGGGACTCGCCGTCGTGCAGCCGGGCGTCATCCTTCAGGACTTGCAGAATGCGGTCGAAGCGGAGGGTTGGTTCTATCCACCTGATCCCAATTCGCAGGCGTCGTGCGCGCTGGGCGGCAACGTGGCGGAGAATGCCGGTGGGCCGCGCGCGTTCAAGTACGGTGTCACGCGAGACTATGTGCTCGGCATGGATGCATACCTGATCGGCGGCCAGCGGATTCGCGTGGGGCGGCGCACGATGAAGGGCGTGACTGGCTACGACGTGACCGGCTTGCTCGTGGGCAGCGAGGGAACGTTATCGGTATTTGGCGATATTACGCTGCAGCTGATCCCGAAGCCAGAGAGTGTGATGACACTGATGACGCTGTTTTCGAACGTAAAGCAGGCCAGCGCCGCGGTGCAGGAAATCATCGGGCGCGGGCTGGTTCCGCGCTGCATCGAGCTTTTGGACGCGACCACACTCGAGGCCATGCGCAGCGCAGGCAACGCGATCGACGCGCGTGCGGGCGCCATGTTGATCATGGAAGTGGATGGAGACGAGGCGGCGTGTGAGCGACAAGCCGAGCGCGTGGCGGACGCCTGTGAAGCCGGGCAGGTGCTGGACGTCCTAGTGGCGCAAGACGCGGCGCAGCGCGAGAAGCTTTGGGCCGCGCGTCGTCAGATGAGCCACGCGGTGCGCAAACTGACGAAGCGAAAGCTGAGTGAAGACATCGTGGTACCGCGCATGCAAATTGGCGAGTTGCTGGATCGCGTCGCGCGCACCAGCGAGCAGACCGGCGTGCGTACCCTCACCTACGGGCACGCGGGTGACGGCAATCTGCACTGCAACTATTTGTGGAACGAAGACGACGAGTTGCCGTCGGTAGAGCGCGCCATCGAGCAGCTCTTTCGCGACGTGATCGAGCTACGCGGCACGCTCAGCGGCGAGCATGGGATTGGAGTGCTCAAAGCGCAGTATTTGCCGCTCGAACAAGCGCCTGAGCTAATTACGTTGCAGCGCGATTTGAAGCGAGTTTTCGATCCGCAGAACCTGCTGAACCCGGGCAAGATTTTCCCTGCCGGCAGCCACCGCGCGTGCTGATTTGCCAATTTGACAGCGCGCGAATGTAGGCGGCCCGCTCGCGCGTCAATTTGACCGCGGGAGCGAGCGGCCTCGCCAAGCGAAGGCCGGCATTTTCCGCTGAATGGCGCGTATCACGTGCTGGCACATGGCTTGCAAATCGTGCCAGCTGAAGGTGCCCACCGCCATGACCCTAGCCCGTACTCGCTCCCGATCGCGTTCTCGAGGCGTTACCCCAATTGCAGCTGCGCTGGCCGTGCTGGGATTCAGCGCGGGCGCCTCGTGTCTGTGGTGGTTGGGAAGCGTGGGCACCGCACGTGACGGACAGGCTTCGTCCCGCGCGGATGCCGCGGAGATTCAGACGGCCGCCAAGGCGTTCCGCGCGCAGCACGCCGACGGCTGCCCAACCCTGAGCAGCCTCAAGGAAGAGCAGCTCTTGAATCGCAACGCGCGTGATGACGACGCTTGGGGCAATCGCTTCCGGATCAGCTGTGCTGACGGCGAGCTCTCGGTGAGCTCCGCAGGCCCGGATGGCAAACCCAACAGCGCTGACGACATCAGCCCAGCGCGCTGACGATCCAGGGCGCTGACGATCCAGGGCGCTGACGATCTAGCGCGCTGACGATCTAGCGCGCTGACGATCTAGCGCCATTCACTTTACTGGCAGCCGGCGTTGAAACGCTCCGTGCCTTCCCATTCGCAGCTGCTGAAGATGCAGTCGGCCAGATTGTTGGCGAACGCGTTGCTCGTGTGATCGTAGATTTTGAACCAGCCGCCGTCGTCCCAAACCACGGTTGGGATGCCGCGCTTTGCCGCGAACTCAGTGGGGAGCTTTTGGTACCAGGCACGAATGTTGTTGCACGAGAAGGCGTCGTAGCGACTGCCCCAGCCCACACCCCACTCACCAATGAAGACGGGCATCCCCTTGCCCACCGAGTTGGCCCAGGTCAGCATCGTTTCCATCGGCTCCGAGATCTGCGCGTCGGTCCAGGCGTCATCGTAGGTGCCCTGGTTGTCCCCGCAAAAGGTCCAAGGATTGTAATGGTGAAACGTGGCCATCACGTACGGATCGTCCCCGCCACCGACGCCGCTCAGATCGCTCCAGACCGCGGGCACCTCCGACGCTGCGAACCATTGGTTACCGCCGATCACGACGATCCGCGCGGGATCGATGGCGCGGATCTTGGCATAGGCCTTGGCGGTCATGTTGCGCAGATCCGCCGCCGGCATGGCGGAGCTATTCATTCGATGCGGCTCGTTCAAGATCTCGAAGATCAGTCGGTGCTCACGTTGAGCAAAGATCTCGGCGATGTCGGCCCAGAGCCGTTCGAGCACCGCCGCGCGGCTTTGCGTTTTCAGCTCCACCTCGTGGTGTACGTTCAACACGACGTACAGGTCCGGCTTCGAGAGCGCGTAGTCGACGACCTGCTCGATCACCAACAGGCGTGGGTGCGTACGATTGACGTCACCGACAGCGGGATCGCCGACGAGGGTGTCGCCGTTGGTCGCCTCGGTCCACGTCACCGGAATGCGGAGATTCCGAAAGCCCTTGGCGTAGTAGGCGTCGATCTTTGCGCTCGCCGCGGCCAAGGTGGGCGGGTGTTGGGTGCTCTCGAACATCTGCCCGAGGTTCACGCCCTTACCCATGGCCGCTGCCGCTGTCTTCGCGGTAATCGGGGTTCCCGGGGTCGTGCCGGCCCCACCACTTGCCGCTTCGTTACCCGAACCGGCGCCGGCGATTGCGGGATTGCTGCCACTGGCACCGCCCGCGCTGGCCGGCGCTCCCGCCGTGGCCGTGGAACCGGCCGTAGTTGAGTTGCCCGCGGCGGCGCCGCTAGTGGAAGTGCTTCCGACGTCACAGGCAGTCACGAGAACGAGTCCAGCGAGGGCGAGCTTTGCGCACGAAGCGCGGCGTTGCATCACCCCTTTCTAGCACGCCGCTCTGTCTCCGCTACGTCGCAACGTCGCTACGTCGCTAATGCGGACCGGCTCCTGCTTTCACCGCCGCGGCGACGCTGCCCGCGCTGCTGACTTGGTAAGTGTAAGGCGGAGTGAAAGGACTGCCGCCCCCCTCCTTGGCTTGGTCGCCGGAGGTCGAGGCGTAGCTATTGACCCGCTCACTCGTGCCGAGCGCGATATAGGCCGTGCCCTCGTTGGCGCTGCTGTTGAACTGGTGCGGTGACTTGACGCCGTCGAAAGCGTTGCCCTCGAGTAGGATGGACGCTTCGATTCCAGCGCGCACGCAGTAATTGGAGATGCTCGAGTCGTAGTAATTGTTGAACAGATGGTTTCGTCCAAAACGCACGCGCGGCTGACGCTCGACCACGCCGTCCGCCCACCAATTGTGGTGCCAAGTCACGTTCAGTGGTCGGGTATTGGGCCAACCCGTCGGGTTCGAATCCGAGCCGCCCACGAGATTGCTGAAGCGGTGCCCGGCGGCGCCGGTCGAATCGTCGCCCACATTGTCGGTGCGCGGCGTGTAGGCGAATTTGGTCCAAGACACGGTAACGAAGTCTGCGTCGTTGGTAATGTCGAGGTTGCCGTCGGTTCCGTCCATGATCAAACAGTGATCGAACCAAACGTGATGCGCTGAGCCGTTTACGCTGATCGCGTCGGCTCCAGAGGAGCAGCCCGTGCCGGAATCGAACGCGGGATCCTTCGTGCAGTCACCGACGCCGTAACCTGAAATCTTCAGGTTGCGAAAGATCACGTTGGAGCTACTGGAGCCAATCCCCAGGTGGCCTTGAAGCTTGGCACCCGATGAGCAGCCAATGATCGTCTTGTTCGAGCCAATGCTGATGTCGGATGCGGCAAATTCGCCTTTGACATAGATCACCTTGGCAGAGGTCCCCGACACCTCGGTCTTGAACTGCGCGAGCGTGGTCACCAATATCGGCGTCGCGGTCCCCCCACCCGTGGTGCCCGAGCCCTGGCTCGCCCAGCCGATCGGCTTTGGCTCGCTGACGATGTAGCTGGGCACCGGACACGGTCCGTCGTTGCTCACGGCGCCACCACTGCCTGCCTGAGACGAACCGCCTGCGGAGCCACCGCCTGCTCCGGCCCTGCCAGCAGTGCCGCCTGCTCCGGCCTTGCCGGCAGTGCCGCCTGCTCCAGCCTTGCCAGCAGTGCCGCCGGCTGCAGCGCCGCCCGTGGCAGTACCGCCCATCCCGCTGCTGCCTGAGCCGCCGACTCCCGCGCCCGGAGCGCCGCTCGAAGCGCCACCGCCGGTGCCTGCCTGGGCTCCGGCCGAACCGCTGGAGCCGGACTTGCCAGCAACGGACGAGGCTGCGCCGGCGACTGCACTCCCGCCTGCCTTCGCTCCACTAGTTGAGCCCCCGTTCTCATCGCCGGGGTCTGCCCCCGAGGAGTCACCGCAACCTTGACTGAGGAAAGCCGCACCAAGACCAGCAAACAGAGCTCCGTACCATCGCATACGGCTTGATGAACGCGGGGGTCGAATCGATCACTAGGGCTCGTAAATGGTCACTGGACAGACGAGGAGTGCGGCAGCTTTGTCCAGGACAAAGTTTGACAAATCTTCGACAGACGGGTTGACCGATAGCAAATATCGCCTACAAACCCTATACACGAACTGGTCAAACCCTGGACAAAAACGCCCCATGCCTCCCTCAACCTACGACTACCTGCTGATTGGCGGCGGCCTGCAGAACGCCCTGATCGCTCTGGCGGTCCTGAAGGGCGATGCCAACGCGCGGGTTTGTTTGGTCGAACGGGGTGAGGCCTTGGGCGGCAATCACCTGTGGTGCTTTCACGGCTTCGACCTGAGCGAGGCCGGGCAGGCGTTGGTGGCACCGCTGGTCGTTCAACGTTGGGACAGCTACTGCGTCCGCTTTCCAGGCTTCGAGCGCCGCTTGGACACGCCTTACGCCGCGGTCAGTAGTGAGCGAGTCGCCCAGCACGTGGCAGAGGTGTTCACGCGCCAGCCACGCTCGCGACTGATCTTGGGTCGCTCCGCGACGCGCGTAGACGACCGCAGCGCAACGCTGAACGACGGCGAAGAGCTGCACGCCCGCGTCGTGATCGACGCCCGCGGTCCGGAGGCGTATCCTCGCGAGAGCGTAGTCGGCTATCAGAAGTTCGTCGGACTGGAGCTCGAGCTCGAACGCCCGAGCGAAATCCGCGAACCGATGGTGATGGACGCCAGCGTGCGTCAGGACGATGGCTTCCGCTTCGTCTACACGTTGCCGCTGAGTCCCCGCCGAGTGTTGGTGGAAGACACCTACTTCGCCGACGGCCCAGAGCTAGACGTGGGCCTGCTGCGAACTCGCGCGCTCGCCTACGCGCACGGACTAGGCTTGGCGATTGCGGGCATTCATCGCGAGGAAACCGGCATTTTACCGCTACCGGCGGCCGCCGTCGCGACACGCGCCGGTTCGCCCTTTCGAGCGGGCTATGCGGGCGGCTGGTTCCACCCGACGACGGGCTACTCCTTCCCGATCGCCGCGCGGCTCGCCTTGCACGTGGCGAACACGACCCCCGAAACGCTGTTCAACGCGAGCTACGGCACGCTCGCGCACAGCCACGCAAGACAACAGCGCTTCGCTTGCTTGCTCAATCGGCTGCTATTTCGAGCAGTGCCCCCTGCGGCGAGGCGCAACGTGCTCGAACGTTTCTATCGCTTACCGGAGCCCAGCATCGCTCGCTTTTATGCGCTCTCTACCACCGCCTTCGATCGCGCACGCATTATCTGCGGCCGCCCTCCGCGCGGCCTATCGGTGAGTCGCGCCCTCACGAAAGGACTGCTCCAATGACGACGAACCACGCATTCGCCCTGGAAGCGCCCTGCACCCTAGTGACGCTGCTGTCGGAAGAGTTCGACGATCGCCAACTGGCCAAGACGCTCGGCCATGAGCATCGAGTTCCGGCTCACTTGTGGGACGCAGCGCTGGTCGGTCCGCTGCTCGACTTCCTGGGGCGTCCGGGCAAGGAGTTTCGCGCGCGCTTGGTGGTTTTGGGCTGGCAGTTGAGCGGGCGAAACCAGGCGCCACCCGCCGAATTGCCGCTGATCGTCGAAGCCCTGCACTCTGGCTCGTTGATCGTCGACGACATCGAAGACCAATCGAACCAACGCCGTGGTGGGCCCGCGCTGCACTGTCGTTACGGCGTGCCGCGTGCGCTCAACGCAGGCAACTTCCTGTATTTCTGGGCGCTCGAGTTGCTCTCTCGGCTGGCTCTGCCACCGATCACCGAGCTTGCACTACACCGCGCGTTTAGCCGCACCCTACTCGCCTGCCACCAAGGGCAAGCCCTCGACCTCTCGGTCGCTGTCAGCGAACTCGCGCAGAGCGAGGTGCTGCCCACCGTGTCCGCGGTCACCCAGCTCAAGACGGGCAAGCTGTGCGAGCTCGCGGCTCAGATGGGCGCGCTCGCCGCGGGTGCCTCACAGAGCAAAGCTCAGGCGATCGCTCATTTTGGTCGGGAGCTCGGCATCGGTCTGCAAATGCTGGACGATCTCGGCGGCATCGTCAGCGAACGTCGGGCACACAAAGGGCACGAAGACTTGCGTCATGGCCGTCCGACCTGGCCTTGGGCTTGGGCGGCACAGTACTTAGACGCGCGCGCCTATGCCAAAATCCAAAATCTGGGCCGGGCGGTCGCTACCAGTGGTGAACACCCGGAGCACCTGGCCAGCCAGCTGCGCTCGGCCGTGGCTAGTCGCGGCCGAGCGGAAGCACACGAGCGACTGGCGGCAGCCCTGGCGCGCCTGGCCGAAGCGGTTCCAGAGCCACGCGCGTTGCTCGAACTCGAGCACGAGCTGGCTCGCTTGGAGAAGAGCTATGACTGACACGGAATCGACTGAACGCGGCGCCAGACGCGCCGCGGTGATTGGTAGCGGCTTCGGTGGAATGGCAGCTGCCATTCGTCTGCAAGCGATGGGCGTGCAAACCACGCTGTTCGAGGGCCGTGATCAGCCGGGCGGACGCGCATACGTCTATCGCGATCAAGGCTTCACCTTCGACGCCGGGCCAACGGTGATCACCGCTCCCGAGTGCTTGGAAGAGCTGTTCACGCTCGCCGGACGCAAGCTTTCGGACTACGTCGAGCTACTGCCAATTACGCCATTTTATCGGCTGATTTGGGATGACGGTGACCAATTCGACTACGTCGGCGACAGCGAGTCCATGCGCGCTCAGATCGCAGCACGCGACCCTCGCGACGCCCAAGGCTACAGCGCATTCCTCGAGTACACCCAGCGCGTCTTTCAGAAGGGGTACACGGAGCTCGCGGCCACGCCCTTCCTGCGCTTCTTCGACATGGTGCGAGTCGCGCCGCAGCTTGCCCGCTTGCGCGCGGATCGGTCCGTATACGACACCGTTGCGCGCTTCGTACATGATCCCCACGTGCGCGAAGCGCTCAGCTTTCACTCGCTGCTGGTGGGAGGAAACCCCTTCGACACCAGCGCAATCTATACGCTCATCCACTACCTCGAGCGACGCTACGGCGTGTGGTTTCCGCGCGGCGGCACCGGCGCCTTGGTCAAGGCACTGATCGAGCTGTTCCAGGAGTTGGGAGGTGAGCTGCGTCTTTCTTCCCCGGTGCGCTCGATTCGGCTCGAAGAGCGTGGCGGCGAGACCCTGCACCACGTCCACACGGACAGCCACGCAGAAGAAGCGTTCGAGCTCGTGGTCTCCAATGCCGATTTGCACCACACCTATTCCAAGCTCTACCAAGGCGTCGAATCTGCCGCAAAAACCGCGAGTAAGCTCGAACGCGCGGATTGGTCGATGTCACTCTTCGTGCTCTATTTCGGCACGGATATCCCCTACGATTTGGCGCATCACACCGTGATCTTTGGCCCGCGCTACGAAGCATTGCTGCGCGAGATCTTCGACGGCCCCCATCTGCCGGAGGACTTCAGCCTGTATTTGCACGCGCCAACGGTCACCGATCCCTCGCTCGCTCCGCCCGGCTGCGGCTCACACTACGTGCTCAGCCCGGTGCCGCACCTGGGCAAGGCGAACATCGATTGGGCCGAGGAGGCGCCGCGCTACGCGAAGAAGATCGTGCGCGCGCTCGAGCGCCACCTACCGAACCTCAGCCAGCACATCGTGACCCAGCGCTGGTTCACCCCGCTGGACTTCCAAGGCACGCTGAATGCCTTTCACGGATCGGCCTTTTCGATCGCGCCCACGCTCGCACAGAGCGCCTACTTCCGACCCCACAACCAGGATCCAAAAATCCCCGGCCTGTTCATCGTCGGCGCAGGCACACACCCGGGCGCCGGCTTGCCGGGCGTGATCAATTCAGCCAAGGCAACGGTGAGCTTGATCGCGGAGCGACTGGGCAAGGAGATCGCGGCGTGAACTCGGCACCCCTGACCGCTCCGGGCAGGCTCGAATTGCCCGAGAGCGCCGCGATTATTTGCGCGCGCACCTTGGAAGAACACTCCAAGAGCTTCGCGCTCGCGGGCAAGCTGCTGCCCGCGCAGCACCGCCGCGACGCGGCGGTGCTGTATACCTACTGCCGACTCGCCGACGACAGCATCGATCTGGTCGCGCCCGAGGCGCAACCCGCCGCGCTGCGCGACCTGCAGCGCGAGCTCGACTCGGTGTACCGCGGTGAAGCACAGCGCGATGTCCGGCTACGCGCGTTCCAGGAGCTCGTGCAGCGTCTCGGCTTGCCGCGCGAGTACCCCGAGCAACTGCTGCTGGGCATGCGCATGGATACCGAGGGAACCCACTATCAAACCCTGAACGAACTGCTCCTCTATTGCCATCGCGTCGCGGGTGTCGTCGGACTGATGATGTGTCACGTACTCGGGCTGAGTGACGCCCGCGCGCTGAAGAACGCCGCACATCTGGGCATCGCCATGCAGCTGACCAATATTTGCCGCGACGTGGCGGAGGACTGGCAGCGTGGGCGCTTGTACCTACCGCTGCAAATGCTGCGCGAGTGTGGTTCCGGCGCACTCCGCGGGCTGTCCATGGGGCCTCTGCCGCACGCTGCGCGCGAGTCCGTGGCCACCGTCACTCGGCAATTGTTGGCCGAAGCAGAGCGCTTCTATCGCTCGGGCGACGCCGGGATCCCGGCCTTGCCCTTTCGTGCTGGGTTTTCGGTGCGCGCGGCACGCCTGATCTATGCGGCGATCGGCAGGCGCATCCTGCGCCAAGACTACGATGCTCATTCGATGCGCGCCGTCGTGCCACGGTCATCGAAGCTACGCCTGTTGATCGCGGCGGCGCTGCTCACCGTCTGGGAACTGCCACGACGTTGGCGGATGAGCCGCGAACGAGCAACGCTCGACTCCGTATTGAGGTTTCCCAATGACATCCTTCCCGTCTGAACTCGCGCGATACGTCGGACGCGTTCGTCAGTTCGAGCGCGTCGATTGGGCCGTGTACGTGGCATGGGTCGGCTTGATGCTCGGCTTGGTGTTCGCCACCGGCGGATTCCTGTTGACCGGCAACGCGCACGGCGTCGTGTTTCCCGCGATCGCTTGGTGGGTACCGATCGGAGCGGTCGTTTTCACGGTCAGCATCGCAATCGACACGATCGGGCATCGCACCGTGTACAAGGCAGAGATCTCGGGGGCCGAGGGGCTCGTGCACGGCATCACCATCTTGTGTGGCATCGCCAGCTGCGTACTCTTGTGTCTGGCCTATCATCGTCACGACGTGTGGATCCCGGCGCTGGTCTTGACGCTGCTTTCTCTGCTGTACAGCTTGGTCGACGAAGCATTCCATTGGCGACGCTACGTCCGCAAATACTCAGACCGAGTAGAGATGTGGAGTCACGTGGGCATCCTCGCCGGTCATTCCACGATGATGACCGCCTGGTGGGTTTGGTTCTTTCAGGGCTACGACGGCGTACCTCAAACGCTCGCCGCGCTTGGAGTCTGATCATGAGACGAATCGATCCCCTTGCTGAAAGCGAGCCATCGAGTTTGCGCTCCTACCGAATTGGCGATGTGGCCCGCTACGTGGGCGTGTCCACGCACGCGCTCCGTGCCTGGGAACGTCGCTACGGGACGGTCGAACCTCATCGCACACCGGGCGGCAGCCGCTTGTACGACGCCGCACAGATCGATCGCCTGAAGACACTCAAAGATCTGACCAACTACGGACACTCGATCGGCGAAGTCGCTCGCCTCTCGCTGGAAGAGCTCAAGCGCTTGCTCGCGGCCACGCTCGAACTGTCGGAAGGCAGGTAGCCCAGCCGAGCTTCACCAGCCGCCAAACCGCGCCAGGTCACGTCGCGCACGCCAAGCCCAAATCATCACCAGCGTGCCAAACGCCAAGGTGAGCACGTTGATCGTGATCTCCACGACGACCCCGCCCGTATCGGGTGACCGGTAAATGCCGTTTTGCAGATCGAACAGGACATCGAGCAACCCCAGGTAGACGCTGGTGGAACCAGCGGCGATGATCCACAAGAGCGCGCTCGCGCGTCGACGGATGAGCGCCACGCAGGCGGCAACGCCACTCGCGGCCATCCACAAGTCGGCAACCGGGAACGAATTCTCGAAAGCGTAGTAACTATCGGTGTGCGCCGAGGCCAAGATCTCCCGGTCGATGCCGAACCACACCGCCCAATACGCGAGCGTCGCCAGTACGCCGAAGATGAGCACTCCCACAATCAGGCGTCCACCACGCGGCAGGTCAGGGGTTTCGTTGGTGGTCATTCGGTTGCACCGGAAGTTTCGGCGTCAGGCGCCAAGAGAAAAACAGTTGTAGGATGAATCCGTAGCTGCCGAGGACGATGATGCGCAGGTCCGCCAGTAGCGAAGAACGGCTCCTGAGAGCTGGCCCGGTTCGTGTCATCAGCCCGTGACCTCACCGAACAACTCCGGATCGAGCCAGCGCGTCTCGCTGCCATCCACCAAGAGTACCGATTCGAACTTGGCGCCCAGCGTGCCCTTGCCGAGATGAGGTTCGACCGCGTACAAGCCCTGCGGTCGCCCCGGTGCGCTCGCGTTCAGGAACGGATAGGGTGCGCCCGCGAGGTGATGGAGCACGAGGCCGGTCGCGTACGTCAAAAGCAGGGGTAGCTGAAAGCCCGTGCCGATGCGTGGCGCGGACCCGCACCAATTGGGAAAACCCTCCAGCGTGTGGCCCAGGACCTGGGCTGGATAACGGGTGTGGATCACGTCCGAGCCGGATGCTTCGATCTCCTGCGCGACCGTTCGACACAGCCCTGCGCTGCCCACCTCACTCACCGACCAAGCCAAAATCTCGTGCTTGATTCGGGTGAGCTGCTCGAGCAATGCCCGGTGCGCCCGCGCAGGGCCGGCATCCGGGTCGCCGAGCGCGCAGCCGGAGAACGCAAAATCAGCCGGGGATCCGGCCACGATGGGCGCCGCGTCGAGCACGAAAGCTTCACCCTCGGCGAGCACGCGGTCAGTCGGTAGCGCGTTGGTCTCCCACGTCCCGCGCCAATCGAAACGCGTGCGTTCGCCCCACCAGGCGTAGGGCGTATGCAGCCAATGCTGCACTCGTGCTTTTGCGAATTCTTGCTCCAGGCGCGCGCACACCTGGCGTTCGCTATCACCCGGCTTCACGCCTTCGGCCACGGACAGCACGGCCGCGCGGGCCACCCGCTGCGCGTTGGCGATGCCCTTGACGTAGGCCGTGCGCATCATGTACCGACCGTAACATGGGTTTGAAAAGGGCGATCGCTCAGTCGATGTTGACGGCGGCCGTCTTGTTCGCGGGGCCCCGCGCTTTCGCAGACGACGCGCCTGTCGAAAGGCCCGCGGTCGATAGGCCTGCGTTGCCGCAAACCGGTCCAGCCCAGCCTGCCCCCCCCGCAAGCGAAGCTGGCCAGGGTGCCAAGCAAGGCGGCAGCGCCAACACGGGCTCCGCCACGCGCAGCGGCAGCGCGCACACGGCCACGGGCGCGCCCGACGGCGCAGGCGACAGGCAGCGCAGCTTTCTTTACGTCGCGCCCGGTCTTGGCCTGTTATCAGGGCTGAGTGGGGGTCAAGATTTCGAACGAACGAACCCGGCGCTGACCGGCGCGTTCGGCGTCGAAATCCCGTTGGCTCGAGCCACTGGCCTGGGTATCGAGCTGAACGGCGATCTCGAGCTCGCCGGGCAGGCCGATCGCGGGACGTATACCTCCGTGTTGTTGCGCGCTCGTCTCGGTCAGATGCTCAGTGCCCGCAGTAGGGTGTGGGGCGCCCTGGGCTTGGGGGGTGCGGGCTATCAGACCGGCTCGCTTGCTTTTGGTCTCGCCGCGGGCACCAGCCTCATGCTCGTACCCAAGTTCGGGCTCGACTTCAGCGCGAACCTCAACTTGCTCACAGCAGGCAGCAGCGTCAACAGCGCAGGGGTCCAGAACGACTATAACGGCGGCGCCGTGCTCTTGTTCGCGATACGCGCGCTGTTCGAGTTTCGCCGCTAGCGCTCTTCTCACGGTCATGGTCACGGTGACGGTCACGGTCACCGCGCACCGCTGCCGAAACGGAACTCAGCGCGCCGGCAGCGGCAGCCCGACCTAGCTTTGGGCATTTGCACGAAATGCAAGCCGCGCGAGCCGCGCTCGAACATCCCGTGTGAGACGGCGTTTACTGCGCTCGGGACAAGCGATAACCTCAGGCGATGCGTGCGCGCAAGAAACCGCAATTCCTCCTGCCGGGTGCGCCGCTCGCCTTTCCCGACCCGAACCTGGCAGACGACGAGGGCATGTTGGCCATCGGCGGAGATCTGTCGCCGGAGCGGCTGCTGTTCGCCTACGAGCACGGCATCTTTCCTTGGTACGACGAGGGACTGCCGCCGATGTGGTGGTCACCCAATCCGCGCACGCTGCTCGACCCCGAGCATCTGCACATTTCGCGCAGTATGAGGCGCGTGCTGCGCTCAGCTCGCTTCTCCGTGAGCTTCGACCGCGCATTTCGCGAGGTGATGCTCGAATGCGGACGCGAACGCGACTCAGGCACCTGGATCTTGCCAGAGATGGTGGAGGCCTATTGCAACTTGCACCAACGAGGCGACGCGCACAGCGTCGAGGTGTGGCAAGGAGAGCGCTTGGTCGGAGGTTTGTACGGCGTGCAACGCGGCGCGCTATTCGCGGCCGAGAGCATGTTCCACCGCGAGCGAGATGCCTCGAAGGTGGCCCTGATCAGCGCCGTTGAAACCCTGTTTGCCGCGGGGATCGAACTCTTCGACGTGCAATTTCTAACGCCACATCTCGAGTCACTGGGCGCCTACGAAATCCCACGCGCGCGCTATCTCGAGTTGGTCGCGCTAGCGGTTGCGAAACAAGGCGTGCATATCGGGTAGCTGACTATCCAGGCCCACCGACGGCATCACGCGCGCTGAGAGGTGCGCTGCTGGCTCGCGATCGCCCCGCTCTCGTTCCCGCTCCCCGCTAGCTCAGCGCTCCGCGGAGTAGCCGAAGGCGTGGCTGTTTCGGGGCTGGCAAAATCGGATCGAACTGCGGTCGAAGCCTACGAACGGGCGGCGCGGAGCCTGGTGCGACGAACGCCAATGCGTAGGTGACGAACAGCAAAAGAAGCGCCAACCAATCGGTCATTTGCGGTGCTGAGAGCCTGGGCTCCAAAGATGGCGAGCCGGGAAGCAGCGGGTGACATTCGTGTGGCTTTGACGGCGGCGGCAGCGCCGCCCGCGGGCACTTTTTCGGGTACCCTGCTACCGCCGTCGAGTACCCGAAGTCGAGTCGCCAGAGTTTGCTGCTCGCGCTCCATTTATGAGAATTCTCTTTAATAACAATCTGTTAGACAAACACGCCAATTCCGACCGAATTAGTGCTAGATCGGCCATCCGATGACCGCTGTGGACACCTCCCCCGATCGCGCGCTCGAGTTCCGGCTGAGCCATCTTCGCCAACTCGAGGCCGAAAGCATTCACATCATTCGTGAAGTAGCCGCCGAGTTCGATAACCCGGTGATGCTGTATTCCATCGGCAAAGACTCGTCGGTGATGGTGCAGCTCGCGCGCAAAGCCTTCCACCCGGCCAAGTTGCCGTTCCCGCTGCTGCACATCGACACCACCTGGAAGTTCCGGGAGATGATTCAGTTTCGGGACAAGTTCGTGAAGGACAACGGACTGAACCTGCTGGTGCACACGAACAAGGAGGGCCTGGAAGAGAACATCAATCCCTTCGATCACGGCAGCTCCAAGTACACCACGATCATGAAGACGCATGCGCTCTTGCAGGCGTTGAACAAGGGCAACTACGACGCGGCCTTCGGCGGCGCGCGCCGCGACGAAGAGCGCTCACGCGCCAAGGAACGCATCTACTCGTTCCGCGATCGCTACGGCCAATGGGATCCCAAGAACCAGCGCCCCGAGCTGTGGAACCTGTACAACGGCAAGCTGACCAAGGGCGAGAGCATCCGCGCCTTCCCGCTGTCCAACTGGACCGAGCTCGATATCTGGCTTTACATCTACTTGGAAAGCATTCCGATCGTCCCGCTGTACTTTGCGGCAGAACGGCCGGTGGTCGAACGCAACGGCACGCTGCTGATGGTGGACGACGACCGTTTGCCGCTCAATCCGGGCGAGAAGCCGCGCATGGAGAAGGTGCGCTTCCGCACCCTCGGCTGCTACCCGCTGACCGGCGCGTTGCCCTCCAGCGCGACGACGCTGCCCGATATCATCCGTGAGATGCTACTCACCAAGTACTCCGAGCGCTCGGGCCGGCTCATCGACCACGATGAAGAAGGCTCGATGGAGACCAAAAAGCGCGAAGGTTACTTCTGAGATTCTTGGGTTGGGGCATTTCTGGGCGCACATCAGCTCGCTTTGATTGAGATGGTTCGATGACTACGGAACAAGATCAGATCAGCAACGACATCCTGGGTTACCTCGAGCAACACCAGCAGAAGGAGCTCCTCCGGTTCGTCTCCGTCGGCTCCGTCGATGACGGCAAATCGACGCTGATTGGTCGGCTGCTGCACGATACGCACGGCATCTACGAAGATCAGCTGTCCGCGGTGAAGCGCGCGTCCGGCCGCGCGGGCATGGAGATCGACTTTTCACTGTTCACCGATGGTCTCAAGGCCGAGCGCGAACAGGGCATCACGATCGACGTCGCTTACCGCTATTTCTCGACCGCCAAGCGCAAGTTCATCATCGCCGACACGCCCGGCCATGTGCAGTACACGCGCAATATGGCGACCGGCGCTTCGACGGCCAACGTCGCGATCATCCTGATCGACGCGCGGCTCGGCGTACTGCAGCAATCGCGCCGCCACGCTTACATCGCGTCCTTGCTCGGCATCCCGCACTTGTTCGTGGGCATCAACAAGATGGACCTGGAGAACTATGGCCAGGACGTCTTCAATCGCATCCGCGAAGAGTTCGCCACGTTCCTTGCGCCACTCGGGTTCAAGGGCGTGCGCTTCATCCCAATGAGCGCGCTCAAGGGCGACAACGTCGTCCACCGCAGCGGCTCGATGCCTTGGTACGACGGCAACACGCTGCTCGAGCACCTCGAGAGCGTGCCGATCGCCAGCGACTGGAACCACAAGGACTTCCGCTACCCGGTGCAGTACGTGCTGCGCCCGGATCTGAATTACCGCGGTTTCTCCGGCGCAATCGCCTCAGGCGTCGTTAAGAAAGGCGACCAAGTCATGGTGCTGCCCTCGCGCCGCACCAGCACCGTGGTCGCGATCGACACCTTCGATGGCGAAAAAGAGCAGGCCTTCGCGCCGATGAGCGTGACCCTGCGCCTGGCGGATGAAATCGACATCAGCCGCGGGGACATGCTGGTTCACCCGGACAACGTGCCGCACGTCTCGCAGCGCTTCGAGACCATGCTGGTCTGGCTCAGCGAACGCGCGCTCGATCGTCAAAAGAGCTATTTGCTCAAGCACACCACGCAAATGGTGCGCGCCAACGTCGAGCACGTCTCGTACACCACCGATCTCGAAACGTTGAAGCAGACTCCGGCCACGCGCTTGGAGCTGAACGACATCGGCCGCGTGACGCTCACCTGCCATCGTCCAATCTTCTTCGACGACTACAAGCAGAACCGCGGTACGGGCGCGTTCATCCTGATCGATTCGCTGACCAACAACACGGTCGCCGCCGGTATGATCCTCGAGGTCGACCCCGGCGCACCCGAGCACGAAGAAGCTGGGCCGTCGTCCCTGGATCGCCCGCGCAGCCAAGTGAGCCCCGACGAGCGCAGCGAGCGTCTTGGGCAAAAGGGCGCCACCCTCTGGCTCACCGGCTTGCCGGCATCCGGCAAGACCGCGATCGCGTTCGCGCTCGAGCGCCGGCTGTTCGATCAAAAGCGCTTGGCCTTCGTGATCGACCCCGACGACGGACTGTCACGCGGCGTCTTGCCGAACGGCTCCAGCCCCGCACAGACCCCGGAGCTCGCGCGGCGCGCCACCGACGCCGGTCTACTCGCGATCTTCGCCTACGCTTCTCCCCTGCACGCCGATCGGGAGACCATCCGCGACGCCGTAGGCACCGAGCGCTTCGTCGAAATTCACGTCGCGACCTCGCTCGATCTGCGCAAGAAGCGCGATCTCCGTGGTGTCTACGGCCCGGGTCATCAGAAGCCGAGCGAAGAAGCGCCGACCTCCCCGGATATCGTGGTCTCGCTCGATGGCACCGACGCCGAAGAAGTCGCGCAGCGCATCATTGCCGTGCTGGTGAAGCGCGGACTGTTGCCGTCCTTGTACTCGCTCTGAGCCTCAGCGCTCGGAGCGGCGCGCGAGCTCAGCCTCGAGCTCGCGGATCCGGGCCTCGGCGATGCGGTGAGCCTCCACTTGAGCTCGGTGAGCCTCCACTTCGGCTCGGTGAGCCTCCTCGTCGCTGAGCAGTCGATCCTTGCCAGCTGAGTCACGGCTGAGGCGCAGCAACAAGCCGAGCTGCGGCGCCGGTTCAACCAACCAGAACAAGCCCAACACGTCCGAACGCTCGAGCTCGAGCTTCGACACTTCTCGCTCGACCAGATCGCCCTCTAGCCGATCCCACAGCCGGAGCGGATTTTGGACATCCTCGGGATCGAAGCGCACCAGTTCGCGGATGCCGGAGCGTTGGTAGGCCTTGAGCTTCCGCTCCCAGGGGCGATCGCGAGCGTCACTCTCGCTGATGATCTCGACGGCCAAATGCGGCGCGCCGCGCTCCCAAACCTTCCATGAAGAAAAAGGGCGATCGGGCGCGCCCAGCCAGACCAGCACATCTGGCGCGAGGCATTGCTTCGGGTCCGTTGGATCCCAATACAGAAATTGGTCGGACCCAACCATCGCCCGCTCACTCAACGCGAGTCGAAGCATGGACCAGAGTGCCGTGCGCACCCGAAGGTGTACGCCGGTTTCAGGCACCGTCTCTGCCTCCGGAAAATGCACGGGGACCGGAGCGCGTAAATAGCGCCGCTGAGCTGACCTCGAAGCTGTCTTGGATTCGACCACGACCATGGCAATCTACCACGATCTTTCATCGGCACGGCAGGGGCCTGAGTTGCTCGTCAAAAAGTGCTGGCGCTCAACATGACTCCCGCACCGCGGGTCGAAACCAGCGGCGCCACCGTCAAGCGCGCGGCCGAGTTCGCTGACTTCTGCGGCTCCACTGCGCTCGATCGGTCGGAGCTGAAAAACAGCCAGGTCGCCACACCAGCGGAAGCGACCGCGATGCCCAGCGAAACATCGGCAATCAGGTAGTTCCGCTGCATGGCATCGTAGTCCGGGCGGCTACTGGCCGAACAGTTCGGCGAGCACTCGGCCACAGTCGACTGTTTGCCGTAGCCGATCACGGCGAACGTGCCCCAAGAGACCAAGGCGGCAGCCCCCACTCCCGAAGCAACCCAGAACGCCGTAGGAAGCTTGCCTCGAGTCTGGTTGGCGTCAGCGCCTGGCGCGGACACGACCGTCACGGGCTTCGGAGCGGGCTTCGTACGCACACTCACGATGCGATTTTTCTCAGCCTCACGAACCAACACGTCGCTCTCGAGCACCTGCCCAGACTGCAGCTCGAAGCGGAAGTGATGCTGACCGGGATCGACCGCAATCGGGCGCCCGTCCAAGGCCTCGCTGAGGACCTGGTCGCCGGAATAGACGCGCACCTGGATCAGATCGCCGCCCTGTTCATCGACCGCTGCAAAAATCACGGTCGGCACGCTACGCTCGGTGTCTTTGCGGAACTCGGCACACTCGGCTCGAATCGCGTCCGGGCAGCCCTCCTGCGAAACGCAGGACGCGAACAGCTCCGACGCGACTTTGAGTCGGCCTGCCTTCGCCTCGCGTTGTCCGGAGGCATGCGCCTGCACACAAGCAGCCACGTCCGCGAGCGCTGCACGAGGGAAACCAAGCAGCAGGCTCGAGACGACCAGACACTTCGCCGCTTGCTTCAGCTCGATTCCCACGTCCACGATCTTACCCTCGATCGCAGCAAAGCCATAACTGGCGCGTTGCTCAGTTGCTCAGTTGCTCAGTGGAATCACAGCGCCACTGAGCAGAGCCGTTGGTGCGTGTAGAACGTACACAGTAGACCGGCGAGTTTCGTACCGACCGCCCCCCTGTACTCACTGTGCCCGAGTCACACTCTCCGTGATAACTTCTGAACGGCAATGAGCGTGGCAGCTTTCGATCAGACGGACCCACGCCGCGCGTACCGGCAGCTCTTCGAGCTAGGTCGCGGTGGGATGGCCAAGGTCTACCTGGCGGAGAGCCTGGCCTCGGGGATCCGCAAGCTCGTCGTGCTCAAGGTGCTGAATCCAGAGCTGAGCTCGAACTCAGAAATGCGCGCGCTGTTTCGCCGAGAGGCGGAGCTCGCCGCGCAAATGAACCACCCGAACGTGGTGCAAGTGATGGAGGTCGTGGAGGATCGCGAATCCCCCTTCATCGTCATGGAATATCTCGATGGAGCTTCGCTCTCCACCATCATCAAGCGCGCGGGTGGGCAGCTCCCGCTTTCGCTGCACTTGCAGATTTTGTGTCAGGTGCTCCTTGGCCTGCACCATTTTCACGAGCTGAGAGACCTCGATGGCTTGCCGCTGAACGGCGTGCATCGCGATGTTTCCCCTCAAAACATCATGGTTCTGCATGACGGTCCGGTCAAAGTGCTGGACTTCGGCATCGCCAAGATCAGCGCGACGGACGTGCAAGCGACTCGCTCGGGGATCATCAAGGGGCGAATTCAGTACATGCCGCCCGAGCAAATCCTAGGCGCGACCGGAATCGATCGACGCGCCGACCTATTCGCGGTCGGCGTCATTCTCTGGGAGGCGGTCGCCAGGCGGCGGATGTGGGAGGGCAAGAGCGAAGTCGAGTTGTTTCGCGGGCTCGCAACTGGAGCCCTGCCCAACCTGCGTGACTTCGCACCCGGTGCGCCGGAATCGATCCTGCGACTCGTGCAACGCGCAACCGATGTCGATCCCGAAAAGCGCTTCGCCAACGCGCTCGAGATGCGCGCGGCGATCGAAGAGGTGAGCGCAAAGGAGGGGCTACTCACTCGTCCGCACGAGCTGGCGCTTTTCATGGCCAGCCACTTCGGCGAAAAACGTCAGGAAGAGCAGCTTCAAATCAAGGCTGCCCTGCGGGGCGAAATGGCTTCGGGAGCGCTCGAGCCCTCACAGCACCGACTGATCACCGCCAACCTAGCCGGCGACGGGCGCATGAGCGACGAACCGATGGAGTTGCAGGAGCTGCAGAGCTCTCGCACCTTCCGCGTTCATCGGCGCGGCTGGGGCGTGGCCGCGGCGGCGCTGGCCGCGCTCGTGCTCGTCGGTGTCTGGGGGCTCGCCCGGTCGCGCTCGCCCGTAGCCGCTGCGCCCGCAGTCAGCGCGCCCGTCGCGGCGCAACCAAAAGCGGTCTTGCTCGAGGTTCAGGCGCTGCCTGCGGGCGCGGAAATTTTCTTGGATGGCAAGCGGCTCGGAGCGGATCACTTTTCGGGATCACAGCCTCTGATCGACCGCAAAGTATCGCTCGAGGTTCGGGCTACCGGCTACATCACGGAGCGCAAGGAAATCGCACTCACCCGAGATATGTCCCTGCAGATCGTGCTCGCTGCAAATCCTACGGTCCCGGAAGTACCACCACCCGTTGCAGCAGATCTTCCGGCGCGCGCTCAGAGCACTTCTCGAGCGCCAAACAAGCCCGTGAAAGGCTCCGGACCTCGCTCGGCCAAATGTAACCCTCCCTACGTGTTCGCTGCGGACGGCGTCAAAACGTACAAGCCCGAATGTTTCTAGCGCAGTTTTCGCGACGCTCGCCAAGCCGAGTCTGGCTTGGCCTTGCCGCTGGTTTGGCTGCGTGCTCGCTCCAAATGCCGAACGAAAGTGAAGTGTTCGGCTCGGCGGGCAGTCAGACGGGCAGCGCAGGCAGTGCCTCGGTGAGCGGTGGAGCACCAGGTGCAGCCGGAATGATTGGCGACGCGGGAAGCGGTGATTCTGGTGGCGCAGAGTCGCCCGCAGGCGGTGGCGGTGCCGTGAACAATAGCTCGGGTGGGAAGGCCTCCAGCGGTGCGACTGGCTCCAGTGGCGCTGGCGGTTCGCTTGGCTCCAGTGGCGCTAGCGGCTCCAGCGCTTTTGATCCCGCGGCAGGCCTAGTCGCCCATTTCACTTTCGATGAGCCCAGCGGCGCCACCGCCGCGAATGCCAAGGATGCCACCAAGAACGCCAAGTGTGTGGGGACTTGCACGCGCCCAACCGGACAGCTCGGGTTGGCGTTTGGGGTTCGGAATTCCGTCAGCCCTACTGACTGGATCGAGCTTCCGGAGGGCATCTTCAGTGGTCATTCGGCCGTTACGCTCTCCGTCTGGTTACGAGTCCTTTCCACGACCCGCAACGTGGCTCCGCTCTTTCACTTCAGCTTGGGCAGCAACGAAGCGATTTCCCTCGTGCCCGACGACCGGAATACCCAAACTTCCACTGCCGGAGCACACCTCGCGGGGGTGCACGCCGGTACCTCATTCGTGGACCTCTGGAGTGCGACACCGGTCTTGACCGACAAGGTCTGGCACCATCTCGCCTTTTCCTGGAGTTCGAGCAGCATCGAGCTATACATCGACGGTAAGTCCGTCGGCAGCGCTGCAAGTCCAAAGGCGCTTCCATCGCAGCTAGGCGCCACGCTTCCGAATTATCTCGGGCGCTTGCCCGACGATACCAGCCTCGCTCTGTTCGGTGAGATCGACGACTTGCGCGTTTACAATCGGGTCTTGTCGACGGCCCAGGTTGCGCTGCTGTACGCCGTTCGTTGACGACTCACGCTGCGGCGCGAGCGGCGCGATTGGGCTCGTCGACGCGGGGACCCGAGGGCCGCTCCCGCGATCGGGGAGTCGCGAGCGGCGCGATTGGGCTCGTCGACGCGGCGCCCCGGCTCAGGCGACGAGCGAGGGTCGCTCCCGCGAGCGGGGAGAGTCGCGGAAGCGCCGCCTGATGGGTATCGGAGGCGGCTGGGGGCCTTCGGCGTCACGCGGCTGCTCGATAGCGCGCTCGCCCGGCGGGCTTGAATACGCTCGGCTGGTGG
>DATEPG010000358.1:0-8414 GCA_035273265.1 Polyangiaceae bacterium
GCGAGACGGGACGGCGACATCGACTCACGTTGTACTGACTCAGGCATGACACTTGTCATGCGTCAGTAGGCTCTGCGAGTGACGACAAGATGACGAGGCAACAGGCCATGACAGACTAGCATCGACCTCGTGCCCCAGCAGAACACCATCGATCAGAACGGAAACGCACGATTCTCAAAGGCCGAGGAACGCGCACATTACTTCTCGCACGGAGTGGGGGTGGCGTTCGCCGTTCCGGCAGTTGCTCTGCTGGTTGTCCTCGCCGCGCGACAGAGCCGGGCGACCTTGATCGGGTGCGCCGTCTACGGTGCTGCCCTCGTGCTGATGTATGCGGCGTCAACGGCCTACCACGCGACTCCGCCCGCGATGCCTCGCACCAAACACGCCTTCCACGTGCTCGACCACTGTGCGATCTTTCTCTTGATCAGCGGCACCTACACACCGCTCGCGTTGACAGTACTGCACAACTCCAGGGGCTACGTACTGCTCGCGGTTGTGTGGGTGCTGTCTCTTTATGGGCTGTACCGCGTGATCCTTCGGCGCAATCCGAAGCATGGTGGGCCCGTCTTGCTCTACCTTACGATAGGGTGGGCCGTCGCACTCACGGTGCCCGAACTGCTGCATGCGCTCGGCAATCGCGCGCTATTCCTGCTGCTGGCGGGCGGCGTGTCGTACACGCTCGGAGTGCCGTTCTACGCACTACGACGGCTCCGTTACCACCACGCCATTTGGCACGGGTTCGTGTTGGTCGGGAGCGCCTTCCACTTCCTCGCAATCTTCAACTTCGTGGTTTCGTATCCCAGCTGAACTGGCCTAACGCGACCGTCGCGTCGCGCCCCGTTAGCACCGGATACCTTGCAGTGCCCGACACCCGCGGTGCGCGCGCCAGGCTCGATTCGAAAGCGCACATGACGTCTGTCAACGCACCGCTCGACCTGACTTGCGGCACGGCAAGTCGAGAAGCACGATGCACGTGACAGTTGGCGCGCAATACCCAGAGCGCCGGTCACGCGCTGCCGCGTGTAGGAGAAATGATGATATCCAGCCAGGTCGAGCGGTCTGCAGAACAAGTCTCCATTCGTCAAAGTCGTTCCGCTTTCTCGAGCATGAGCCGCACGGGGACGAGGGCGGTGCCATCGCCAACGACCGACGACTTTGCCACGCGCGAAGAGTGGCGAGCGCTCGGCTTTTTCTATGTCTGCAACGATGTCGAGAAGGAGTGGTCGTTCGTCGGCTCTCGTCGAGGCCTGCTCGCGCTGAGGGATCTCCTGCTCGAATACTCGGTAGACAGTCGATATCAAAGAGAGGGCAAGCATCGCTCCTACGGGCCGCACATGTATTTTGAGGTGCTCACTTCGAACTCATGCGGGATCGATGATTTTAGCATCCACGGGCGGTCGGCGGAGCTTCAGCGCCTTGCCCATTTGATAGGCCGGAAGCTGGCTACGGCCACACCCAATACAACTATTAGAATTCGTGACGAATTCGTGAGCCCTTGCGAATTCGGAATTGCTCTTCATCTGCGCGAAGACACTTTCGACCCGTCTTCCTTCGACACGCTACTCGAGTTGGTGTGAGTGGCCCCGCTGAGGCAAAGAGCTCGAGCGGCGTCCGGCGAAATGGTCTCGTTGTCACACCACGTAAAAAGTCTCATGGGCGAGCGCTAGGGGTTAGAGCAGGCGCCGGCGCAAACCTTGCGCCGCACCAGAGCCCCCGCCCCTAGCCTGCCGACCATTGGCATCACCGAGCTGCTTTCTTACGAGCATTTCGCGTGTCGTACGCCGCGATGACGGTTGTCATCCTGAAGGCATGTTTCTTGCTTCAGTCGCAGCGATGAGCTTGATTCGAGTTCTACAGCGGACCCCTTCGCTTTCGGGTGTCGACCTTGCAGGCCTGACGCGCATGGCGTCGTTCGCTAGCCAACGCAGCTTTCAGCGGGGAGCGACCCTCTGGCAAGCGGGAGATCGGCCTCAAGCTCTCACGGTCATCCGAAACGGGTTGATCAAGATCCTGCGGGTTGGAGGAAACGGTCGCGTCAGCATCTGCGGGC
Organism: Polyangiaceae bacterium; assembly: GCA_035273265.1. Taxonomy (GTDB): domain Bacteria; phylum Myxococcota_A; class Polyangia; order Polyangiales; family Polyangiaceae; genus PMG-095. The sequence continues at coordinate 2,051 of DATEPG010000358.1, forward strand.
TCTTTGGCCCTCCGGAATCGATTGGGGATGTGATGCTGCTGAAGGCTGCGCCGTACCCAGCCAACGCCGTCGTCGCGACCGAAACCGCAAGCATCGTGACGATTCCACGCGAGCTGGTGCTGGAGTGCCTTGCCAAATGCCCCGAACTCGGCCTGTCGCTAACCTGTAGCGTCCACCGAAAGCTCACCACACTGCACGACAAGATCGAGATTCTCGGCGCTGGTGGGGTCGAGGCTCGGCTCGCAACGGCGCTACTCAAGCTTCACGCAGAATTCGGCGACGAGCTCGAGGACGGCACTCTGTTCATTCCAGTGGCACTTTCGCGACGGGAGCTGGCCGAACTGGTATCGACTGCTTTCGAAACCGCAATCCGCACGATGTCCCGTTGGGAACGTGACGGCGTACTGGTGACGACCGAATCCGGGTTTATCTTGCACGACATTTCGGTGCTCCAATTGGCGAGCGGCGTCGCCCTCCCGAGCGACGAGGGTTCGACGAGAGAACAGAGGCACGTACCAGTTCCCGAAAACAGCTGATCGCGCGAAACGCCGTCTGACGGCGCTCATTCGCCAGCGTCAGGCGGTGCTCGTCGCAAAAGCTCGAACGGCGTTCAGTCCGACTCCGAGTCGAGGGTGCTCGACCGTGAGAGAAACGCTCTTCGCGTCGGTCCCGCATGTCGCGTTCCTTTCGTCACGCTGCGACGGGAACATGAGATCCGTCAGGTTGTGTTGTCGCAAACGCTGTTAGATAGCGTACGATGCGTAGTTCTCTCCGCGCGCCCTCATCCCGTTTGGCGCTGCTCACGTTTGGATCGCCGGGACCGTCGCTGGTGATGACGCGATGACTCGAGCTTCCACCTTCGAAAAAATGCCGCTCGCAATCCGCGAGCGTCTTGCGGTAAATGTGGGCCGGAGCCTGAACTCTTCGCCCGGCTTCAAAAGCGTTGCGCGTTGGATGAACCTCGCCGTGACGTACCCCATCGTTCGGGTCCTGTCTGGCTCTCGGGTACATGTGCTCGGGCTCGACCGAGTCGCGTTTGACAACGCTGCGCGCGGGGTGCTCATTGCGCCGAACCATCGCAGCTTCTTCGACCTATACCTGGTGATGGCTCAAATCGCCGGACAGGTTCGCCGTGCGAAGCGCCTCTACTTTCCAGTGCGTTCCAACTTTTGGTATGATTCGACGACCGGAATCGCTGTTAACACCCTGGTCTGCGCCATGAGTATGTATCCGCCTATCTTCCGGGCGGCAGACAAGCGGCACGTGACTCGCGCGGGCCTCGACTTTCTTTCGGCCGAGCTCCAGCGAGCCGGCACGATCGCCGGAATGCACCCCGAAGGGACACGTAGTCGTGGCGACGCCCCGTACGAGCTGTTACCTCCAGAGCAAAGTTTCGGTCGAGTCGTGCTGAAGGGAAAACCACTTGTCGTACCCGTGTTCGTCAACGGGGTCGGCAATTCACTGCTTCAAGAATGCGTCGATTCAATCAGGGGCCGAGCAGCGCCGATCGTGATCGTCTTCGGTGCGCCCGTCGAGTTGGGGGAATTCGAACATCACGACCCCGAGCGCCTGCGTTCTCAAATCGAAGTGGGTCGCCGAGTCTTAAAATCGATCGCTGAGCTGGCTGAGGAAGAACGACAATATCGGGCGAAGTTGGGGTAGCGCGCGGCTATTCTCGATCGCTCGGTCTGACCAGCGCCGCGGCCACGAACGATCCGTCGTGGGAGAGGCTAATGTCCAACATGGCCGGTTCGCCCGACCGAAGCAGCACGGGTGGGGCAAGAGCGTCCCAATATTCTGGCGCGCAGGCGCGAGCAACGCTGAGGCTTGCGGGCTCGCAACCGAGAATCGGAGCGGCAAGCTCGCCGAGTAGCTGACGGGCGGCTTGGCTGGACTGCGCTCCCGGCCGTTGTCGCACCCGAAACGCGACCGGCGCGCCCGTGCCGGCCAACGCATGGACCCAACCAGAGCCGACATCAATGCGGAGCGGGTAGCTGGCGCCTCGATAGTCAACCGCATGAAGGTCGTCTCGGACCACGAATGCCCGGTGGGCGAAGGGTACGGGCCCGAGCCGCTTCACCACCAATTTGAACGCAGCCTCCTTGGCAGCAAATAGCGACCAAAGATAAAGCTTAGGCTCCTGAGCTCGGTTCAGGGCCCGGCGCTCGCCCGGAGTGCAGACTCGGTCGATGAAGCGCTCCCAGCGGTGGTGCAGCAGAATTGCTGGCTCACCGAGGTCGATGATGTCGTTTCCGACACTATGCCGGTGCATGGGCCAAAATCAGGCTCACCGCATCTCCAATGGTCCGCACACCATCGGCCTCTTCATCTTTGATTGCAATGTCGAAGCGATCTTCGATCTCTAGCACCACGTCCACTAAGCGAGCAGAGTTCACCTTGAGGTCGGCCAAAATCGAGGTCTCCATCTTGGCCACGGCCAGGGCTTCGGGTGCCTTGGTATAGGGTTTTAGGATGGCAATCACTTGTTCGAACAATTCGTCGGGGGTCATGTCGATACCTCACTGGGTTTGGGAGACAATTGGGCGTTATCGGTCTGGCTATGCTTCGGAGCGACGAAAAATCAGGCAGCCATTCACGTCGCCGAAGCCGAAGCTTGCCTTGGCAAGCACCTCGACATCGGCGCCGTCGATCCGCTCGCGAGCGATGCGCGCTGCAAACGGCTGGAGCGCGGGATGGAGATCCTCGCAATTGAGTGAGGCGTGGATGAAGCCGTGATAGAGTTCGAGCACGCTCGCGATGCTCTCGATGGCACCCGCGGCGCCGAGCGCATGCCCGATCAGTGACTTCGTGGCATGAATGATCGGCATCTTGGCGGGTGAGAGTTCGAGTGCGGTTGCCCAGTTTGCGATTTCGAGCGGATCCGCAAACGTGGCCGTCAAATGCCCGTTGATCGCTCCGATGCGAGAGGGCGAGATGCCCGCCGAGGCTACTGCTTGGCGAATGCAGCGGACGACCGCCACCGGGTTCGGGGCAGTCATGCTCCCGCCCATACGATGTCCGCCGCAGTTGAGCGCTCCGCCGAGGACTTCCGCATAAATTCGGGCGCCGCGCTCGCGAGCGCTGTGCAGCGTTTCGAGCAAGAGCACGCCTCCGCCCGCTGCGGGCACGAACCCCGATGCAGAAGCGCTCATCGGTCGAGATGCTCTTTCGGGTTCATGGTTGTGACCGCGAGACAACACCTTCATCGCGTCGAAACCGGCCCAAATGTATTTCGAGTGGCCCTCGGAGCCACCCGCCAGCATGCGCTGCGCCAAGCCATTCTTGAGCCGCGTGAAGGCAGAGATGATCGCCTCCGCGCCAGTGTTGCACGCACTCGAGTTGGTCGACACTTGGTTGCCGAGCGCGAGAATCCCAGCCACTCGCGCACTGGCGCCGCTGGCCATGATCTGCTCGACCATGGTGCTGCCTAGCCGACTCACCTTCCCGGCGTCCGTCTTCGGTACCAGCTTTTCGGCGATGGTGTCCATGCCACCGATCCCCGTACCGATGATGGCCCCTGTGCCCCAGTCGACTTCGTCATCGCCGCAGTCGGGCACCGAAAGGCCACCGTCCCGCCAAGCATCCATCGCGGCCACGGCCGCGTACATCATGTTCGCGTTCATCGCCATCAGATCAGCCGCGGGTAGGTAGCCCTCGGCGATGCGCGCGATGTCTGCCGGGATCCCCCCCACCTGGCAGGCGAAATTCGCATCTGCTAGGTGCTGCTGGAAGGCAATCCCACTGCGACCGGCGCGCAGCGCTTCCAAAAAAGCTGGAACGCCATGAGCGTTGGCGGCAACCACGCCCAGGCCCGTCACGACGACACGCGGCCCGCGCTGATCAAACATCGTGCTCTTCCTTCAGGTCGACGCCGACCCCAGCGACCGTGCCGTGCGCGACGAGTGTCCCGTCATCGAGCAACAGGCGTACCTTGGAACGCAGCTTTCGGCGACGCCAGAGCGTGCACTCGGCCTCGACGCGAACGGTCGTACCGGGGCGAACGATTCGTTCGAACTCGACTTGTGCGTCGGTGAACAGAGTCGTCATGCGTGCCACCTCTGTGTGCGGAACCTCGAGGCTAAGGAGGTAGATCCCGAGCGCAACCAGGCCCGTTTGGCACAGCGTCTCGAGTAGGATGACGCCAGGCGTGACCGGATTTTTCGGAAAGTGGCCGGCGTAGAAGTACTCTGCTGGCGAGAACGTGTAGCTACCAATCGCTCCGTGTGGCCCAATCTCGAGCAATCGGTCCAAAAACCGAAAGGGTGGTTGCTGAGGGAGCAACGCCAGCACTTGATCTGCTGTGAGCGGGATGAGGTCGGAGTTCCGTGCCGCATTCGTCATTTGATCTCCCGTTCCAGAATGCCACCCACGCTGCGTTTCGACCGTAGCGGGTAGTCCGTGTACGCGATGGCCGGGAAGAGCCCCACTTTGGCGTCTCGCACGCTGTAGATCTGCACGTCATCTACGAACACGCGGGCAGAGCCGATTGCGATCGCCACCCCCGACGCCGGCAATACGGAGAAGCGCCGGATCTCGACATCGTAGCGGACGATTAGATCGTAAGGTCGAATCTGGCCGAAGAACTCGACCTCCTTGCAGCCCAATGCGCGACCGCTGCCCGGAGCGCCGCACAGCCCGCAGTACAATCCGATGAGCTGCCACACTGCGTCGACTCCGAGGCAGCCGGGCTGTACGGGATCGCCGCGGAAGTGACATTGAAAGAACCAATCGCTCGGAGAGATATCCTGTTCACCGACGATTCGCCCTCGCGCGCCCTCGCGACGAACCGAAACCACGCGATCGATCATCAGCATCGGAGGAGCTGGCAAGCGAACGAATTCATCGGGCGCGTCGCTGACTAAGTTTCCCTGAGAAAGGCCGAGAAGGTCGGTCTCCGACAAGGACTCGCAGTTCAGAAATTCGCGATAGTTCATCACGCACTCGCTTCCACTCGCAAGCTCGACCAACTGAGACCAGCGCCGACCACGGCGACTATCAACGTGTCAGCGTCGCCGATCTCTTCCCAATGTTGCGACAGGACACTCGGCGCCCCTGCTGCACCGGTGTTTCCGAATTCGTCGACGTTGAACCAATGGCCGTCGGACACGCCGGCCCGCCTCGCGGCGCTGTCGAGCATCAACAGGTTGGCCTGGTGCCCGATGAATCGAACTCGGCCGCCGGTGGCGGTCGCGCGCGCGCGGGCGACCTCGCGGTGCCTCAAGATGCATTCCTGGGTGGTCTTGATCGCAAAGCGTTGCACCGTCGACCCTTCTTGGCGAAAGTGGCCGAATCGAGGGATACGTACATTTTCAGAACCCGAGGGCAGCGAGGCAAAGCCGGTGTCAACGATTTGCAGGCGGCTTGGCACCGCTCGTGACACTACCGCCGCGCTGCTACCGTCACCCCAGAGCACCGCAGTCGCACGATCCCTGTAATCTACGACTCGAGTCGTGTGTTCGACGTTCACGGTCAAAACGTACTTGGGCAATCCAAGCAGGTGCGACAAGAAATGAAGCTGCGCGCCAAAGCTCGAGCATGCCGAACTGAGGTCGAGAGCGGGCGCCTCGATCCCCAAGGCACCGGCGATCCGGCAGGCCTCCGCGGGGGTCTGCCCGTCGGGCGTGCAGCCTCCAGCAATCACCAACCCGACATCTTTGGCCTCGATGCCGGCTCGCCTCAATGCCATGTCGGCGGCGCGGCGACCGGACTCGACGGTCGAAACGAGCGCCGCCTCGTCCGAGGCTCGCAAGTCTTGGTTCTTCGTTGCTCGAATGTAGTCCAGGGGCAGCACCGTACGACGTTGGCGAATTCCCACACGTTCCAGGATCCACTCCGCGCTCGTCCCGATATCGAGCTCCTCGAGAAACCGGTTGTCGATGACGGTATCAGGATGAAAATGACCGACCCCGTGCAAGTAGAGTGGAAGCGCACTAGCCGGCAATGGCCTCTCCTCCGTCCACTCGAATGATTGCTCCGTTGATCCAGCGAGCCTCATCGGAGCACAGAAGGGCGATGACGCCTGCTACGTCTTCGGCAGTCGTCAAGCGCCGCAAAGGATTGCGTTGCTGCGCCCGTGACAGCATCCGCTCGAAGCCTGGGATGAGTCGCAGCGCCGGCGTATCGGTTACTCCCGGCTGAAGGACGCTGCAGCGGATGCCATGTGGCCCGTATTCGACGGCTATCGACCGGGCGACCGCCTCGAGGGTGGCTTTGGCCGCAGACACGGCGGCGTAGGTCCGCCACGCGAGCTGATTGCCTTCACTGGTTAGGCCGAGCACGCGCGCATCGCTTGCAAAGAGGCCGGCCGCGAAAAGCAATCGCGTCCAGGAAGCCAAACTCGTTCCCATCGCATAGACGGTCTGCG
>DATEPG010000359.1:0-5576 GCA_035273265.1 Polyangiaceae bacterium
GGCCACTATCAGAGCCGCCCGTGCCGCCGCTCGCTATCGGCGCACCGGCCATGCCAGTGGGGCCTGCGCCCGCAAGCGCCGGAGCTCCAGCCGACGCCGAACCCGCTTGAGCCGCGGGCGCGCCGGCGGAGGGTCCGGGGCTGGTCGCCGGTCCAGCTTGCGAGCAGTTCATGCTCACGAACGCGGCCAAGCAGGCGGTGTACAAGACCGGGGATCGTTTCATTGCTTTGAGACCGAATGCTAAAGACACGATGGCGCGCTCGACTTTCGAAAAGATTGGGGCTGAAATAAACCGCGGTTATCGCGCGGGGCAAAACTCGACCCCCCAAAACGGCGGGATAACATCATGTCCGTCTTCACGATGTCAACGGACTTGGCGCAGACTTTGAATCATTGGTGACTCCGTTGAGGGCTTCGTCACACGCGTGGCGTAATCCGAACATCGCCTGAGTGCCTATTCAGTTCCCGACGCATCGCATGGCGTTGCTCGACGGTACAGCGCGACACAATTGTGCAAAGTGATCGCGGACTGCGCCTAGCAGTGCCTCGTGCGCACACAATCTGTCGCAGGAAATGGCGTCGCGCGTGACCCCGCACGTTTGCACGCCACGCGGCATGCACAACTAGAGTCAACGGTAGCGAAGCGCGGATTGGAGCGCTGCAGTGGCGTGAACCGTTCAGTTCCGTCAAAAAAACTTCCAGGGCGCGACCTTCCTGCCATTTTTCTTCGGTTAGCTGCGGGCAAGTGAGCGGAACCGCTGGCTGATCAGCCCAGCGCGTGGTGGGTTCCCCAACTAGCCGACCAGGCCGGCTTCGCTGCACGGGCCGGGGTGGGCGGAATTTATTGGATCTCCCGGCTCGGTCCGCGGGCGAAAGCGATCGCGCCCCGACGCGCTGTAATCCGGCCCCTCAGAAGTAGCAGAACACGTTCTTCTCTCCGCGCCATCCGTCGATTTGACGTACTCCCAACACTCTACCCAAGCGCTCGGCGTTGCCGATCGGCAGTGCACCGACCATGTGCGAGCCGACCGGTGACAAGGCAAGGTCGAGGCAGGCGCTGAGTGAGTGCGCTAATGATGCGTTGAAATTCGAGTCCTGCTCGCTTTAGGTCTCCCGGGCTGGCGGCAATTCACTACACTGCTCGGCGTGTCCGGCTTCGAAACTCGCCCTGCAAACACCTGTCGATTCGATCTAGTCAGTCTGGGAGAGGTGATGCTTCGCCTCGATCCGGGCGAGCTGCGCGTTCACACCGCCCGCTCCTTTCAGGCTTGGGAGGGCGGCGGCGAGTACAACGTCGCGCGTGGCTTGCGCCGCTGCTTCGGCCTGCGCGCGGCGGTCGTCACTGCGCTGGCCGACAACCCAATCGGGCGCTTGGTCGAAGATCTGATGCTGCAAGGCGGAGTCGATCTCTCCTATCTGCAGTGGAAAGCCTACGACGGCGTGGGCCGAAACGTCAGAAATGGCCTTAATTTTGTGGAGCGCGGCTTCGGACCCCGCGCCGCGCTGAGCTGCTCCGATCGCGGACACACGGCCATCTCGCAGCTGAAGCCGGCGGACGTGGACTTTCGCAAGCTGTTCGCGGAAGAAGGCGCGCGCTGGTTGCATACCGGTGGCATCTTCTGCGCGCTCGGACCAGAAACGCCCGCCGTGGCCAAAGCCGCGATGGAAGAAGCAAAGAAGAACGACGTCCGCATCTCCTACGATCTCAACTATCGGGATTCCCTGTGGCGCGCGTTCGGCGGACCGGCACAGGCGCAGGCCGTGAACCGCTCACTCATGCCGCTAGTCGATGTTCTGTTCGGCAACGAAGAGGACTTCACCGCTGCCTTGGGTTTCAAGCTCGAAGGCGTGGATCATTCCTACGCGCAACTGCCGCTCGAGAGCTTTCGGGCGATGATCAAAGAAGTGATCCGCGCGTTCCCCAACATTCGCACGGTCGCCACCACGCTGCGCGTCGCGCGCTCGGCGAGCGTCAACGGCTGGGGTGCACTCTGTTACCACGAGGGCGAGTTCTTCGAAGTCCTCCCCCGCGAGGTCGAGATCTTCGACCGCGTGGGTGGTGGTGATTCGTTCGCATCCGGCTTCATTTATGGCCTATTGAGCGGCAAGCCGGCGGACTGGGCGCTGAATTGCGGCGTAGCGCACGGAGCGTTAGCCATGTCCACGCCCGGTGATACGACGATGGTTACCCTGCCGGAAGTATTGCGGGCGATGCAGGGCGCAAGCGCCCGAATCGAAAGATGATCCAATGACGCGAGCCGAAGTCTGTAAGCGAATCGAAGCCGTAGGTATCGTGCCTGTGATCCGGGCGCCGACACCGGAGCTTGCGCTGTTGGCGTGCGAGGCCATCTTGGCCGGCGGGATCTCGGTATTCGAGATCACCATGACCATTCCCGACGCACCCGCGGTGATCCGCGCGCTCCGCACTCGCCTCGGTGCCAAAGCCTTGATTGGCGCGGGCACCGTGCTCGACGCCGCCGATGCCCGCGCCTGCATCGAGGCCGGCGCAGAGTTCGTGGTCAGCCCCGGTTTCGACGCGGCCACCATCGCCGCCGCCCACGAAGCCGGCATTGCCGCCATGCCCGGCGCACTCACGCCCACCGAGGTGATCGCTGCCTGGAAAGCCGGAGCGGATGTCGTGAAGATCTTCCCCTGCTCGGCGCTCGGTGGCGCTTCTTACCTGCGCGCGCTCAAGGGCCCGCTGCCGCAGGTCAAGCTGATGCCTACGGGCGGCGTGAACATCAACACCGCGAAGGACTTCTTGGCGGCCGGAGCTGTGGCGCTCGGTGTCGGTTCGGAGCTCGTCGATATTGCTGCCGTCAAAGACGACCGCGCGCACGTGCTCACCGAGCGTGCGCGCGAGTTCGTCACAGCCGTCGCGGCCGCGCGAAAGAAGTAGCGCGCAGCGCTGTCCTGCAGCTTCGCGCGCCGCACTCCTGCGGACCCTCCACCAAGTACCTGAGTCAGCGCGCTGATTCTCGCTTTCTCACAGCAGCCGCACCGCGCTAAAACGAGCCATGTTCAAGAAGACGCTCCAAGCTACCCACCCGGACATGATGCGCGGCGTCGACGCGCAGACGCTGGCGGATCGCTACCTCGTCAGCGATCTGTTCGCGCCTGCAGCCGTCTCTTTGACGTATGCCCACGTGGAGCGCTTCGTGATTGGTGGCGCAATGCCCACCAGCGGGCGACTTTCGCTGCCCGCGCAGGCGACCGGCGCTCCTTTTCTTGAGCGACGCGAACTCGGCATCGTCAATGTCGGCGGAAGCGGGCGAGTGAGCGTGGATGGACAGACGTTCGAGCTCGACCGCTACGATGGCCTGTACGTGCCGATGGGCTCGGCTGAAGTCTCGTTCGAGTCGACATCGGAGAACGAGCCAGCGCGCTTCTATTTGGTGAGCAGCCCAGCGCACGCACGCTACGAAACGGTCAAGATCTCGATCAATCAAGCCGTGCCACTCGAGCGCGGCGCACTCGAGACCTCGAATCAGCGCACGATTTATCAATACATCGTGCCAGCCACCTGCAAATCGGCCCAGCTTTTGCTCGGCCTCACGCGTCTCAAGCCCGGCAGTGTCTGGAACACGATGCCACCGCACCTGCACGATCGGCGCTCGGAGGTTTACTTCTACTTCGATTTGCCGCCCGCCGATCGCGTCTTTCACTTCATGGGTCAACCCGAAGAAGTGCGCCACCTCGTGATGGCCAACGAGCAAGCCGTGATCTCGCCCCCGTGGTCGATCCATATGGGCGCTGGCAGCTCGAACTATTCGTTCATCTGGGCCATGGCCGGCGAGAACCAAGACTACACGGACATGAACGTGCTCGATCTCTGCCAGCTGAGTTGAGCACGGGAGCAGCCCCACAACGTCGCCTGGTACGAAAATTCGCGCTGACGGTGGTTGCGGAAGCTGCTACTCGAGCGAACGAGCGGCGTCAGGCCGCTCGCTACGCTCTCAACAGTCGTTCTACGGAGTCACAGATGAAGAAGCTTGGATTGGTGTTGGTTGGATTGCTGGTTCTGGTCGCCTTGCCGGGCTGCGGTAGCTCCGACGACGGACCGAACGCACCGCAGCAGTGCAAAGACCTGGCCGCGAGTTTCTGCGAGACCGTGGTCGGCTGTCAGGTCAGTGGCGGGTTTCTCGAATCATCGGAGCAGGCCGCCCAGATCGCGGAATGCAAGTCGGACCTGGAGAGTGAAATCGAGTGCCCCAAGGCCGTCGGCGTCAGCTCGAGCTACCAAGCCTGTATGTCCAAACTCGCGAATCCGCCGCCGTGCGACCAGATCAATCAAGCGATCGAGGATCAGACGCTCGAGATCCCGTCGGAGTGCAACGGCACCATTCTGATCAGCAACTGATCGGCGCCGCCTACGGGGTTTGGTCAGCGGGCGGGATCACGTCGAACTTTTTGGTGCCGCCCTTCTTCATCAGGTACTGGTCTGCAAAATCGAGCAGCGCGGACCAATCCTCGGACGTCATGCCGTGCGACCCCGCGCGGAAGGACAGCCCCAAGTTCTGCTCCACACCCAGGAACTGATACACCGGTTTCGCGCCCAAATAGGTCTGAACGGCGGCGTAGGCCCGGCCATATTGGTCGGACAGGGAATTGCACATGATGAACAGACGTGGGGCGGTGAGCGCGGGTAGCCAGTGCTGATCACTCGGCAGGCGCGGCGTCTGATTTCTGAACTCCGGAAGTCGTGGACCGAACCAGTACGTGTTCTGATCGACCACTTCAGTGATGCCCTGCCCGCGACCGCCGCCCATCTCCTTGCCGGAGAAGCGGAAGGCTGCGCCGCCCGCGACCGGCGCGCTGAGCGCAATCCGCTCGTCGAATGCGCCCGCTAGGAGCACTGCCTGAGCCAGGCGTGACACGCCGGTGATCATGATCTTGTCCGGCGCGATCGAGCTGTCCGTCACGAGATAATCGACTGCGCGGGACAAGCCCCAGGCCCAAGCCGAAATGTCTCGCCAGTCGTAGTCGGGATAGGACGGAAAAAACGCGGTCGAGGCCCAGTTGGAGGCATCGGCGCCCAACTTTTGATAGGGAACCGTAGCCACCGCGTAGCCGCGAGCGAGCGCTGCCGAGGCACTCGAGATGCTCTTCGCGTCGCTGCTGGACGTGAGCGAAATCAAGACGGGGAATTTGTCGGCGGCCGGTGTGGAGCTGACGGGCGTAAACAAACCGAGATCGAAGCTTAGCTTTTCGCCGGGACCGAACGTCAGATGCAGCATCCGATAGTCGGCCTGCAATCCGCTATTCACGGAGATCCGACTCGACGCTGTAGCGACGGTGGCCTTCACGTTGCCCGGCGGCGGCGGCATGTGGCCAAACTCGTAGTCCTCGAGGATCTGAATCAGCTCCTGCCGCCGCAACTTCCACTGTTCGGGAGTGGTGACTTTGGTCCCGTCCCTCATCGTGAGCGGATCGGGCATTTCTTTGATCACCGGTAGATCTTTGACGGCGATCGGCTTGGACTTCTGTCCCCCGCTGCCAGCGGCCTGCGCGCCGCTGCTGCCCACGGTACCGCCGCTGCCGACGCCAACCCCGCCACTGCCGCTATCCCCCGCACC
>DATEPG010000360.1:0-6515 GCA_035273265.1 Polyangiaceae bacterium
TCCGCCGGGGCTCGTGCCCGGATCGTCGGAACTGGAGCAAGCGAAGCTTGCGCCGATTGCCAGTGCCCCGAGCAACCAGGCGCTCCGCGCCGCGCTCACCAGCCCAAATTTGCCTATTTCCTGCAACGCGCCAGTCATTTGAGACCAGTGTACCGAAGCCGCTGGGTCCTTGATAACGACATCGCCGTCACCCGGATCTGCTTGAAATGTTCGGACCTCGCTGAAAAGTTCAGAACGGTCGTCCACTCCGGTTCAGTTGGCCACGCACTGCTCTTGCATGAAAGCAAAGGTCGCGGCGGCGGCCGCGCTGGCGCCCGCGTCGGTGAAGACCAAGCCTTCGACTCCGACGTACTCGGGATGCCGCGCGAACGTAGGCCTCAGGTCCAGCCAGTGGCAAGGAACTGGGCTGCGACCGCAGGCATTTCGGAGCAGCCCGCGCATCAGATCCAGGCCATCCTTCAGAGTCGGATTGCCCACGGGATCGCCGTAAAAGAAGTAGACCACGTGCTCGACGCCATCTTTGGCGAAGCGCTCGAACAGCTGCTCGGCGCCCATCACGGCAGCATGAGCCGCGGGACAGTCGGGAGTCAGCATGCCGGCGCATTGGCCTTTCAGGACATCGGTTGCCCCGCCATTCATGACGATCACGCGCGCCGGCCCTTGGGCAAGCCCCTTCGTGTATTCGCTGTCGATACTCTGCGGGCCGGTCGCAAGCAGGGAGCTCCCACCAGCCGCTTCGTTCCGGTAGTGCTGGCCGGCGCTCAGGTTGCCGGTCATCACGGCCGCTTGCTCGAGCTGCTCCGCAAAGATGCTGAGCTCGATCAGCACGTCACCCAAGATCAATACGTCTGCCGAAGCGAGCTTTGGAGGCATGCACGCGGCGCTCGGCGGAGCTTGGTGACGGAGCTCACGACAATACCCGTAGTCACACACTCGGTCAGCCGCGAGCTTGCTGCAGTCGACATCCGAGAGGCAGGCCGCATCACAGATCGCGCTCGATTCCGAGGGGGCGCAGCGCTGCGCCGCAACACGCGGGCCGAGCGGTGCGCAGCTCGCGACTCCGGCAAAGTTCGCGCAATCGGTCTGCTCGCTACAAGATTTCGTGCACACGCCGCACAGGCATTGCATGCCCTCTGCGCAGGTCGCATCGCAGCTGGTCAGGAAATGAGTCTCGCTGCCTTCTTGCGAGGACTCGGGCGTGCTGCACGAGAAGATCAGCCACAAGCCGACCAAAAGCGGCGCCAGGGTCCGAACCTTGCGCAGGCTCCATTCAAGCTTCATCCGCCTCATCCTCGCCGCGCTCGATCGAGCACTGACCGACATACATCAAGACCTGCGTGTGGCGCTCTGGCGTGGGATGGTCGGCGTTGTAGCGTTCCACCTGGTCCCGCAAACCACTCAATTGGGAGCGGAGCTGCCTGAGCGTCTCGAGCGCTTGCGCTTCGTGCGGGTGCCCGGGCCACACCTCGAGCGTATAGGTGCTGCCGCCCACGCGATCGGCAAGAGCCGGGCTGTTGCGATCGATCCGCAGCCGGCTAGTGACGGTGTTGACGACCGCCTTGAAGTGATCGAAAACTGCCGCCTCCCAGCCAACTGCGGCTCCCAGCGGGAGCACCAAGGTGCGTGCGGTATAGGGCCCGTCGGGAGTTGCTTGCTCAACTCGGCCAACCTCCAGCAGGCGCGCGAGCGCCGGGCCGAGCGCGTCCGAGTCGACCTGGGTCTTTTGCAGCTCGGCGAGCGTGCACGGGCCTTCGCGGTAAATGAGCGCCCAGAGCAGCTCGTCGAGACCGTCGTTCGAGTGCGCCTGCCGCAAGCGGGCCAGCGCGTCCTCCGGTGTGACGCGATAGCTCAGCCGCGTGCCAGAGCCGGAGACCGTGATCAAGCCGCTCTCGCACAAGTCGTGGAGCACGCCGCGCACCTGGCTTTCGTCGTCGCTCGCGAACTGCAGCAGGATTTGCGCGCGCGTGACGCTCTCCGCGTGCTGCACGTAGTCGAGCACGGCCACCCAGAGGGAGCGTCCGCGGTCTGTCGAACTCTCCAGAAACCGCTGAATCTTGCGCTGGTAGGTGCGAAGCCCGAGACCGAACATGTCGGCGCTCACCTTGCGACCCACGCCTTGGCGCTCCAGCTCGTAGACCAAATCCAAGAAGACCTGATTGGCCACCTGCGCCAATGGCGCGCGTGTGCCCCCAGACGTTGCAAGCTGGGCGATCAGGATCGTGGTTTGGCGCACGATGGCCTCGATCAGCAACTCGATCGTCATGTTTCGCTCGGGGGGCGCGGGCAAAGCAGGTTAGTCGGGATTGGCGTCAAAAGGGGGGCGACAAGTTTGCCATGCCCCCAGCAATTTTGAGCGATTTCCAGGTTTTCTGCGAGAAAAGCCGCGCCTGCGCGGTGAGGCCTGCGCACCCGCTGCAGGCGGGGCGGCGCCAAAGAAAATTGAACCGCCCGCTCAGAGTGCCGACTCGCCTACCACTGGCCAGAACATCGAAGCGCGATGCTACAAAAGGGGAGCATCATGAAAGCAACCCTCAGTCCAGGATTGACGTTCGAGTTCAGCTATCGAGTGCCGGAACAGAAGACCGTGCCCCACGTCTATCCAGAGTCGGGCTTGTTCCAAGCCATGCCGCAGGTCTTCGCCACCGCATACTTGGTCGGACTGTTCGAATGGGCATGCATGGAAGCCATGCAGCCGCACCTCGAGTCGGGCGAGCAATCGCTGGGCGTCGATATTCGAGTGACACACACCGCAGCCACTCCGCCTGGCTTGACCGTCACCGTGCAGGTTCTGGTCGAAGCCGTCGAAGGAAGAAAGTTGTCATTCCGAATCAGTGCGCACGACGGTGTCGAAGCGATCGGAGAAGGGACTCATCAGCGTGTCGTGATTCTGTCCGAGCGCTTCTTACAAAAGGTCGCAAAAAAAGCTGCGGCCGCCGGCAACTGATGGGCTACGAGCCGAGCGCTGGTTAAGGTCCTATCCAATGCAGCAACGATCACTCTGAGCGATCTCGAGTAGCTTGCTCGATCCCGCGGCGTAGTAACCGTCCTCTTCGGAATCAGGCAAGGCGATTGTTCGACGTGCGAAATCCCGAACGCCGAAGCGCTAACGGAAGTTTACACGGGCAGTTCCAGCTCGCACCAAGCGAGCGTCGATGATACCCCGAAGGCACTTTGAAGAAATCGCGAGTGCTCAGGTTCTGCTTTGCTGGCGCCGGTTTGACTGGGATGGTGAGCGCGCTGTTCTCGTGTTCGGGCGGAACTCCCGCTGGCGCGGGCGTAGCTGGTAGCACCGTGATCGCGAGTGCCGGAAGCGCGGCCTCTGGCGCCCCTGGCAGCCCAACGGCTGGCACCGGCGCTGGACTCGCTGGGGCAAGCGGCAGTCCGACTGCCAGCTTCGCCGGCTCGAGCGGCACATCGACCAGCAGCAGCGCAGGTGAAGGCAACGGCAGTAGCGGCGCCTCTGCCGGTTCGCCCGACAGCAAGGGCGGGATGGCTGGTGTGGCAGGCAGGGGCGGTACTACCGGTGCCGGCGGCAAGGGCGGTACTGGTGCCGGCGGCAAGGGCGGTACAACTGGTACCGGCGGCAAGAGCAGTACCGGTGGCATGAGCGGCGGTGGACAAGGTGGCGTCGTCGAGCCGCCCCCTTTGACCGGCGGCACGCCAGGTTGGGCAACTCGCTATTGGGACTGCTGCAAGCCCGCTTGCGGTTGGAAGGGAAACGTCGGTGGACGCACGCCGATCCAGAGCTGCACTCAAGACGACCAGCCATTGGCCGACGTTGCAGCCAAGAACGCTTGCGAAAGTGGCGGCGTGGCATACATGTGCCACTCGCTCCAACCATGGGCAGTGAGCGCCACCTTGTCCTATGGCTACGCAGCCGTAAGCAAGGGCGCTGACTATTGCGGGAAGTGCTACCAACTGCAATTCACCGGCGGCTCCCACAACAGCACCGTCGACGCGGGCTCGAAAGCGCTACTCGGCAAGACGATGATCGTGCAAGCCATCAACAATGGCGGCGTCGGCAGCGACCAATTCGATCTGCTCGTGCCCGGCGGCGGAGTCGGTCTTTTGAACGCCTGTTCGAAGCAATGGGGCACCGCGGACTTGGGCGAGCAGTACGGCGGCTTCTTCTTGGCCTGCCAAAAAGCAAACAACTTCGACTACGAGAAGTCGAAGACGTGCGCCAAAGCCAAGTGCGACAGCGTGTTCGCGAATAAGCCTGAGCTCCGCACCGGGTGTGAATGGTTCACGGGTTGGTTCGGCGCTCCCGACAATCCAGCTGTCACGTACAAGGAAGTGACCTGCCCGGACGCCATCACCAACAACTCCGGCTTGAAGCGCTGAGCGCCGCGGCTCCTATCGAGTGAGCGGCCTTCAGAATCCCTGCGGGATCTGACTGGTCAAGCAGGTAATGGTGTTCGGCGCGTTGGGCGATGAGCCCAGCGCGGCTTCCGGCTGAGCGGCAGTGCCGCGCGCTAGCCCTTCTGTTTCGGACCAGCTCGCAGGTTCGCCGGGGCGCAGACAGTGCAAGCCACTTTGGTAGAAGCCGATCACGAACGTGTGTCCCGCGATGCGCGCGCCCGTCGCATCGCCGAGCGCGGCAGCGAAGTCTCGGCCCGGTTGGGCGCCGAGCGTTTCGCAGGTTCGAAACCAGAGCAGCGCATTGCTCGTCAGGCGCTCGCGGAAAGCGTTGAACGCAACGTGGTGCGCATGTCCCGGGCGGAGCAGCTCGCGATCCAGCGGTTCGCGATCGATGAACGCGCGGCCCCACTTGCCGTGTCCCCAAAACTGCAGCTCGGCGATCGGTCGTGAGGGCTCGTGCTTGGTCAGCCAGGCGAAAGCGTCCGCGAAGCTGCGCGCGCCATACGCGCCGTGGATGCCGGCAAATGCGCGGTAGAATTGCGCGCCGTATTGCCAACTCCAGCCGAGAGCTCGCGGAGGACGCGAGCGTTGCGTCGCATCGTAAACGACCAGGCGCAGCGGGTCAGTCATGCGCCGGATTCAGGGGCAGGTCTGTTGCCAGGTGAGCGTCACACCGGCCGCCGTGGTGTCCGTCGAGCCATTGTGCAGCCAGAGAACTTGGCCGGAGACGTCCGAGCCCGAAGCCGTCATGCTGATCGTATTGGACATATCGAACGTGTACGAAACCAATGGCGAGGCGGCCACGGTGATCGAGTCGACGTAGACGACGGTCGGCTTCGACCAACCACTCCCTGCCGGTGCAGCGTTGATCTCGATGCCGATGCGCCGGATATCGGTCTTGACGATCCCACCGGTCTCCGGCTGTGCGCCAACACCGAACGTCAGCGTTTGCCAACCGACCACACTGCTCAGCAGCGGACGCTCGGCCGTGGCCACGCCGAACCAGCGGTTGCCGGCGTCTTGAACGTAGTTGAAGACCGTGCCCGCGGCGCCCGCTTGCACATACAGGTGCATGCTGATGGTCGCAGTCGCGCTGCTGAGGTTAACGGCTGCGGGTAGCGAAATCACGAAGTGCGCCCGGTCATTGGTGTCGTCGAGAGGCACGGAGAGCTTGGCGCAACCGCTTGCCGTAGGACTACCGCCGGTGCCCGCGCCGCCGGTAGTGCCGCCCGTGCCGCCGCCCGAAATTCCGCCACCCGAGGCACCGCCACCCGAAGTACCGCCACCCGAAGTACCGCCACCCGAGGTGCCGCCGGTCCCCGCGCTGCCCGCGCTGCCGCCGCCAGTCCCTGCGCTTCCGCCACTGGCAGCTTCGCCGCCGGTCTCCATGGCGCCCGCGTTATCCATCCCGGCATCGCCCGCGTTCGAACCGCTCGAACCGCTCGAACCGCCGTTGACCGCTGGCTTACCGGCAGAGCCGCCGCGACCGGCCTCGGTTTCCTCGCCCGCTACACCCGAATTTCCCGCTCCTGAGTCAGTCCCGCCGCTCCCTGCCGGAGGTTCCAGCAACGAAGCGTCATAAACGCTGCAGCTCACTGCCGTCAGGATCACCGCCGCAGACTTCGCTGCTCTCGTTGCTCGTCGTGTCGTTAAGTAAGTCACGCCATGTCCTTGCGTGCGCCCGCGTGCCTTTGCGCTCGCTGAGGGAAAGCACATCTGTGTCTAGCAGTCTCGTGAGAGCCACGCATTCGTTCAAGTTTCAAGTCGGCCCGTCACGTTTTGCGCGTTTTGTGAGGCGGCCGTGCCTTTCACGCTCTTGTCTGCAGCGACGCTCGCCCGCGCTCGGCGCGTGTGGTAGGCCCGCTAATACCGCGCTGACAGCTGCTGAGTGGCGTTTGAGGCAGTGGTTCTGCACGGCAGAAATTTCCGGCGAGCACAGAATGCACGCTCGGCGCGATCACGCAATGTGGTTGCCGGGCCCCCAAGGTAGCCAAATATGCGCAAGACCAACAAGAACACGGCAAATCGCAGGCTAAAATCCGGAAGTGCACTGGCGACCGCGCTCTGCCTCGCGCTCGGCGCTGGTCTCGGCTGTTCGAGCGATCCTGGCCCGAGCAGCGGCACCTCGGGCGCGGCCGGCGCGGCCTCGAGCG
>DATEPG010000361.1:0-3966 GCA_035273265.1 Polyangiaceae bacterium
GTGCCACCTTGAGGTGGCTCAGTTCGTGCCGCGCTGATTCGCGCCACGAACTGCGCATTTGTCGAAGCGCCCGGCTGTTTGAGGGCATCTGGCTCCGCCGGGCGCATGCTGGGCTAACGTTCCGCCCAATCTGCGTTCCCCTTTCGTCTCGGGCGCGATACGCTGCGGGGTCCGCCTGACCGACCCTAGCCATGGCCACGCGCAAGAATCGCCAGCCGCCGATCGCATACAACCTCGAGCAGGTCTTCGGCCGCAGAACAGAAGTCGACACTTCACGAGCTGCAAGCTTTGCTAAAGCGGTACCCTGGAGTGCCCGGCCTTTGGGGAGGGTTGTCGCGCTTGGCCGAAGTGGCCGGCAATGAAAAGCTAGCGTGGCATGCGGTCGACCGGGCCGGACGGCTCTCGCCCGAGAACTCTGGCATTCGTGCGCTAAGCCTACAAATGGCGGCAAAAGCGCTAAGCCTCGCCGAGGCCGATCAGTATCTCAGCAAGGCGTTCTCCGAGCTCAATAGCGCAGAAGCAGAAGTTTGTTTGATGTATGCGTTCAGCGAGATCATCCTCGTCGAGCGAAGCTCAGTAAATCGAAACGAACGTTGGAAGCGAGCCCTTGCGGCGGTGGAGGTGGCCTTCCCAAAGACGCATTCGGAATGGATGAGAAAGAACTTGAAGGGGGTTCGCTTGTATCTGCAGGCCGCCCTAGCTAAGCGCAAGGCCGATCCGGATCTGTTGTACCGCGCCGGCCTCGGCCGACTCGCCGCAACCTCCGGGGGTAAGCCGATCGACGCCTTGCGCGCCGACGCTACCGCCCGAGTGGGCGCCATGTTCGCGTCGGGCGCAGCGGCCTAACTAAGACGCTCCTGGGATTCGCACCGTCCCGCGACGATTGCGGTGACCATTCGTGTCGTGCCGGCTTCGAGCACCAGAGTCGCCCTAGTTCGCCGTGAGCGTGGAAAACGACGGCAGGCCCACTTCCTCGACGTCCGCGAGGCGCCGTCGCCGTGTGCATGCGAATCATGCAGGCGCGGCTCGCGGGCAGCCTCCCGCGCGGCTGTTGGATGGCCAGCCAGGCGGTCACCGCGTCGCGGCTCGCGGCTCGGTTCGCGATGGGGAACGCGACGAAGGCCGAGGTCGCGCAGGCGGCCGCCCTTCTTCGCCGAGGCCGCAGCCCGCTACGGCGTCGGCACTCCTGCCGCTCCTGCTCCTCCTGCGCGCGACAGCGAGGCGACGCCGCCCGGGCGGCCCGAATCGGCCGCGCCGGTGGCCGGTTCGGAGGCCGCGCGCCCGGGCCGAACGAGAACGGGCAAGCCCTCGCAGGAGCGCAGGACGAGCAGGAGGACGAAACGGCCGCGGCGGTGCTAGCCGCACTCCGCGACGCCGGGCTCTGCTCCGAAGACGGCAAGACGCTTGCCGAGGGCACCCGAAAGAGCAGGAGACGCTGCGAAGGGTCCGGGCGCTGCGTGCATAGGGCTTGCCCTTACCGGAAGATTCGGCAAGAGGCGACCCGGGTGGGATGGATGAGTCGCACCGGGAAGCCGTTTACGCTCCAGGCCGTCTTCGAGATGACTCGTTGCGTTTCCAGCGGGCGGGTGTCCTTCTTCGCAGGGCGGGAAAGCCGAACCGCGTGCGCCATCCGAGGAGAACAAGTCGGCTATTGGGTCGCAACTACGCGCCCGCTCGTGTCGCCCTTGACCATCGCCAAGCGCCCGGAACGGCTACGCCCATGTGTCCAGCCAGATGACTAGCGCAGTTCACCGTAGAGGCGGCCGAGATCCCCGCGCATCTGCGCCCCCAGGGCTTGCACCTCGGCGACGACGTCTGGGAACTTGGTGAAATCCCCGTCCTTGGTTGCAAATACCTTGTGCGTACGTGAGTTACCCTTGTCGACGCGCAGGATCTCAAGCAGAGCCTCGTAGATGCGGCAGTCCTTGAGACCGTCGACAGGTCGATCCGGTGCGCGACCTTCAAGATAACGGATGTCACCGCGAAAGTGCACGTCGACGGTGTGCGGTTCAACACGCGCAATCGCGCTCACACGTGCGATTACAGGGTCCACGTTGTTGCTAAGCGTATCGAGCTCAGCGAGGAGCTTGCGCACACCACTTCGGACATCGTCGGCGGCTTCGCCCAGAGGCTCGCACCGCTCCCACTCCCTGACGAGATGCCGCAGCGGTTCGATGCGTGCGCGCTGCTCTCGCACCCAACGGAGAGCCGTTCCACGAAACTCGAGCAGGACGAATTCGGGCAGCACGAGCTCGACGCGCCCGGCCTCGGCAAGCTGTAAGAGTAAAACGGCGTGATCTCCGTCTCGCCCCGACCAGATATCAAAGATTACGTTCGTATCGAACGTGAGGAGAGCCACCACGCGAGATATCCTCCTATCTCAGCAGCTCGACGAGGCCGTGCGCATTCGGGCTCTTCTCGGTGAGCTTGCGATGCACTTCAAAGCGCATCTTGTTTCGAACGACCGCAGGCAAGTCTTCCGGTCCGGTTGTGCTTGAGGGGACGTCGTACCAAACGACGCCGGTCGAGATGTCGTCAAAGTCGCGGTAAACGTACCGACTGACGAACCGCAATCCGCCAACAGCCACCGGCTCGGGCGAGGCGACATCTACCTTGGCGAGCTGGTGTTTGAGTTGGTCGACAAGGGACTCCTCAAGCACCGTGCGGACAGCGTCGCGCCCTAGCCCGAGCATGGCCAACATGTCCGCGAGTACGTCGGCGCGTGCGCGCGCAGTCGCGATCCGTTGCCCCTCGGCGCGCAGTTCAAGAACAAGACCGCCATCGTGGTCGGGTATGTCGTGAATTTCGTACGGGAGATCTGACACCTGCGAGTTCCTCCTATGAGACTTTACGCTTTCTCTGCGTGAGCTGCCACGTTTGCAGAGATCTCTGGCCGAAAGGGTGAATCTGAGGACAAGGACAGACCCCGAAACTGACCGAGGCGCGCCAAGCGCCGGCCTAGACGCGAACGCCACGCGCTTGTTCGCTTTCCATTTGACGCACGCTGGCGGACGTTGGCCGACGGGGCAGGAGCCACGGTTGGCGTGTTTGCAAAACACCTCGCGATGACGCAAACGCTACGAGACCAGTCGCGCGCGGTGCCCCACCTCGTGGGGCACCGGCGTTTGGTCCCGGTGATTCTAGAGCGGTGGATCGGTTTCGAGCCCCTGAAACGGAAGGGCGAGCTCTTGCCACAGTCGGCGCAGATCCAGACCGGCGAATTGCGGATTGCTCTTGAGGATGCGCTCTTGCTCCCTAAGCCAGCTGATGGCGTCAGGGCGGCCTTTCACGCTGCGCGCGAGCTGACGTAGCGTCTTGCCCTTGAACTGCGGAATGGGTTCGTGGAGCGTCGAGCGGACCTTCGCGAGCACGACTTTGTGGAGCTCTGCCGCAAGCTCCGGCGACAGCTCGAGCGGTTGGGATTTCGAACCCGTTTTGCTCGCTCGCCCCTGGCGTGCGTGGACCGCCTGCTCCAAGTCTTCGTGGACTTCAAGGCTGCGCTCGATGGCGTCACCGAGCAGAGCTTCCAGCCGCTGCTGAGCCGCCTTCAGGCGCTTGCGTGAATTAACCTGGACGGAAAGCATGCTGGTGGAGAGCTCGATGCGAGCGAGCGAAGTTCCCGCCTGGTCAACCCAGGTGTAGCTCCCGTCACCATTCTCTAGGAACTCACGCGCTAAGACGGCGTCGACTCGCGTTCGAGCGCGGATACGGTAGTGGCCAGTAGCCGGCTCTAGCGGGTCGCCGCTCGTGTTCATCAGCTTGGGCAGCGGCGGGTTCGAGCGCAACTCGATGATGCCGGCAAGGAGCGGCAAGGGCAGGTCCGCGGCGCTGCTCTTCCAGGCCTGCTCATCGGCCAGCGGCGGCATATGGCGCCGAAGATCTGCCACGAGTGACAGGAACGGCGCGGACGCGAAGGAGGGTAGATGTGCAAGGCCACCCTCGAGCGTGATCGTGCCGGCGAGATCT
>DATEPG010000362.1:0-4760 GCA_035273265.1 Polyangiaceae bacterium
GCGGAATCGCGATCATGTCGGTGGGCACGAGGTCCGCCATGCGCACGCCGAAGTCGAACCCGTCGGCGACGATGTCGACGAGCCGGCCTTCGGTCACGAGGTCGACATGCACGTCCGGATAGCGGCGGAGGTACTCCAGCACCAGTGGCGCGAGGATCTCGCGCGCCGCCATCGCAAAGGTGTTGATGCGCAGCATGCCGGACGGCTTTGACTGCTGGGAGCGAGCAACATCCATCGCGCCGCGGATGTCCTCGAGTCCGGGAGCCACCTGTGCGACGAACGCTCTACCGGCGTCGGTCAGCGAGACGCTGCGCGTCGTGCGGTTGAAGAGGCGTACGCCGAGATGGGCTTCGAGCTTCGCGATCGCGCTGCTGAGCGCCGTCGTCGACATTCCCAGATCGAGGGCAGCGCCGCGAAAGGAGCTCCTGCGCGCCACGGCGAGGACGGCATCGAGATCGTTCAGTTGAGGGCGGTACATCGATAGTCCAGTAAATCGGGATGGCGCATCCTGCTTTGTCCCCATTGTACGGTCAATCGCACGGGCTTACGTGTTGAGTCATGAAACTGCACCCATCGATTCGAGCCTACTTCGACGCGGACGGCGCCACGCCGCTTCACGCCTTCGCGCCCGATGCCTTCGTCGCGGACGAGGGACATCGGCATATCGGACACGCGGCCATCGACGCATGGTGGCGTGATGTGACGGCAAAGTATCAGGCCGTCACGGAGCCGCTAGAGGTGAATACGAAGCACGATGTGCACGACGTTCGCGCGAAAGTGACTGGTCAGTTTTCCGGCAGTCCCATCACGCTCACCTTTGCGTTCCGGATGAAGGACGCTCGGATCGCGGCCTTGGAGATCCGGTCGTGAGCCGCGAGAGCCAGCCTACCTGCGGGCGCGATTGGCGCCGGCTTTGCCCGCTACGGACGGAGAAGATGCGATGAAAGAGCTAGATGGCAAGCGCGCGCTCGTGACGGGCGGAACGAAGGGCATCGGCAAGGCGGTGGTCGCATGGCTGCGCGCGGCCGGCGCGACGGTGCTGACGACCGCGCGCGAGGGGACCGGTGAGGGCTTCATCGCCGCCGATGTCGCGACAGCCGAGGGCTGCGCGCGCGTCGCGAAGGCCGCTGGCGAAATAGACGTGCTGGTCCACGTCGCGGGCGGATCGTCGGCGCCGGCGGGCGGCTTCTCCGTCCTCGACGATGACGCTTGGCAGAAGGCGATCGACCTGAACCTACTGGCGGCGGTGCGCCTCGATCGGGCACTCGTCCCTGGGATGCGCGAGCGCCGGACCGGCGCGGTCCTGCACGTGACGTCGATCCAGCGGCAGCTGCCGCTTCACGAGGCGACGACCGCGTACGCCTCGGCCAAGGCCGCCCTCTCGAACTACAGCAAGGCCCTCTCGAAGGAGGTCGCGCCGCATGGCGTACGCGTGAATCGCGTGTCGCCGGGCTGGGTCGAGACCGAGGCCTCCGTCGAGTTCATGCGCGAGATCGCGGCGAAGAACGGGACCGACGAGGCCGGCGCGAAGGAGCTCGTGATGCGCTCGCTCGGCGGGATTCCGCTCGGGCGCCCCGCGCGTCCGGCCGAGGTCGCCGAGTTGATCGGGTTTCTCGTCTCGGACCGGGCGAGCGCGATCACCGGGGCGGAGTACGTGATCGACGGCGGGACGGTACCCGTGAGCTAGGGGCTCCCTCGTTCGACAAGCCATCGCCACGCGTCCACAGCCTCCAGCAAGAAACGAACCCAAGATCCAAAGTCGCCGGTCTGACTAACGCGGAGCATGAGGTCTATGTATTGAGTGCGATGACGTTCGAATTTCCCGTCCACGTAAGCGCCCGGGCTGACGGAGCGCGCCGGGTGTTTCGACAATTGCCTAAGCTTGGCGTGTACACAACGCGCGGACGGCGCGCGCGCATCGACTCTTTGTCGTCATTTCAAGGCAGAGCCGAGCCGGATCGATCCTTGCTCAGGTAGCCGTGAATCCCATCAATCGTGGATTCTTTTTTGGAGGGTCGATCAATGCACAAATCCTGGGTTCTCATGGTGGCGGGTATGGCGCTCGCGGCGTGTTCAAATGGCGATGGTGCCGGCGAAGCAGCCCCGGACGTGGCGGGGGGCGCCGAGATGTCCGCCCTCGACGCGGTCGACGTGCCGATCGACGTTCTGCACGATTTCGACGTCGGGCTCGAAAATATTCGGTTCGTTCGATTTTCGCCGGCGGGCGAGACTCCGGCGGTGCTCATCCGACACAAGCAGCCCGCCGCCCTGGTCGAGGGCGCCATCGAGCGGCTCTACGCGACCGCGGGCACCGACCTCACGCTGCTGGAGATGTTTCTTGCGCTCGCCCCCGCTACGGAGACCCCGCACGAAGCCCTCGTGGCGCTCCACAAGGAACACGCGCTCACAACGCGGGGCGACGCGGCCGTGCGGAGGGTGAACTTCGACAGGGACGCGAAGGTCGAGAAATGGACCACCACGGGATGCACGAACTACGCGAAGGGCCAAATGCCGATCAAGCCGGGGCTGCTCTGGAATAGCGCGCGAGAAAAGGCGCGTAACTCTCTCAACACGGGCTACATCTGTCCCAACTGGACGGGCGGGACGGTGGCGGGCAACTGCAAAGCCGACTTCAAGGACACCCAAGTCGTCGCCGCCTGCAACAACGGCCCGGGCACGATGCAGGCCCGCATGGTGTACCGATACTTCGACACCAAACTCAGCGGACGGGGTGAGGTTTGGCTTGGCAATCCCGACAACGACCTGCAAGACGTGGAGGAGAATTCGGCCGTCTCTTGGACATTCAGCAATCCGAACAAGTCGCACAACATTCAAATTTACTCGGTTCCCGTGAACGTTCCGTTGAATCAGTTCTTCCATCTGCGCTCGGGTGCGTGGGGGCTCTTGCTTCCGCTGACGCCACAGTGACGCTCCAGCGCGTCTCCGCGGACGAACGGACGCCAAGTCGAGCGTCCGTTCGTCTGGGTGCAGCCACCCTGCTCGTGCTCCTCGCTCTCAGCTGCGGCTTCGAGGCGGAACCGGGGAACGCGCCTCGCTGCGGCGCGAGCCAGGGTGCTTCCGCGGTCACTGAAGGACTGGTGAACGGGAGCGACAGCGCCGGATACCTTGCGCTGTCGCGCGATCGGACAATCGCCATCGGCAAGATCGAGTCACCTGCCGCTGACGCGCTCTGCACCGGCATTCGCGTCGCCGAGACATGGGCCCTCAGCGCACGGCACTGCGCGTTCCCCGGAGCCCGCTTCGTCGATGGTGACGGCTCGCCCAGTGAAGTCGTCGAATGGCTCGAGCACCCGGACGTCGACGTGGCGCTCGCACGGCTGAGTCCGGGTTGCGGCCGCCACCAGGTACTGCCTATCGCGCGGCCGGGGGTTCACCTGGAACGGCTCGCCCGGGCGTCCCTCGCCGGCTATGGCCTGACGGAAAAATACCGCGCCGGCGGCCTTTCCTTCCTCGTCGAGCGGGTGGTGCACGCCGACGCGCTGGCGATCGACGTTTCGGGCTTCGGGCAAAGCGGCGCGTGCGTCGGCGACTCGGGCGGACCACTCCTGGTCCGAGACTCGAGCGGACAGGCCGCCGTACTCGGAGTGCTTTCAGTCGGCGCGAGTTCGTGCGTGGGAGAAGACAGATACGTGCGCGTCGATCGGTTGCTCGACTGGATCGAGCAGACGACAGGCGCACTGCCGGTCTCCGACGCTTGCGAAGCGATCACCTCACGAGGTCGCTGCTTCGAGGGCCAGGCCGTGTGGTGCGACGACGGGCGGCTCGCAGCAGAGCTCTGCGAAGACCCGGCGAGGTGCGGATACAACCCGAGCGCCGGCGGCTTTCGCTGCTCGCGAGCACCGAGCTGCGAGGGCGACGAGTTCGGCACTTGCGACTCCGCCGGCGGCGCAACCCTGTGCTCTGAAAGCGGCCTGAAACATCACGACTGCGCCACCCTCGGACTCGACTGCGGCTACGACCCCCGAACGGGCATCGCGGCTTGTCGTTAGTCCCGGAGCTACCCGTCCTAGCAAACGACCCGAGGAATACAGCCCGTCTGAACTCGCGACGCAGAACGGCGAGTTCTCGCGTGAATTGCCGAAGGAGCGCCCTTGATTCCGGCAAAGACTTAGTCGAGGCCGCGGTTCGTCATCGGCGTCTTGGCTTGTTCGCGGGGCAGGTCACCATTCGCAACGACTTCGACGAGCTATCGACCGACATTGCCGAAGCATTCGGGATGGTCCCCCGGTGAAGCTCCTGAGGCCGACGTGAGTCGGCCCGAACTCAAAGCGTAACCGTGATCGTGGTGAACGTGACGTTCTCGATGATACCGCCGCTGCTTGGAGCTTTGAAGAATAGGAAACTCGGAGTACCGGAATTGACAGTCAGGGTGTAGTCCAG
The DNA here is from genome assembly GCA_035273265.1 of Polyangiaceae bacterium. Lineage (GTDB taxonomy): Bacteria > Myxococcota_A > Polyangia > Polyangiales > Polyangiaceae > PMG-095. The sequence goes on from DATEPG010000362.1 coordinate 4,402, forward strand.
CGTGAAACTGCCGGGCGGGACGGTGCTGGCGGTGAACACCTCGAGATTGCTAGACGTGCCCTGCATGATGTCCACCAGCCAACTCCGGAAGCCGGTCGTGCCCTGGTTCGTTCCCGTGACGTGCACCACCACGCTTTGTCCGACAATCAAGGGGTGTGGCAGGGGGAACTGGATGATCTCCCTACCAATGACGGTCACTGTCCGCGCCGTGGAGTCGTACCTGTAGCAGGCTGCATCAGTACCACCTGAACCCGCCGCTGCGCCGGCAGTGCCGCTCGCACCTGCCGCCGCGCCACTAGAACCGCCCGCGCCGGCTGTGCCGCCCGCACCAGCCGCCGGCCAGCCGCCGGAGCCTCCCA
>DATEPG010000363.1:0-27892 GCA_035273265.1 Polyangiaceae bacterium
TCGCGTAGCCGTTCGTCGATCAGCAGCGGCGTGGCTTCAGCCAGGCCGGCTGATTCGAGCACCAACTTCGAAGTTTGCAGCGCTCGCGCATACGGCGAACTCAGCACCACCGTCGGCTGCTCGCTCCTGTCTTGCTTGCCGAACCAAGTGCCGAGCGCTCGCGCTTGGCGCTCGCCGAGCGCGGACAAGGGCACGTCTACGTCGCGCCCCTCGATGGCGATCATGTTCGCTCCGGCTGCCTCCGCGTCCGCGCTGGCCACGTTTCCAGCGCTCTCCCCGTGACGCACCAGCCAGAGCGTCGCGGGCAATCCAGTCATCGCACCGCCTGAAAAGCAAATGTCGCGCCAACCTCAGCGCGAGTCCAGCCGTCGGACCGTGGACGAGTGAGGCAATCTGCCGAAGCTCCAGGCCCGGTGCGATGGCATCGACGTTGCAATAGGCCGCTCGATGTCTACTCGGCTCGCCACCAGCAGTGTCGCCTTCGATCACACGAACACGAATGAAGGGGTTCACCGAATGCTGGCGGCATCGCATACGCAACGCTTGAGCCCTGCCCTGGATAGCGCGGACTTCGAAGCCGGCATCCAGCGCGAAATCTCGATGCGCCGCGTAGAACGTGAGCTCGTCGAGGCCGAGCGCGCGGCAATCGCTCGCGATGTGGCGCGGGTGCCCACGGCGCCCGCTGCCTTCCTGAAGTGGTTCGAAGCGCTGAAGGAGAACGGCCCCGGGCAGAATGATGCGCTCTTTCCTTGGCTCGCCGAGTCCGCGGACTATGGGCAAATGCGCTGGTTCTTGCAGCAGGAGTTGGCCGGAGAGGCGGGCTTCGACGATTTGGTCGCCCTGACCCAGGTCAAACTCCCCAACCGGCCGAAGCTGGAAATGGCACGGAATTACTGGGACGAAATGGGACAGGGCAACGAGGGCGGAATGCACGGCCCCATGCTCGGTGCCCTCGCGCAGGCACTGGAGCTCGGGCCAAGCGGCCACACCGTGTGGGAGTCTCTGGCTCTGGGCAATCTCATGGTCGCACTGGCGAGCGCCCGCCACTACGCCTACCAGTCGATCGGCGCGCTGGGAGTAATCGAGCTCACCGCACCTGGCCGCTCGCAGCTGGTCAATGCGGGCTTGAAGCGGCTAGGCATCGGGGGCGCAGCGCGCCGCTACTACGCGCTGCATGCCACGCTCGACGTGCGTCACTCGGCGACATGGAATCGAGAGGTCTTGGAGCCGCTCGTCGCCAGTAATCCGCTGATCGCGAGGCTGATTGCAGAAGGTGCGCTGCTGCGTTTGCGCGCGGGCAAACGCTGCTTCGATCGCTATCGTCGTGAACTCTGGAATGTCTCGTAGCAAAATAGCTCGGCGAGGCGAGATGCTCCTGCAGCATACGATTCAGTCATCCTCATGGAGCTTGAGCGAGAGCGATGCCTGACCGCGCGCACCACCGTGGCGCGCGGCTTGCATCCGAAAGCTAAGCTCCTTGGTCTGCGACTATGTCGATCTCCACCGGTCAGCTGAACGCGGAGGGCCTAGTACGCCTAGGTCGGCTCTTGCACGGGCTCGGCTACCACTTCACCACGCCCACCCCCGCAACGCACCAGTTGCTGAATTCCAGACCGGGCAACCAGCAGGCGCGCTCCGTGCGGGATGTATTCGGTTGGAGCAGGCCCTTCGAGGCCAGGGTGCTGCCGGAGGAGCTGTTCGCCGCCGCGCGTGACGCGGGCGCGTGTGAACCCCTGAGAGGTGCGCTGTGGCGGCCGCGCGTGCGATTTTCCTCGTTGAATGGGCATTTGTTCGCGCATTCGGCGTTCCCCACCACGGCTCGGAGCGCCGTTTTTTTCGGTCCGGACAGCTATCGCTTCGTGCGCGCCGTCGAGCAGCATGCCGTCTCTGCGCAGCGGATAGTCGACGTGGGTTGTGGCTCGGGCGTGGCTGGGATTGCGCTCGCCAAACGGGAAGTCGGGGCAGCGCCGGTGGTGCTCGCCGATATCAATGACGACGCGTTACTGCTGGCCGGGGTGAATGCTCGGCTGGCTTCGGTAGAAGCGGAAGTCATCCACAGCGACGTCCTCCGCAATGTATCCGGCCAATTCGATCTCGTGCTTGCAAACCCTCCCTATTTGCGCGACGACGCACACCGAGTTTATCGCGATGGCGGCGGGACTTACGGCGAGCAGCTCGCGTTGCGCATCACGCAGGAAGCGATCGAACGCCTCAGCGCGATGCCGCAAGGCGGCCGTCTGCTGCTCTACACGGGCGCCGCGATCGTAGACGGCAGTGATACGTTCTTCCGCGCCGTCCGGCCCGAGCTCACGCGATCGCGCGTCGAGTATGCTTACGAAGAGCTGGATCCCGACGTGTTTTCGGAAGAGCTCGAATGCCCGCCGTACGCCGATGTCGAGCGAATTGCCGCGGTTTTTCTGAGGGTACACGTTGCAGCGCGATGAGCGACGAGATCGGTGACGGTTGCCGGCCGGCTTCAGCGCACACCAATCGACAGATCACGAAACCCGCCGCGACGGGCTGCGCAGCCCAGCACGGCCGGTCAGGCCAGGCTGATGCGGGTGAGCGTGGGCAACAAGATGCCAACACCGCCGCACAGGTCAATCAGCGCCGTTGCATACAGGGAGGATTTGGGTGTGCTCACGGATTGGCTTTTTTGGGGGCACTCTCAGCTGCGCCGTGGTTCTCGGACGCGCGCTGGTCAGTAGCGCAATTTGTCAGACTCGGATCGATCGTGGAAGGGGCCGTGAGGATGGCGAGCACGGCTCGCGCGTCGATTCGCCGCTTGTGCCAGGTAATCCGAGGATCTGCCGGGAGCTCGGCGCGCGTGCAGTCGCGGTTCTGATCGACGCAGAGCACGAATCTCTCGATGCCGGCCGCCTGCAGACGTTGCAACTTCCCGCGCAGGTAGTCCGGCGTCCAAAAGCCGATGATTTCGAGCAGCCAGCTTCGACCCGGGTCGTCGCGAGCCACCAGTTCGAAGTCTGGGAAAATCAGCGTCTCGCCCGAGCTGATCGCGAACGGATCTGCGCTGAGCTGCCAACCTGGGGCGGCGCGCCGAAAATCTCGAGCGAACCTCCGTTCGAGGTGACTCTCGGAGCGTGAAAATGCGGGACCCGATCCAATTGGATCGTCCGAGCGCAAGACGAACGAGGAGAGCTGACCGCTGCGACCGAGCGCGCAGCTTGCGGTCAGTTCGAATTGCTCGCAGCTGGCCAGGCGAGGAATCAGCGACGCCAGGGCGCGTCCGTAGATCTCGCCCTGATGAAAGAGCGTGAACGGGCCAGACACGTCGAGCGCGACGCCCTCGGCAGCGTCCGCCAGGGGTGATTCGCGACAAATCAAGCCTGTTACTTTCGCGTGCCGGACCAACGCGCGGAAGTTGCCGCGGACCACGATTCTCAACTGCGCCGCTCGACGGATGAGCGACGTGACGATCGCAAGGTTGGCGTCCCTTGCAAGCCGCGCCGCGGAGAGGCTTACCGGAAGTTCGGCGACTCGCCATTCGCTACGCAGATCGGCAAAGAGTGCACGCTCGAGGTCGTCGGCGGTCACGCCGAAAGCCGTTGCCACGGCACTCAGCACGGTGACGCGCGGCAAAAGCTTGCCCGAGGCGGCTCGAAACAGCGCGGCTCGCGCCTCCTTTGCTGGGATTGCCGAGCTGGGTCGAGCCCGACACAGGGCGTCCAACACCAGGATCGCGACGCGCAGCTTGGCTTGGGGAGCGCGAACCGACAGCGGCTCTCGCAAGCGCTCGTGCAGCTCAGTGCGCTTTCGCCCGACGAAGTGAGCATACTCGGCTAGCAACCCCCGCAGCCAGGGTTCATCCCGCGCGCCGAAATAGTGCGGAATGAGCCGCTCGCCGTGCACCTGAACGTTAGCGGCGAGCAGCGATTGCGGGAGCAAAGGCGTTTCTCCTTTCAGCGGCGCGGCGCGCCTCACTCGTTGCCCGAGTCACGAGCTGGTAGATCAGCGCGCGCTTTCCTGGAACTGGCCGCAGCAGACGGCCCACGCGTTGCACGTGTTCGCGCTCTCCCTGCGTACCGCTGACGATGATCGCGACGTCGGCGTCTGGGACGTCGATGCCTTCATTCAAAACACGCGCGCTCACGAGTGCGCGGAGTGTCCCGGCGCGAAACGCGCTGAGCGCGGCTTCTCGTTCGGCACGCGAGATGTCACAGGTGATTGGCATGACGAGATGCTCGCGTGCAATGCCGTACGCAGCTCCGTTGTCGGCGGTAAAGACGATGACCCTCGAATCACCATGGCGCCCGAGTAGCACGCCGACGGCGTTTGCCTTTGCCGCGGTGAACTGCAAGAGGCGTCGATTTCGCCGCCAAGCGTTCAAAGCGGCGCGCCCTTCGGCTGATTGCGATGCCCTCGACACGAAGTCTTGCCAATCGGCAGCCGGGTCCGAGCGCCGAAAGTGACGATAGTATTCGCTGAAAGCGCGCCGATCCGCGTTGTAGTTGACGCGCTCCGCTTGGCTCAGCCCGAGCTGCACCGTCAGCAGATCGAAATCCGAGAGCCACGTGCCGGCCAGGTCGGCGATCTCCAACCGGTAGACGGTAGGTCCGATCAATTGTGCTAGGCGCGACAACGCGGGTTCGCGTGGCGGAGTCGCCGTCAGGCCCAGGCGCTGGGGCGCAATCGACATTTCCAAAGCTTCGTCGCGAACGCCCAAACCGAAGTGGTGGGCTTCGTCTACGACCAGGAGCTCGAACTGGGCGCCGATGCGCGGCATGGACCGGTACGCGCTCTCGTACGTGGCAACCGTGATCGCCTGCAGGTCGCGCCGCCCGTCCCCGAGGCAGCCCACCGGGCCTCGATACAGCGCACGTAGCGCCGCGGTCCATTGCTCCAACAGCGCTCGCGTGGGAACCAAACAAAGGGCGCGCGCCCCCGCGGAGGCCAGCGCGGCGATGGCGACTTTCGTCTTGCCACTGCCGGTGGGTAGAACGATTGTTCCGCGCCGACCCGAAAGTTCCCAAGAAAGCAGCGCGGCGCGTTGGTAGGGGCGAAGCTCGATCGCGTTCCACGCGGCGAGCTCTGGGAGCGCGCTCGGCGTCACTTCATCGTGCAATGGCGACGGACAATGGTGCAGCGCCGCGCGTATCTCGGGATAGCGCCAGGCCGGCGCTCGAAAGAGAGCGACGCGGGGGTCCCAGAGCAGCCCAGGGACTCGATCGAGATTGAGCTCCGGGGCTTCGGCCAAGACCAGCGTGCCGTGTTCGAATAGGAGGCGCATGGGTCACTCCACCTTTCGACCGGCGCGCGCCGCAGTTGCGCGTCATCTGGCTTGAGCGATAGCGCGGCGGCGTGTCAGTCTGCGTTCGTGCTCCTCGCGCTGCCAGCAATTGTCCATGCGCTTGCCGCGCTTGCTGCCGATGCGGTCCCCATTCGCGTCAACTACGATGCGCCCGCGAGCTGCCCGAATCAAGATGCCTTCTACGAGGCGGTGCAGGCCCGCACCGAACGCGTGCGCAAAGCCCAGGGAAACGAACCGCGGGTGGACGTAAACGTGCGCGTGACGCGCGCCGATCGGCGATTTCACGGTGAGATGCGCGAGGTAGTGAATCAGGGCGAAACCTCCGCGCGCAACGTGGACGGCGAAACCTGCAAAGAGGTCGTGGAAGCGCTCGCCTTTACGGTTGCGCTATCGCTCGATCCCGAAGCGCACCCCCCGGTCCCACCGACCGCGGCGGTCGAACCTGCCCCGCCCAAACCAGACACGCCGAGCGCGGTCACACCGCCGGTGACTGAGCCATCCCACCCACCCGGCCCCGCCGCTCGGCTCGAGTTAGAGGTGGGAATGAGCGTTTTGGCTACGGTCGTCGAGAGCTCGGGCTTCGCGACAGGCGCCGCGCTGTCCGTCATGTTGCTGCGCCAAGCCAATGCGAACACGAGCGGCGCGATCCAGCTGTCGCTGCTGTTCGCGGGCACGGGCCTGTTGACCGCACCCGACGACCACCGAACGCGCTTCGGCGCGCTTGCCCTGGACGCTTGCCCCTTTCGGCACCGCACCGGTAACTGGGAGATCGCCCCCTGCGCGCTGGGTACCGTAGGCTTTTTGGAATTGACTGGGCGAGGCGTCGATCAGCCAGCAACCGTCAGTCGGGCCTGGATGAGCGCCGGGCTCGACCTGCAGCTGTCATCGCTGCTCGGCCGGGGGGTCGTCTTCGAGAGCGCGTTCGGCGCTACTGTGCCACTGGCACGGCATCGCTACTACACGAACGCGCCCGACCAGGTAGTCGCTGCGACGCCGGTAATCTCGGCTTTGGTGCGCCTGGGGCTCGGCTACCGGTTCTGAGCGCAGATCGCGATTATTGCAGCAAAATGCGCCACGGATCCGAAGCTCGTGATCGGATCCCGGGTTTGCGGGAATAGAGGTTTACGTTGATTGTGACGCGCTGCGGATAAATGGTCGTTATTCCCTTTACATCGGCACTTCTGTTGCCAGCCCCCAGGACCGCCGCTACCTTGAAGCTCGTGAGTCGGCCGAGTGAACGCGACACGCGCCTGCGGGCGATGGTGGACCGCTACCTCGACTTCGTCGCGCGCGTCTTGCGCAACGCCGGCACCCCCGAGGCGGAGGTGGACGACGACGTGCAGCGGACCTTCATTGCGGTCGCCAATCGACTGGATGACGTTCGACCCGAGGCGGAAAAGAGCTTTCTTTTGCAGACTGCGTTGCGCATGGCCGCGCATGCACGGCGCACCTTGGCTCGGCGCCGTGAAGTGCACGATTCGGACACCCAGCTGCGCTTGGAGGGCCCGCTCCAGCCGGAGCAGATGCTCGACCAAAAGCGCGCTCGTGAACTGCTCGACGAAGTACTGGCGGAGATGGCGCCTGAGCTTCGTATGGTGTTCGTCTTGTACGAGCTCGAGGAGCTCAGCATGACCGAAATTGCAGCTGCACTGCGTATTCCTCAAGGCACTGTCGCCTCACGGCTCCGTCGAGCCCGGGCAGACTTTCGCGACCGAGTGCGCGCGCTTTCAGGCTCGACGCACGCCGAGGTGGGCTCATGAACGAACCGACACGCCTGCTCAGCACGCCGGAGAGCGAACTCGAGCGGGCATTGCTCGACGCAGGTCGCTCGTACACTGCGTCCGGTTCGATGCGCACGAAAACCCTCGTGGCGCTCGGACTGACCGGCGTCGGTGCGTCTGTCGTACCTGCTGCGGCCGCCGCAGGCAGCCCGTTGACGAAGGCCGCGCTCTCCAAGGTGGCCGTCGCAATGTTGGTGATCGGCGCGATCGCCGTGCCCGTCTGGCGCTACCTCGACCGGAACCCGAGCAGCACGCCGCACGAACACCCTCCGATTGGAAAAGGATCAGCGGCCTTGCCGGCTCCGTCGACAGCGGCCTTGCCAATACCGCTCGAGGCCTTACCGGTGGAACCCGCCGAGCTCCCGCCGTCATCGGCCGCTGCGAGTGCGAGTGCGAGCGCGAGCACGGCGCGAGCCCCAGCGAGGCCTGTCTCCGCCCCGCCGCTGACCGCGGAGCTCGCCGCGCTGGACGCCGCACGCACTTCATTGAGCCACTCCGATCCCGCCGGCGCGCTGCTGGCGCTCGATGGCTATAGCCGCAACTTTCCGCGCGGTCGGCTGAAACTCGAAGCCGAAGTGTTGCGCATCGGGGCACTCGCCAAGAGTGGGCAGACTGAAGCGGCGCGCAAGCGAGCCGAGACGTTCTTGCGGCTTCATCCAGATAGCGTGCTCGCGTCACGGGTGCGGAGCTACGCGGGGCTATGATCCGCAGCAGCGCGCTGCTTTGCGCGCTGCTCGGCGCACTGAGCGCTTGCACCAGCACGCTCGATTCGCTCGGTCAGGATGACGGCTCGAGTGGCGGGAGCGCTGGGCTGGGCCAAGCGCTCCGACCCGTGAATCCCCCCGCCACCTACAACGCCTTCAAGGAGCTCGGGATTGCGAGTGACGAGGACATCGAGGCCAAGCTCGAGACGGCGTTCAGCAGCCTATTCGATCCAGACCCTCAATCGACTGAAACCATCCTCGTCTTGCAGGAGCCGGGCGCCCTGATCAAGGACGTTCTCCACGACGACGTCCGCACCGAAGGCATGGGACTCGCCATGGTCGTTGCGGTCGAACTCGACAAGCGGGAGGTGTTCGATCAGTTGTGGGCATTCGCCAAAGGCAAGCTGCGGCAAGAGTCGGGGCCTGCGCAAGGCTATTTCAACTCGCTGTGCGATGAAGACGTAGTGACGACCTGCTTGGACACCTACGGCATGCAGCATTTCGCGCTGGCGCTCGTGCTCGCCAGTGGCCGCTGGCACGGCGCCACTTACAGCCAAGATGCTCTCGCCTTACTCGACCTGCTCCAACACGGCATCGGCAGTCCGTTCGACGCCAAGACCCACTTGGTGCACGAAGAGCCAAAGCTCGTTCCCCCGGACTACACCCGCTCGGCCTTGGAGATGCCGGGCGCGTACTGGTTGTGGGCACAAGCCACGGGCGACCCCTTTTGGACAAATGCTGCCAAAGCGGCGCGCGAGCATTTGGTCAATTCCGCACATCCCACCACCGGCCTGTGGCCGATGCGGAGTGATTTCTCCGGCAACCCCGTGATGGGTGATTTCACGGAACAGGCATATCGCACTCATCTAAACCTTGCACTCGACGCACTCTGGGGCAGAGGTGAGGCGAGTTCGGCGGAAGTGGACAGTCAAAAGAAGCTGGCCGATCGTGTGCTCGCCTTCTTCAAGGAGCAAGGCTTGAAGACCTACGGAGGAACCTTCACCGTCGCTGGTGACGCAATCGATCCCACGCACGCGCGGGCCTTGGTTTCGGTCAATGGCGCGCTGGTGGTCGCCGCTTCGCGCACGGACGCGAACAAAGACGATCGCATTGCATTCGCGAACTTCGTCTGGACTCAGGAAATCCCGACCGGCACCAACCGCTACTACGATGGGCTGATGTACATGATGAGCCTGCTCATCTTGAGCGGACAGCTGCAGGTGCACTGAACGACGGCTGAGTTCTAGCGTACTAGCTGAGTCACGACCGGAGCCAACGAGGTCAGAAAAGATCGCCTGCGCTTTGCAATCAGCAAACGTCGCGAATCTTGCATCGCGGCTGGAAGCGCGCCCTCGATTTACATGCAATCACTGAGCTGAAGTATCCATGCCTGAGTCGAATCAGTCGGGTCGCAGCCAGTAATTTGAGCGCTATCAGCGGTAGCGCTCACGCAGCTTTGTGGGTGATGCTGCGGCCGAAGTTCCGACCCAAACGTGTCCCGCGCTCGCACTTCGAAGCGCTGATTATCGAAGCCGGTCTGCCCGTACGTGATCACTGGCGTGCCGTCCCGAGTACCGGCCATTTGCACATCGAGCACGAAGCCCGGCAACGGCGGTGGCGGTGGCGACAAGTTCTGAATCGTGTAGACGTTCGGAGTGTTTGTCGTCGAGAGCTGCCAAGAGCGCTCTGGCCGGCGACAATCCAACGAGAAATCCAGCAAAAAACCGGGATTCCCGAAGACCGACGTGGGCATGCCTTGTCCCAAACAGCGACCGCTGTCGCGCGAGCGCAGCACGTACTGCCCCGCTCCGACGATCGAACAGGGACCGGCGTCGGCCGCCGCTCCGCCAGCCCCGGTTCCGCCGGTCCCCGCTCCGCCGCCTGTCGCGGCCGCGTCGGACGCGGCATCGCCGCTATCCACGGCGTAGACCAGGTCGAGGGGCGTGCTTTTACACGCGCTCGAGAGCGCGAAGACGCCGAGCAGATATGCGATACGAGGACACATTTCCCTTGCTGCGCGATAGAGGTCGTCAAAACCGTCCGAAACCGTCGGCACAACGTAACACGAAGTCGGACAGATGATGTATGCTGGATACGTGGCGCGTTACACGTCTTCGAAGCCCGCGTCCCTCGTACGCGACGCGCAGCGTGAAGAAGACCTACACCAGGCGATCACCAACAACGAGGGTGACTGGCAGCGTCGCGCGTTCGACGAGTACCACCGGCTCGTACACGGGTTGCTCTCCAAGACGCTCGGCCCCCGCTCGGAGGTGGCCGACCACGCCGGTGACGTGTTCGTGATTTTTTTCGCAAACGCGCAACGCATCCGCTTGGCTTCGGCCGTACGCAGCTACCTGGTTTCGATCACCATGAACGTAGCGCGCCGTGAGCTTCGAGCGCGCCGGCGCCGGGCACTCCTACACACCTTGATCGGCTGGCCTCGGGACGCCGAGCGAGAGGCGTCCCCCGACGACCCCAAAGCGAAAGCCGCCTTGCTCCAGCTCGGCCGCATCGTCGAAGAACTGAGCCCGGACGAGCGCGCCGCCTTCGTGCTGCACTCTCTCGAGAACATGCCGGTGGCGGAGATTGCCAGCGCGTTGGGCGTCTCCGAGTCGACCGCCAAGCGGCGCGTGCGGCGCGCCAACGAACACATCTTGAAGCGAGTGCGGCGGAACGCTTTGCTAGCCGACTACCTGGTCGCGCGTTCGGGGCCTAGCAATGCAGAGTAAGCGCCCGCAGCCGACCGAGCAGCAGGTCACTGAAGCCTTTCGGGCGTTGGCCAACGAGCATGCGCTCGAGCGCGAGCCGTTCGACAAGCGCCGGGCCTGGCATGCGTTGCAATACGCTCAGCGCACACTGCGAGTGCCCGTGCGCAGTGCGCGGGTACGTTGGGCGCTAGCGCTCGCCGTATTTGCGCTCGGGATCGTCGTGGGCGCGCCAGCCTGGCAAGCCTTGACCATGCTGCGCTACGAGGCGCACGGACTTTCGACCGAAGGCAGCAATCTGAGCGCTCGGGACACTCCCGCAGACTTGGCCTTCTCCGACGGAAGTCGCGTGACGGTCAGTCCGCATTCGACCCTCAGCGTCGACTTGCTGGGCAAGCGTGCCGCGCTGACCCGGCTGTTCGACGGGCGCCTGCACGTCGCGGTGCGTCACGAATCCGACACGAATTATCGCTTTTTGGTGGGTCCTTACGAGGTGCAGGTGGTCGGCACCGAGTTCGACCTCGAGTGGCACGCGCAGGGCGACGGCCTCACCGTGGTGATGCAAAGCGGCGAGGTACGCATCCTGGGCGACGGCAACCCGCGCCAAGTCCGCGCTGGCCAGACCCTGCGTCTGCCGAGCAGCCGGGAGCAGCAGCGCGCGGCGACGGTCGCGGCGCCGCCCCTGAACCCGCCGTCGCTGGCGTCTCTGCCCGTGGCCGCGGAACAACTTCCGGCCGCGAGCAAAGAGGTACGCACCGCCCAGAAGCCGAGCGCACTGGTCGCGCGATCGGGCGAGGCCGATTGGAGCGCGCTGCTCAATGCCGGTCAGTTTGCGGCCATCATGCGCGATGCCGACGCTCGCGGCGGTGAGCGCTTGCTCGAGTCCGCACCTGCGAGTGATCTCAAGACGCTGGCATTGGCGGCGCGCTACACCGGACGACGCTCGCTCTCCCTACGCGCCTGGCAAGCCTTGCGTGCGCGCTTCGCGGCGGACGCGCTGAACCAGGGTGCAGCCTTTTTCTTGGGACGCGGCTACGAAGAGCAGGGTGACACGAGCGAAGCGATGCGCTGGCTTGCCCGCTATTTGGCGGAGTCGCCCGCCGGCGCGTACGCCGGTGAGGCGCTCGGACGGCGGCTGCTGTTGCTCTCGAAATCGGGTCAAAGAGCCGAGGCCGTAAGCGCCGCGCGCAGCTACCTCGAACGCTACCCGCGCGGGGCGTACGCGAAATCTGCAAAGCTCGTCATCCAGCCGGAGTAGCCGATATGTTCGGGGCTCGGCGCTACTGGTGCGCGACCGCGAGTCTGCTCGCACAACTTGCGTTCGCCGCCACAGGTCATGGTAGCGACTCGCCGAGCACGGTGATCGTCTCGTCGAACATCGCGGATGCGCGACTCACGCGCGCCCTGGTGTTGATTCGCGGCGAACTTTCGGCTCTCGGGCTCGAGGTGCAAGTGCGCGCCGCGGAGGCCGCGGACGCGCCCCTCTCGGCTGCCGAGAGCTCCAGCGAACGCTTGACCTTGGAGGTCAAAGAGGGCGTGATCGTGGTGCGCGTATTCACCGCCAAGGCAGACGCGCCATTGGTCGAAAGCGTCGACTTAGACGGCCCTGAAGTCAGCGCCGAAGTGATCGCCGTGCGCGCCGTCGAGGCGCTGCGTGCGGCGCGGCTCTTACCGTCCCCGGCTCAACGAGACGCTGCGGCGATACAGCCCGTCAAGCGTCCTTCCGAGAAGCGTGCGCCTGAGGAGCGTGCGCCTGAGGAGCGTGCGCCTGAGGCTCGGATCCCAGAGCCGATCCCGAGCGTGCAATTGTGGCTCGGACCAACGTTCGTACAAAATGCTCAAGGTTTCCCGCAACCGAGCGCGCAGGCGGCGGTGCTGGCCGGACCGCGCTGGGGCTTCGTCGCGCTCGGTATCGAAGGCTCGCTCGCAGGCCTGGCCTTCGAGCGCGCTGCGGGTTCGGCGCAAGTTTCTCGTCGCAGGTTATTCTTACAGCTCGGCGCGCGCGTCCGCTTGCATCGTGCTTGGGAGCTGAATGCGCGCGCCGGCGTCAGCTACCTGCATTACTCGGCCAAGGGCGTGGCGGGGCCAGGCTATCTGGGCCGAGATCTCGAGCACGACACGGGCGCGGCTTCATTGTCGTTGGGCGGCGCTTACTACTTTACCCGTGCCTTCGGCGCGTATCTCGATCTCTGCGGCCTGCTCGCCTTCGACGCAGCGCGCGTTCGTTTGGGCAACGAGGACGTAGTGACTCTCGATCATCCGTCTCTAGCGCTGGGCGCGGGCGTGCTTTTGGGCGCCTTTTGAGGCATAATCAAAGCGCCACAGCCTGCTACTGGACTGAAGCTGCGTTTGCCGGGCTAGGATAGCGACCCATGAAACCATCCTCGATTGTCGCACCTTCACTGCTCGCATTGATCAGCATTTCCCTCGCCTGCGTCGCAGGGGCTTGCAACAACGATCCCGCAAAAGGCAAGACTCAAGCGACAGTGACCAGCGCAGCCGCGCCGGTCACCGGCGCAACGCCCGCGGCGGGTGCGGTCAACTATGCGTTCAGCAATGACGGTTCGACGATCGATTTCGTTGGCGCGAAGGTCAGCGCCAAACACGAAGGCTCGTTCAAGGCCTTTCGCGGCACGATCAGCGTGGTCGGCGGCGACCCCACCAAGAGCACCGTGAATGCCGAAATCGATATCGCCTCGATGGCGATCGAGCCGGCCAAGCTCGGGGGCCACTTGAAGTCTGCCGATTTCTTCGATGCCGAGAAGTTCCCGAAAGGTAAGTTTACCTCCACCGCCGTCAAGGGGGGCGGTGAAAACGGCGCGACCCACACCGTTAGCGGCAATCTCGAGCTGCATGGCGTCACGAAGGGCATCACCTTCCCTGCCAGGGTCAAGGTCGAAGCCGAGCAGGTCTCGGTGGATGCCGAATTTGCCATCAACCGCAAAGACTTTGCGATCGTCTACCCCGGCATGCCCGATGATTTGATCAAAGATGATGTGTTGATCAAGCTCGCCCTACACGCAAAGAAAGTGCCCTGAGCTTCTATGCCGCGCCGCCTATCGCTGATCTCGCTCACTAGTTGGGTGCTCCTTTCAGCTGCGTGCTCCAGCAGCACGAGCGGGCCAATGGACTCAGGCGGCATGGCGGGTGAAAATGCGGGCGGCTCGCCAGCAAGCGCCGGCAGCGCACAGGTCCACACGGCCGGGGCCAGCTCAGGCACAGGGAACTCTGGTTCGGGGGGCCAGCCCAGCAACGGAGGCGGCGGCGCGCTCGCAGGCATTGGCGGCAGTGCAAGTGCCGGCGCCAGCGGCGGCTCGGCCGCAGGCAGCGGCGGCGCACGTGCCGGCAACGGCGGCGCAAGCGGTAGCGGCGGCGGCTCGGCCTGCCCTGGCGCAGGAAATATCACCTATACGCTGGCCAAGTCGGCCTCACCGACCCCAACCGAGCAAGCTGCGTACGACAAGATCACGACCGCGATGGACAAGGCGATCAGCTACTACAATTGCTACACGAGCATCACCAAGAGCTTGAAGGTGAGCTATGTGCCCTCGGTTGCGACCGCGGACGGCAACAGCAATGGTTCGATGCGCTTCGGTATGAACACCACGTACATGGACTACCGGACCGCAATGCACGAGATCGGACACACGGTCGGCATCGGGCAAGCGGCCAACTGGGGAACGTTCCTTTCTGGCGGCCTGTTCACCGGCGCGCACGCTGCAGCCCAATTGAAAGCCATCAACGCCAAGTTGGCGACCCCCCTCTATCCGGACGTGCACGCAGACACGCAGCACTTTTGGCCGTACGGCATCAACCAACAGTCCGAGGTCAAAGGCGAAGCGGATCTGATTGCGCACTGCCAAATGGTGGTCGCAATTCGTCAGGATCTCGGTCTCTAGTTCCCTGACAGGGCGTTCCCGGGCGACCCCGTGCTAGAACCGACCGCGCGTGCTCACGCTGGCCGATCTTCCGGGACCTTTCATCACTGCGATTGCGGTCGCGCTCGGCCTGGCATTCGGTAGCTTCCTCAACGTCGTCATTTACCGCCTGCCGCGCGGCGAAAGCCTCTCGCATCCGCCCTCGCGCTGCCCTGGCTGCGGCAAGGCGATCCGCATCTACGACAACATCCCGCTGCTGGGTTGGCTGTTTTTGCGGGGGCGTGCTCGCTGTTGCAAGATCCGAATCTCGGCACGCTATCCGTTGATCGAAGCGCTGGGCGGCTTGCTCGCCTGGGCAATCGTGCGCGCGATCATCTTCGAACTGCCGGATGAAACATCGTGGTGGATGGTGGTGATCTCGTTCGCGCTGTACTTGGCGCTGACCCTGGGCCTGCTCGCCGCAGCGATCATCGATCTCGAGCACATGTATTTGCCGGACCCAATAACCATCGGCGGAGCGCTGCTCGGGCTGCTCAGTGTGCCGCTGCGCGGCGGCACCTTTCAAGGCGCGCTATTGGGCGCGGCATTGGGCTTTCTGTTGGTTTGGCTGCCGTTCGATTTTTTGTATAGCAAGCTGCGCGGCTTGCCTGGAATGGGACTCGGCGACGCCAAGCTGATGATGCTGGCCGGCGCCTGGCTTGGCTGGCAAGGAGCCGTATTTGCTCTGCTCGGCGGCGCCGTGCAGGCTACGGTCGTCGCGCTCGCCGTGTACCTGGCGCGTGGCCGCATCGACGAGCCCGAAGCGGTGATCCAAGAGCGCAAAGAACTGCAAGCCCTACTCGAAAGCAGTACCGGTGAGGCGCGCGCGGAACTCGAGCGAGAAATCGCCCGGGATCCACTGGCGTTCGAGCCCGAGGCAGGCTTGGGCAAAGCGCGCCTGGCCTTTGGACCGTTCTTGGCACTCGCAACCGTCGAGTATCTGCTGTTTGGGGACGTCATCGTGCAGGCGTTGTTTCCGTGAGCTACGCGCGCCTGACGAGCGCGGCCCTTTCACTGCTGGTTACGGCCTGCGGCGGCCCGAGACTGCTGACCGTGCCAACTGGGCCGCAGCCTGCGCAGGCCGCGCCAATCAAAGTCGAATACCCGCCGCCACCGGCGAAGGTCGAAGAGATCATGCTCGCTCGAGGTTCGGGCGGCAGCTGCGTTTGGCGCGATGGCTATTGGGACTGGACCGGGGGTCGCTGGGAATGGCAAGACGGCCACGCGGTACTGCCCGCCCCGGGCTGCCTGTTTGCCGAGGCCAAACTGCTCTGGACCACGGATTCGCTCTCGTTTTACCGGCCTGCATGGTACCCAGACCCGACCGTCCGCCCGGCGCCGAAGACCTGCATCGAGGTCGTCTGCGCGCCCAAGGCCGGTTCCGCGAACCCCGACACTCCGGCCCCCTCTCCCTGACCCAGCGCGCTCGATAGCCCAGTGACCGAACCGAACTCAGAGCCATGGTCGATCAAGCGCGTGCTCGCATGGGCGACCGATGACTTCAAGCGCCGAGGCAACAAGAGCGCGCGGCTCGACGCCGAGCTGCTGCTCAGCGAAGCGCTCGGCTTCGATCGCATCAAGCTGATCGTCGAGGCCGAGCGACCGCTCGCCGACGATGAGCTCGGCCGTTACCGCGATCTGATCAGACGAAGGCGATCCTGCGAACCGATCGCCTACATCTTGGGACGACGTGAGTTTTTTGCGTTACCGATGATCGTCGACCGGCGCGTGTTGATCCCGCGGCCAGACACCGAAATTTTGGTGGAGACCGCGCTTCGCGGCACCAGCGAGCGCCACCTGTATGGGCGCATGCTGGATTTGTGCACCGGTTCCGGTTGCGTCGCGATCGCGTTCGCCAAGGAACGACCCACTTGGCGCGTCACGGCGGTCGATCTGTCGCCCGACGCGGCCGCCGTAGCGCGCGAAAACGTGCAACGCGCAGGCGTGGTCCACAACTTGGCCGTGCTCGAAGGGGACCTATTCTCGGCGCTGCCGGAGGGCTCGGAATTCGAGCTGATCACCGCCAATCCGCCCTATATCCCGAGCGCGGAGATCGAGGGCCTGGACGCGGATGTGCGCGACTTCGAACCCCGCTTGGCGTTGGACGGAGGAGCCGATGGTTTGTACGTCACCCGTCGCTTGGTCGGCCAGGCGATGCAATACTTGAGTCCCGGCGGGCTACTCGCGCTGGAAGGCGGCTTCGACCAAGCCCCGGCAGTGGCAGCGTTGCTGGAAGCCAGCGGCTTCGGCCAGATTACGCGCAGCAAAGACCTAGCGGGCGTCGAACGCGTCGTCAGCGGACGCCGCTCGGCGTAACCCGGGCGGAGGTGAGCGCGTGAAAAAGTGGACGCTGCTCGAGCAAGTCACCACAGCCGACGGTAGCCAGATGTCGCTCGCCGAACATGATGGGACGTACGCGATCCGCGTCAACGGTCGCGAGCTGATGTCCAGCCGTCATTCGTTCTCGGAAGAGCAGCTGGGCGTGGTCGCGTGCCGGTCGCTTCGGCTCGTGCGCGGCGCGCGTGTGTTGATCGGTGGCCTAGGGTTGGGCTTCACGTTGCGTGCGGCGCTTTCGAGCCTTGCGCAGGACGCGCAGGTGGTGGTGGCCGAGCTCTTACCCGAAGTCGTCGCTTGGAATCAGAACCGTGCTTATTCGCTTTCGTCCGAGGCCCTGGCGGATCCGCGCACGCAAGTCGTGCTCGGCGACGTGGCGCGCGTGATCGAGCAGAGCGAGGCGCGCTTCGACGCGATCATGTTGGACGCGGACAATCAGACCACGAGCATGAACACGGCCGGCAACACGCGGCTGTACCAAGCCGCAGGACTTGCCGCCGTACATCGCGCGCTGACGAACGGCGGCCTCGCGGTGTATTGGTCGGCTGGCGAAGAGCCGGCGTTCGTCGATCGCTTCGGCAAGAGCGGTTTCGAAGTGGAAGTGCAGCGAGTTCGCCGGCATCCGAGCTCGAAGGCGAGTCACTTCTTGCTGATCGGCCGGCGTACTACGGCCCGCCCACGAACGTGAGGCGTGCTTCGACGGCAACGCTGTCCATGGTCATGGTCTGACTGAACCAGTGCCAATACTCGACGGCCGGACCGAACGTGAACTTCCAGAAACGCACGGGCTCATAGCCAGCACCGAAGCCCAGCACGCTCATCAGACCGCCGTCGGCCTCTTGACGATTGTTGCCTGAGATCTTCATGCCGCCTGCGCCGAAGTCGCCGAAGATCGACAAGTCTCGAAACACACCGCCGCGATAAAACAGCGGGTAGGCTTCGACGTGAAAGATGAACGCGCTACCCGCCACCGAGGTTTGGTCGTGCTTCATGCCGATGCCGGCGATGCCCATGCCGAAAACCAAATAATCCGTCAGCGCGCCGCCGAACCACAAGCGGTTGACGCCACCGAAAGCCGCGCCAGTGTTGCGCTCGTAGAGCGGGTCACCGAGCTTCGCGAGTTCGTTCGGATAGCCGGAGCCGCTGCCCGCGGCCAGGCCCAGCGTCAGCCCCGCAACGAAGCCCGACCGGCGCCTCGCCACCTGATTGTAGCCACCATCCCAAGCGGTGTCCGAGGACTCAGCGCGCGCCAAGCTGGTGATCGAGCTGAGGCCAAGCAGGGCGCACAAAAGAGGCAGTCGATTCATGGGCGTACCCGATCTCGGACACTCAGGCCTCGGGGTCAACCCCGGTCGCTCGGCAAAGCACTACCAGCGTGATTTCCAAGAGCCGGCGGCGCGCCACGCCGACGGCTCAGCGACACGCCGCTGGCTCAGCGACGCCGCTTGGTGATCGCGCGCGCGAGCTCCAGGATGGCAGTCTGCAGTTCGGGCGGTGCCCCCTCCACCAGACGTGCGGTCTCGATCGCAACCGGTCCCAGTTCGGCGACGCCACCGACGAGCTCACCCGCAGGCACACCGAGGCCAACCGCGAGCGACATGACCGTACTCAGCGAGGGATCGCGGCGACCATTTTCGACGGTGCCGATATAATTAGGGGTGAGACCGGATCGTTCCGCGAGTTGCTCGAGCGTGAGCCCGAGCGCGACACGACGCCGACGCACTTCCCTTCCGAAAATACTTGGCAAGGGAAGGCGATTTCTTCTCACTCCGGGTGCAGACATGAACCACTGATGGTGTTGATACTCAACACGATGATATACTGATCGCTCGGCCGCGCGAAGCAGCGCTGTCGGCCGGAGTGTCGGACCGTGTGCACCGCGGCGCGAGTGCCCACGCTGTGAGCGACGGATTGTGCCCATATCGGCGCCCGAATCGCCCGCGAGTCGCTCAGGCCGTCCGGTCGGCTACCGGTGACGGATGCCGACACCTCGATACGCAACTTGCCCGAGCACTGACCGATTGCGGTTCGATTTGCACGCTCTTCGGGCTCCATCGGCAGAAGACCGTAAATTTGCCCAATGGCGAGCGATCGTGGCAACCGCTTCGGTATGGCCCCGATGCTCGATCCGCTCGAACCGCCTTCGGTGCGCCGCGTCCGCGGCATCGTGTTGCCTCTGGCTTTGCTGCTGCCACTCGTGGCCTGTGGCTCGCATCAGGACGGACCAAGCCTGTCGAAAGCGGCGGCGGAGGACGAGGGCATCCCCAACCTGCCCCAGCCGGCGGCCAACGGTCCCCAATTGGGTGCGGTGGCCAACATCACGCCGGTCTTGGAACGCCCAGCCCCCGGCGCTCGGCAACTCGGCTACCTACATGCCGGCGCGCGCGTGGCACGCGCGCCGGAGCCGTACTCACGACGCGGTTGCGGGGGCGGTTGGTATCCGGTGCGCCCGCGCGGCTTCGTCTGCGCAACGGAGAGCGCAACCATCGACATGGCGCATCCCACCTTGGCGGCGATGGCGCTCACGCCCCATCTCGACCAGCCCCTGCCTTATGCCTACGCGCGAACACGGCTGGAAACACCGCTGTTCGAGCGCGACCCGGGGCACGACGACGCCGTGCGTGAGGTCGGCAAGTTGAAGCGCCGTGCCGGAATGGCGGTCGTCGGTTCCTGGTCGGCGCGGGATCCAGAGGGTAAAGTGCAACGCCTGGCACTGTTGACCAGTGGACGCTTCGTGAAGGCCACCGATCTCGAAGCCGCCGAGCCATCCGCGTTCCGCGGCGTGGAGTTGACGAAGAAGGACGACCTGCCATTCGCCTTCGTGGTCAAGCGCGGCGTGCACGCCTTCAAGCTCGAGGGTGAAGCCAGTCAAAAGGTGGACGCGCTCGATTACCACGAGGTGGTGCGCTTGACGGGTCGCTTCCGCAGCGTGGGAGAAGTGAAATTTTGGGCGACGACGGGCGGCCACTGGGTGCGTCACCGTGACGTCGTGCTCGTGCAGCAGCGCAACACCTTTCCGGAGTTCGCTCAAGGCACGCAGCGTTGGATCGATGTCAGTGTCGTCACCTCGACGCTCACGTTGTACGAAGGAAAACGTGCGCTGTTCGTGACACTCATCAGCGTGAATCGCGACGCGCACCACGCGGAAGGCGATAAGTGGCTCGGCGCGTTCGAGGTCCTGGGCAAAGAGCTGACGCTCGCGACGCGAGACGCGAACTCGTTCGCCGAGAATTTCGAGCTATTCGATGCACCCTGGGGGCTCAATTTGTCGTCCGGCGTGCAGCTGTACGGCGCCTATTGGCACGATCGCTTCGGCGTCGATCACGGCGCGGGTGCAATCGAGCTATCACCGGCTGACGCGGAGCGCGTCTACCAGTGGGCCACCCCGCAAGTCCCCGAAGGCTGGCACGGCTTGGCCACGCCGCTCGCGGACGGCGACAAGACGCGAATCGTGATCCGCAAATGAGCTCGGACCCGCGCCCGAGCGCGGGTCCGCTCGGCTCAGCCGCGCAATCGATCCAACACTTCGACGGTCGCAGGCGAGCGATTCAGCGTGTAGAAGTGAATGCCCGGCGCGCCCCCCTCGATCAGCTCCCGGCACTGCGCGGTCGCATGCTCGACGCCGATCTGCTGCACCAGGGCCAGATCATTACCCGCGGCCTCCAAGCGAGCCAGCAGCGGCGGAGGGATGCTCGCGCCGCACATCGCCGTGAAGCGCTTGACCTGCGAGAGATTGGTAATCGGCATGATGCCGGCGATGATCGGCACGTCGATCCCCGCGGCGCGCGCGCGCGCAACGAACGTAAAGTAATCCTTGCTGTCGAAGAACAGCTGCGTGACCAGCACCTCGACTCCGGCCAGGACCTTGCGCTTGACGTTTTCCAGATCCAGCTCGGCGCTGGGCGACTCCGGATGGCTTTCTGGATAGCAGGCGCCCGCCAAGCAAAAGTCATAACGCTCACGAATGAACGCAGTGAGCTCCGAGGCGTAGCCGAAGCCCCCTTCGGACTTCACGAACGTGGTCTCGCCCTTCTGCGGGTCACCGCGCAAGGCCAGGACGTTGTGAATTCCGCCCTCTTGCAACTGATCGAGCACACTGCTGATTTCTTCGCGCGTACCGCCAACGCACGTGAGATGCGCCATCGCCTCCAGGCCGACCTCACGCTTGATGCGCGTCACCAAATCCACCGTGAGCCGGCGCGTGCTGCCGCCCGCGCCATACGTCACCGACACGTAAGCCGGGTCGTAGGCCTGCAAGCGAGCCACGGTCTCGAACAAGCGATCGACCCCCGCTTGATCCTTTGGTGGGAAAAATTCAAAGGAAAACGCGGGCGTTTTTGCCGAAAGCTTGTCGGTGATTTTCATGAGGGCAAGGCGCGCTCGGGCGCCGACGGGCACGCTAGCAGCGCACGCCAGGCTATGCCAATAGGACGCCCCGTCGAACGGGCATCAATCAACTCAGGCGGATGAATGAGCTCATGCATATCCACATCGTAGCGGTCTCCGGAACGGGCATGGGCGCGCTGGCGGGCTTGCTGACAGAGCTCGGCCATCGAGTGTCGGGCAGCGACGTTGCTTTCGACCCGCCGATGGGCCCAGCCCTCGAAAGTTGGGGGGTGCGCTGCTTGCAAGGCTTCGACCCCCGCCACCTCGAGCCCGCGCCGGACCTGACCATCATCGGCAACGTGTGTCGCAAGGACAATCCGGAGGTGCGGGCCGCGATCGAGCGCGGCCTGCGTTACACGCACATCGCTGGCGCCCTCGGCGAATTTGCGCTCGACGCCTGCTCGCCGCTGGTCGTTGCCGGCACCCACGGCAAGACCACGACCAGTGCCATGGCCGCGCACTTGCTCGAGGCCTGCGGGTTTGCTCCAGGATTTCTGATCGGCGGCCTGCCCAAGAATTTCCCGCGTAGCTTTCGAGCCGGCCGCGTGGAGAAGGTTCGCCTGGCGCAAGGTGATCGCCCGCTGCGCAAGCCGGCATTCGTGATCGAAGGCGACGAGTACGACACGGCCTTCTTCGAGAAGACGGCAAAGTTCCTGCACTACCGCCCCGAGGTCGCGATCTTGACCTCGATCGAGCACGACCATGTCGACATCTATCCGGATCTCGAGAGCTACCTCGAGGCCTTCCGCAAGTTCGTCGCGCTCGTGCCGGAGCACGGATTGATCGTCGCCAACGCGGCCGACCCAGAAGTGGTGAAGGTCGTCGATGCGCAGGCGCGCGCGCAGGTCGCGTGGTTCGCGCTCGAGGGCGAAGACACGCACGGTAAGCCGCCGCATTGGCTGGCGGCCCCGGCGCAGATGGACGAAGCTGGCACGCGCTTCGATCTGTACGCGGGCGGCGTCTCGTGCGGTCGCCTCGCGCTGACCGTGCCCGGTCGCCACAACCTGAAGAATGCGCTGGCAGCGATCGGCGCCACCGCCCAAGGCTACGGCGCGAGGATCGCCAATATTGGGCCGGCGCTGGCGCGTTTCGAGGGCGTGCGCCGTCGCCAAGATCTGATCGGCACGCCGCGCGACACCTTCGTCTACGACGACTTCGCGCATCATCCAACCGCGGTTCAAGAGACACTGGCAGCGCTCCGCGGCCGGCACCCGGAGGCTAAACTATTTGCGGTCTTCGAGCCGCGCAGCGCGACGGCGTGCCGACGCATGCATCAACAGGAATACACTCGCGCCTTCGAAAGCGCGGACGAAGTATTGCTCGCACCCCTGGGTCGCTCGAATTTGCCAGCCGAAGAGGCGCTCGACCTCAGCCGGCTTGCCCGCGACTTGAACGCGCTCGGCAAGTCCGCCCAGGCGTTGCCGAGCGTCGAGGCCATCCTCGATTACTTGGCGCTGAACGCGATCCCAGGCAGCGTCGTGGCGCTGCTCTCGAACGGCGCGTTTGGCGGCATTCATGCGAAATTGCTGGAGCGCCTGAGCCGCTGAAGAAAGCCCCGTGCGGTCCCGGGCGAAGGGTGCTAAACGCGGGCGCTCTGAAACGCGTTCAGGAATAGCAAAAAGAGGCTGATAGTGGCGTGTCCCTGCGGAAAAGGTGAGTCCCTCGAAGTGTGCTGTGGTCCGATCCTGAGCGGCAAACGCCAGGCGGAGACCGCGGAAGAGTTGATGCGCGCGCGTTACACCGCGTACGCCACGCACAACGTGGACTTCGTGATCTCGTCCCACGATCCGAAGACGGCCGGTGAGGTCGATCGCGCCAACACCGAGGCGTGGGCCAAGAATTCCGAGTGGCTCGGCCTAGAGGTCTCCTCGACCGAAGGCGGCACCGCTACCGACAGCGAGGGCACTGTCGAATTCGTCGCCAGCTACAAGCTGCAAAAGATGAAGATCGACCACCGCGAGCGCGCGACCTTCAGGAAAGAAGACGGCAAGTGGTTCTTCATCGACGGCGTCGAGCTGAAGGGGCCCCCCATCCGTCGCAGCGAGCCGCGCGTGGGTCGGAACGACCCCTGCCCGTGCGGCAGCGGCAAGAAGTACAAGAAGTGCCACGGCGTCGAGGCCTGAACAAGGGACCAGCGCGGGTAGACCAACGCCCATGAGCCGATCGCGCCGATCGCCGGAGGAGCTCGCACAGATCGCGTTCGAAGTCGCCAGCGAAGCCGCGCAAATCTTGTACGCGGGTTTTCGCAAGCAGCCCGCGGTTCGAGAGAAGGGCCGCGCGGATCTAGTCACCGAGTACGACTTGGCGAGCGAGCGGCTGATCAGGCAGCGGCTCGCCGAGCGCACCCCCGAAATCGCCATCGTTGGTGAGGAACAAGGCGGCGCCCCTGCGCCCGGCCATGAGCTCACCTGGTATTGCGATCCGCTCGACGGCACGACCAACTTCGTGCATGGGCACTTCTTCTTTTGCGTCAGTCTGGGCATCGCCGAAGCTGGGCTGCCGATTGCCGGCGCGGTGGTCGCGCCCGCGCTGGCCTGCCACTGGCGCGCCTTTCGCGGCGGCCCGGCTCTCAGAAATGGCGAGCCGTGCCGGGTGAGCGAAACCAGTGAGCTCGATCGAGCGCTGGTTGCCACCGGCTTCCCGAGTGATCGCAGCCAGTCCGCGAGCAACAACTTCTCGGCATTCACCCGTGTCAAACCACGAGTCCGCGGCGTCCGGCGCTGTGGGTCGGCCGCCATCGATCTGTGCCTAGTGGCAGACGGTACGTATGACGCCTACTGGGAGCGCCGCCTGAACGCATGGGACCTGATGGCCGGATCTTCCCTGGTTTTGGCCGCGGGCGGCATGCTCAGCGCACTTGATGGTACGCCGCCCGACTTGTCGGTCGGCCACGTTTTGGCTTCCAACGGCCGGATCCACAAGGATATTTCGAATCTGATCGCGTGACTCGAGACTGGTCCCGCACTCTCGGCTGGAGGATGATAGTCGAGAATGAACGATCGCTCGTCGGCGCGGCCTGCTGCCGCCTTCGCTCTGCGGCCGACTCCGCCGAAGAAGCCGGTGCGTTCGAGCTCAGGGCCGATGCTCGCGCCGCGGCGGCCAGCAGCGCTGCAAGCCACGATCGAGCCGACGATCTTGCTCGTGGGCGCAGACAGCACGTTCGAGCCTGCGCTGCGCGCCTCGCTCGCGCGACATCGCGTCTACGTCGAAACCACGACGCCCGACGCGGTGGCGGAAACCGTGATCGCGGCGGCCCCCGATTTGGTCTTGCTGGTCGGCGCTGCGGCCCGCGACGGCGGCAGCAGCGTACTCGAGACGTTGATGAGCTCGCCCGTATGCTCGGTGGTTCCCGTCGCCATTTTGGACGACAACACGGCGCTCGACATGCGGCTGCGCGCTTTCCGCCACGGCGCGGCCGCGGTCATCGCGCCGTCCGCGAGTATCGACGCCATCGCCGAGCAAGTCGCCAAGCTCGCTCGAGAAATTCCGGAGCGTGGCGGAGAGTCGTTGGGTGTCGTCGGTGAGGCGACCCTGAGCGAGTTCGTGGGCGCCCTGAGCAAGGAGCTCCGCTCGGGGATTCTGTCGGTTCATACCGGCAAGGGCAACGACGACGCAGTCCGCTTGGTGCTCGGCAGCGGACGACCACTGGCGGCGTTCATCGACGACTTCGTACGCCAAGTGAAATCGCACGTCGTGCACGCCGAGCCGCTGCACTACGAGTTCGCCGAGCACGCGGCCGGAACGGTCACGTTGCTCGATCCGGCAGCGCCTTCGACCGAACCCGAACGCGTCGATGTGAAGGGACTGCGCGTGGCGCTGGCCGATGACGATACGGGTCGAGCCGACAGCGTCGCCCAAGAGCTGCGCTCGCGTGGAGTGTCGGTGGTCGTGACCGATTTGGCGCCCACGGATCTCCGCTTCGCCAAGCTGCGTCAAGTCGATCCGGAGGTTTTGTTGATCGGCGAAGCACAAGTCAAAGGGCAGGGCTATGAGCTGCTCCGACGAATGCGTCGCGATACGCGCTTGCGCTGGGCGTCACTGCTCGTCGTGCGTTGGGACGAGATCTGGTCCGACGCGTTGTCCGTGCCCGCGCTCGATCGGCTGGACACTGCCCTGGCCGCACTCTCCGAGGCCGATCGCACCTTGCAAGCCTGGGCCGAAACTGGCGAAAGCTTCGATGCGCGCTTGGAAATCACGGGACCCGCGCGCTGCCTGCGCGCGTTGACGACGAGCCCGCGGCCACTGCGCGTGACCGTCAATAATCCGCGGGCAACCGTCAGCATCGACATCTCGGACGGGTTGGTCGTGGGCGCCGCAGGTGAGTCGCGCCTCGATCCGAGCCAGAAATGGGACGGTGCACTCGCGCTGTCGGCCTTCATGGTGCTGAGTTCGGGGCGCGTGCACGTCACGCCGGTCAATCAGCCCGCGGTCACCAAT
Source organism: Polyangiaceae bacterium (assembly GCA_035273265.1). Classification (GTDB taxonomy): domain Bacteria; phylum Myxococcota_A; class Polyangia; order Polyangiales; family Polyangiaceae; genus PMG-095. The sequence continues at coordinate 25,534 of DATEPG010000363.1, forward strand.
GTGATGGCGACGGTCGACGTCGCACTCAACATGGCTGATTCGGAGCCGTCTCCGATCACGCCATCGATCCCGAGTGCAGCCGCTCCCAGTTTGCGGCCGCCGCCGGGAGAGCTGCCCGTGAGCACTAGCCTTCGGCCGCCGGCGCAGCTCGCGCAACCAGCGCAGCTCGCGCAACCAGCGGTCTACGCAGCAGCGGCGTTCTTGGGACCTGCTCGCACCGGCGTCAGCTGGCCGCTCGCGCTGTTCTTGGTCGCGCTCGCCGCCTTACAGGGCTTGTTGGTGGTGGCGGCCCTCAGCCTGCTCAGCAAGCCGCAGCGCTCGAGCTCCCCGCCCAGGCCCTCGAGCGATCTCTCGTCGAACCCGAGCCAGCCAGCAGCCCTGCCCTCGCCGCCTCCGCCTGCCAGCCAAGCAAGCGGCCCAGCCTCCCCCGAAGCAGCCGGGCCGCAGCCCACGGCCAGCACGAACGTGGGGCCCGATGAAAGCGGCAAGCGCGCGCCGAGCTGTGAAGAGACGTTCGGCGGGGCCAAGGTCAAATCCGGCGAGTACCCGGGCGCGGCCTACGGGCAAGTACGCGAGGCCAACCGCGCGTTGGTGCAGGGCAATCTCGACGCCGCGCAGGCTGCGCTGTGCAAGGCGGTGCTCTGGAATCAAAGTAGTCCGGCCCTCCCGCTCGAGCTCGCACAGCTGATGCTGCTCCGGCGCGACGGCGCGAAGGCAGTGGAATGGGCCAGGAAGGGGCTCTTGCTGGATCCCACCAGCGCTCGCGGACAAGGGATTTTGGGCGACGGCCTGGCGCGCGTGGGTGACTACGAACCAGCCAGACGCGCCTGGCTGGCCTCGATGCGACTCGAGCCGAGTAGCGATCCACAGCAGTTCAAAGCGCTCTCGTTCAGCAGCGTACGCGAGGCTCAAGCATCGATGAAACGCCGGGACTTCGCCCGCGCCGAGCGCTTCTTCCGGCGCGGTGTGGTGTTCGACGACGACAGCGTAACCGCCAGCAACGGCCTCGCCGATGCTCTGCTCAAGCTGGGCGATCCGGCCTCTGCATTACGATGGGCGAACCACTCGGTGTCCGTGGCGCCACGCGATCCGAGCGCGCGTGTGATCCTGGGCGACGTCTTGTTTCAGAGGGGCGATCGCAGCGCGGCCGAGGTCGAGTGGCGTGAGGCGCTGCAGCTCGATCCTGCCAATTACCTGGCTAAGCTCCGCGTCAACCGGCTCGCGAGCGCTCGCTGACGCTCGCTAGTGCCAAGTTCCCCAAATCGCGCTACACCGCTGGGCATGGAGCCGCCCACGCTATTCGAGAGGCTCGGTGGAGAAACCAGCCTGCGCGCGATCATCGCGCGCTTCGTCGATCGCCTGTTCGACGACCTGATGATCGGCTACCTGTTCCGCGCGGCCGATCGCGAACGCGTCAAAGCCAAAGAATACGAGTTTGCGGCGCGCCACTTGGGCGCTCCGGTCGCGTACACGGGTCGCCCGATTGACCAGACGCACCGCGCCCACCGCATCACCGGCGGACAATTCATGCGTCGTCTGCAGATCCTCAAAGAGACCTTGGCGGCGTTTCAGGTCCCGCCCGAGGTCTGCGAGCATTGGATCACGCACACGCTATCGCTCCAGGCCGAGATCACGGACAACGCCCTCGACCAATGCGATCCCCAGCACAAAAATCGCTCTGGCTCGGTGCCAGGGTGAAAATTCAGCGATCCGCCTGGCCCTTGCTGGCGCTCGGCGCTTGGTCCTGTACCACCGCTGGTTCGGCCTGGATGAACCAGCCTTTGTCGACTGGCGCCTGGGGCGACGACCCAGCGCCAGAAGGCAGCGCCGCCAGCAAAGGCCCGGACGATCCCAAGGCACAACCTCCGCCAGGCGTTCGCTCGCGAGTGATCAGCGACACCCCGGTCAACGATGACCGCTTCGTGCCATTCACTCCCGGCTTCTCCGGCTCCGCGCCCGCTGCGGCTTCCGTCAGCCTCGGCAGCAAGGTTCCCCCTGCGAGACTCAATGCCCGTGCGCCCGGCGGGCGAGTCCTGGGCACCTACCGCAACACCTACTACGACTTTCCCAGTGAGTCGGATTTCAGCGGTGAAAGCGTGCCGCTCAAGGACCCTCGCTGCAAAACGATCAAGAGCGTGGCGCGCGCATTTTACGAATCCCTGTGCGTGCAAGGCAGCGGCACGCTCTCGAGAGGCAGCACGGTCAGCTTCGCCAAGCGCGACTGTGAATGCGCGGAATTATGCCCGCGCACTGGCCAACACATCTGCTTCGACGAGCTCGATTCGAAGGCGTTTCCCTGGGGCCGTGGCGCAACGGGTCGTGCCATCACGCCGCTGCTGACGATCGCGGTGGACAGTGA
>DATEPG010000364.1:0-7484 GCA_035273265.1 Polyangiaceae bacterium
TCCCGAGTAACCGCCTGCTCCACCGCCGGCGTAACCACCGCCGCCGCCGCCACCATACGCGGGTCGCGGGCGATCACTCGCGCCACCCGGTGCGCCCGGTGCGCCGCGCGGATGCGCAATGTTGAGCATCAAGCGACGACCGCGCAGATCGAAATTGCGCAGCGTGGTGATCGCTTCGTTCGCCGCCTCTGCGGTGCCCATGGTGATGAAACCAAAACCGCGCAGGCGACCGTCGGGTCCGACCGGCAAATGAATGCGCGCGACGGGACCGATGTTGTTGTCGGTGAAGATCTGAGTCATCTCCTGCTGGCTCGTGTCGTACGGCAAGTTGCCGACGTACAGCGTGCGATCTTCGGTCATCTGAGGACCGCTGCCGCCGCCGCCGCCGCCGCCACCAGCGCCACCGGCACCAGCGCCACCGCCTGCCGCAAATCCCGGTGCATCACCGCGACGCGGTGGCTCCGAAGAAAAGGGGCGCACGGAGATCGCACGGCCTGCTTGCAGTGAGCCGTCGAGCTTATCGCGTGCAGCGATCGCCTCTTCGGACGTGGCGAAGGTGACGAAGCCGAAACCACGCGGTCGTCCCGTTGCACGATCGCGCGGCAGACTCACGTCCACCACTTTGCCCCCGGTTGCTTCGAACAATTGCCTCAGCACGTCTTCGCTGATGGACTCGGGCAAGCCCGCCACGAAGAGTTTTCGTGCATCCTCGGTCGCCATTTTCTTTGCTGTTCCCTAAATAAATTCGCTGCGCTCCGGCGATGGCCGGGACAGGCGCAGAATCCGGGTTTGACGATAACTGCCTGTGAATCGCCATTCAAGTCAGCAGTTTGTGCAGTCGCCGGCCAAGCAGCCGGCACGGGGCTTGCAGGGTCCAGATCGAGGCGGGTCTGAGGTGGCTTGGCGGGGCGGTCGTGTAAGCTCGGGCGCTCATGAAGCTACGCGTGATTTGCAACCCAAGTGCCGGCAGTGGAAGCGTGGTTCGGCGTCTTCCCGCATTGAAGCGACTGCTGGAGGACCGCGGAATCCAAGCCGAGTTCGTCGAAACCCGAGCCCCGGGAGACGCCACGCGGCTGGTCCACGAGGCGCGCGCCGACGGAATCGAGTGCCTCGGGGTGATGGGCGGCGACGGGACCCTGAACGAGATCAGCCAGGGCTATCTGGACTCGGAAGGGCAGCCGCTGCCCGGTCCGGACCTGGCGCTGATTCCGTCTGGCACCGGGGGAGACTTTCGCAAAACTTTCGGCCTGGGCGGCACGCTCGAGGACGCGGTCGAGCGCCTGGCCACGGCCGAGGCTCGCCCGCTGGATCTCGGCCTGCTCGAAATCAGCTCACACTCCGGCCAAACCATCCGTCGCGCGTTCTTGAACATCACCAGCTTCGGCCTCGGCGGCCTGACCGATCGCTTGGTCAGTGCAGGACCAAAGTGGATCGGCGGACGCGCCGCGTTCTTCCTCGGTACGGCGCGCGCGTTGCTGAGCTACACGAACGCGCCCGTGCGTGTACGCGTCGACGGCGAAATCTTCCTCGAAGCGCCGATCGTGAACGTCGCCGTCGCCAACGGCCAGTACTTCGGCGGCGGCATGAAGATCGCGCCCGATGCCGTGCCCAACGACGGCTTGCTAGACGTAATCGCGATGCACGATTTGACGCGCGCTCAAGTCGTGGGCTTCAGCTCGCGCATCTATCAAGGAACGCACCTCGGGCAGCCCGGCGTGCGCTTCGCGCGAGGCTCGTTGATCGAGGCCGAGAGCTTGGTGCCGCGCGCGGAAGTGCTAATCGACATGGACGGCGAGACTCCTGGTCGCTTGCCGCTGGTCGCGCGCTTAGCGCGTGGCGCGCTCAAGATTCGTGCGTGATGGCCGCTGCCACCCTGCGCCCAGCGAGCGCCTGGGGCGGCGGTGGAACGGCGAATGCGGCGGGCGTACCTGCGTTGCCCAATGTTCGCATGAAGAAATACACGCCCACGGCCAAGAGACCAAAGCACGCCCATTGAGCGGGCGTGAGCCCGCCGTAGCGCGGGTCGACCACGGAAGTGAAGCCGCCGTTCTCGGCGAGCGGCTCGCCCACTCGCAGGAAGTCGAGCGCGAAGCGCACGGGAGCGTACGAGAGCGTGATCGCGCCCACGTAGAAGCCCCAAGGACGCGGCTTTCGACGTAGCCAGAGGAAGGCAACCGCGAGCGGGACCGTGAGCCACATCTCGTACAGGCCGAGATCGAAACGCCCGCCACCTGGATATTGCACCGCGAACCAAGCGTCACTGGCTAGGCCTGGATGATCGTGCGCGACGCTGCACCCCAGGCGACCGAACACCCAGCCCGCGGGAAAGGAACTGGCGACCACGTCCGCGTAAGGCAATATGTCGGCCTTGTAGCGCCACTTCCACAAGAAGCCGCCGATGATCGCGCCCGAAAAACCACCGAAGCTCGACAGACCTTCCCAAATTCGAAACAAGGACAGCGGGTCCCGCAACACTTGCCCTGGGTAGTAGAAGATCACATCCAACATGTGACCGCCCAGGAAGCCGAATCCGATCACCCAAGCGGCGAAGCTCGTCAACACGCGCTCGTGCAGGCCGAGGCGCTTTCCCAAGCGCGTGGTCAGTACGGACCCGATGTACACGCCGATCGCGACCAACGTCCCGAAAGGCTTGATCGAGAACGCTCCGGAGGGAAAATCTCCGAAAAAGCCCTTGGGGATGAGGACGAGCTCGGGCAGCTGCAGGTACGGAATCGCGGGGGCGCTGAACACCGCACGGCTCCTACCACACTCACCCGCCGGCGCCCTTGATTCGCCGTTGTTTGGGTCGATCGTTGCTTTCACGCTGCACGATCACGCGGTCCGCGGCGCCGGGCTCGGTACCGGCCACGACCAACAATCGAACTCCGTCGCAACGGCGCTCCACCACCACCGGGCTCACGGCTTCCACCTCGCAACGCGCCTTGGGTAAGGGAGTGTCCAACGCGGCGCTCACGATTTCCAGCGCTTGACCGAGCGCCTCGGCGCTCGCTTGCGGATTGAACGGCGGGACGGCGCGCACGGCAATGGCCTCCGCCACGCGCGTGAAGAGCTCAGGTCCCGAAATGGAAAGCTCCTGCACGAGGCCTCGCTCCAGGCGAATCTGCAGGTCGACGTCGATCGAACGCTCGGTCAAGATTTTGTCTTCGGGGACCGCGTAGCGGAATGAAAAGACCTTCTGGCACTGATCGGCCTCGCAATGAAGCTGCGGCGGACGCTCGCGTAGGCGAATGAGCAGCGCTGGGTCGAGCTCGGACGTCGGCTCACCGAACGTGCGCGTCGCCGCTAGCAGCCCGGTCAGGCGAGAAAACTCGCGTACGAAGCCGCGTCGTTGATCGGCGGCCCGCGCCAACCGTGACTGGATCTCTTGCGCGTGGCTGATGAAACGCTGTTCGCGCCGGTCGGCGAATACGCGACGCGACTCGAGCTCGCTGATACGCTCGGCCGCGGCTTCGGCGTGGGGTCCATTCGGCATCGCGTCGAGGTAGGCGCGCAGGCGCGGCAAGGTGTCCCAAGCCAGCTTGAAATAGCGCTTCTCCGCCGGAAAGTACCAGAGCCGCACTTCCTCTTTGTAGCTGCCACTCGGGTAGTCACGCAGGTATCGTTCGGCGGCGCCGAGCCGCGCCTCGAGCGTGGTGGAAACACGAAATTCTCGATAGCTACGATACTCGGCGAAGTCACCGGTCATGCGCGCGGTGCTCGCGCATGACAGCGCGCCCAAGCACACCAGTAGCGAGAGTAGGAGCTTTGCCTTCATGGAGCCGGCTCCGGGCAAAAGTTGCACTCGGTCGGCACGCTGGGCGAGCTGTCGCTCATGTACGACGCATAGTCGTCGCAGCTCGCGTGGAGCAGCGCCCGCAAGCACACCTCGCCGTCGTGAACGAGTGGTAGGCAGTTCTCCGGGAAGGCGGACGGATAGCTCTCCGGTGCGTTACAGGCGTTGGCACACGAGGCGCGAGTCAGGCCACACTCCTGGCAGCGTTGACAGTCGGTGTTGGCCTTGCTCGCGAAGAACGTTCCCGGATCGAGCTCCGCTGGCTTCTGACCACAACCGCCGACGTCACCCGGCGTCGGGGCCGTGCAAAACAACAGCACCAGCGCGAAAAACCCGAGCCTTTCGCGTTCTCGGGCCAGTTTGGAAAGCAGCGTGTGGAGCGCGAACTTCACGGCAACACCTCGTAGTCGACGAACAAACCGAGCTGCGCCGACAGCACCGGAATCGTCGTCACCGAGCGATCGTGGGTGGCCGCGCCGTAGAACAAACTTCCGATTAATTCGCTCTGCACTCCGAGACCGGCGCTGATCATGTACGCGACGCCCAGCGCCGCCTCGAGCCCACCGCTCAAATCGGGGCCGAGGACGATCGGGATCCCGGCGCGACCGAACAGCAGCGTGCGACCGTTGTCCAAGCGTTCGAGCGCCGTGTACGACACGCTCGATACGGCTTGCGGAATGCCTTGGGCTGCAATCGACAAGTGGAGAACGGCCCCGTGCGAAAGTCCGCGCGCGGGACCGCGCACGAAGCCGAGCCCCAGGTCGTAGTACGTGGCGGACAGTGACAGCGATTCCGCGCTATCGCCGAGCGGGGTTGCCAAACGATACGGGTTGTTGAAACGCATGCCCTTACCCAAAGACAGCGAACCGAAGCCGTGCCAGTAAGATTCAGTCCCGGGGATAGGGGTGCGATAGCGCTCTTGACCCGACGCCGCGTGTGCAGCCACTGGCTCCGCCCGCGCCGGGTGGGACACCGATAAACCCAGCAAAAACCCAGCAAGACTAGGTAAAATCGCTTTGACTAGCTGTGCCAATCGCAAAAAACGCACGTTCTACCGGCCAGTATCTGCCGTTCTAGGCCGCGCGCGCGCAGACGCGCTCGATTTCATCGACGCGCTTGGGGATCGCTTCGCTGAGCACGACTGCGCGCCCCTCGGTCACCAGCACGTCGTCCTCGATGCGCACGCCGATGCCGCGATACTCTGCAGCCACCGCTGCGTTGTGCGCAATATAGATCCCCGGCTCCACCGTGATCACCATCCCCGGTGAAAGGGGGCGCGGCTTGCCCGCCACGAAGTAGGCGCCGACGTCGTGCACGTCCATCCCCAGGTAGTGGCTGGTCTTGTGCATGTAGTACGGCTTGTAGCGGGCCTCACTGATCGCGGTTTCGACCGGCCCCGGGATGATGCCGAGCTGGCACAGACCTCGCGTGATGACCTCGACGCTGGCGGCGTGCACTTCGTCGAAGGTCCGCCCAGCGCGGGTGACCTCGATACTCGCGAGCTGCGCATCCAACACGAGCTGATAGATCGCGCGCTGCGCCGGCGAAAACCTGCCACTGACCGGGAACGTGCGCGTCACGTCTGCGGCATAGTAATCGAACTCACAACCGGCATCGATCAGCAGCAAGTCCCCCTCTTGCATGCGTCGGTCATTCCGATGGTAGTGGAGCACCGTCGCGTTCGGTCCAGAGCCCACGATCGGCGCGTATGCCGGGCGTTCGGAGCCAAAGCGCCGAAAAATACCGCGCAAGATGGCCTCGACCTCGTACTCGAACATGCCCGGCGCGGCCTGAGCCATGGCTGCCAAATGCGCGTCGCGCGTGATGTCGATGGCGCGCTGCATGGCGGCCAGCTCGAGCGTGGACTTCTTCAGCCGGGACTCGTGGACGACCGTCGCTGCATCCACGATCGAGCTCGGGCAAGTGACCCCCAGGCGTGCGCGTCCGCGGACTCGATCGAGCGCACTCAGCAAGATATCGTCGAAGCCGCGGTTCTTGCCCAAACGATAGAAGATACGCTCCGTATTTTGGATTGCGTCGGGTAACTTCAGCGCAAGCTCGCCGATCGTGAAAGCCACGTCCGCACCGAGCTCGCTGACCGCGCCCTCGACGCCCGCGCGTGCGCCGTCCCAGACCTCGCGTTCCGGGTCCCGCGCACGCACGAACAACGTGAACGGCTGCTCGCTTTGGCTGTTCAGCACCAGCACACTCTCGGGTTCGTCGAAGCCCGTCAGGTAGAAGAAGTCGGAGTCCTGGCGATACTCGTGTTCTACGTCATTGTTGCGGATGGCGAGTGGCGCCGCGGGGACTACGAGCACGCCGGGGTGAATTGCGGCGAGCACGCGCTCCCGTCGCTCCTTGAACTCGTTCTGCATGGATCCAGGCTATCACTCCCTGACGATCGCGGCCGCTCGGGTGCAGGCGCCGGCTCTCCGTCCTGGCGCCGGGCGCGCGCCGAGGCGCTGTCAAGTAGTCGACGGAGCGCGGGACATCACGGCTCTCGAGCCCTGATCCGGGTGTGTGGTTTGACGGCCGCTAGGGGGCACGGTACCCCTCCGTGGTGAGTAGCGAACGGCCCGACGGCTCAGAGCGCGATGAACGCGAGCGCGTGAGTCGCCTCGAAGGCATCTTGCCCGAACTCGTCAAACGCGTGTTCGAGGCGGGCTATGAGCGGCTCAGCGAGGGGCCAGAGAGCGTGCGGAATTTCGTGAGCGAGCTGCGCTTACCGAAAGACGTGCTGACCCAGCTGGACGAGACCAAGAACGGTCTTTACCGAGCAGTGGCCAAAGAGGTGCGGGATTTCCTAGATCACACCAATTTTGCCGATGAGCTGGCCAACGTGCTGACCAAGCTTTCTTTCGAGGTCAAAACCGAGGTTCGTTTCATCCCCAACGACGCGGCAAAGGGCGGTCGTCCCATTCCGGACATCAAGGCCAAAGTCAGCGTGAAGCGAGATCGCTCGTCTCGCCCACCCGAGCCGCGCACAGATATCGATGACAAGGCTTCCCTTGCGCCAGATCCTCTGGCAAATGGGCAGCCGAACGAGGAGTCCCAATCTTGAAGTCGCTAACAGCGGGCGCCGAAATAGACGCCTGGTGCACCAAATGCCGTATGGATCTGATGCACCGCATCGTCGCCATGGTCCAAAGTGCGCCGAAACGCGTGATTTGCCTCACGTGTAACTCGGAGCACAATTATCGAGCTCCGCGCACGGAGACGACCGCGAGCGGCGTGCACGTGCGTGCGCGCAATACCGGTCCGAAGCCCTCCCCCGCAGCCGCGCGCGTCACGCAAAAGGCGCGCGCCGAGAAGGAACGCGCCGATAGCTGGGCGTCGAAGACGCTCGGCCAAGCCGTCGATGCGTTCACCCGCTACGCGATGGACAAGTCCTTCCGCGAGGGTGAGCTAGTCCTGCACTCGAAGTTCGGCGAAGGCTACGTAGACAAAGTGCTGGAAGGCGCCAAGATCAGCATCATGTTCCGCGACGGCGCGAAGACTCTCGCACACCGCGCGAACTGATACGCGATTCCGACCTCGCTTGAGCAGCGTCCCGCGTCGGGCGCTGCTCCGGGCGAGCATTGCTGCTGCGTTCCGGGCGAGCATTGCTGCTGCGTTCCGGCCGAGCATTGCTGCTGCGCTCCGGGCGAGCATTGCTGCTGCGCTCCGGCCGAGCATTGCTGCTGCGCTCCGG
>DATEPG010000365.1:0-6140 GCA_035273265.1 Polyangiaceae bacterium
GCCTGCGCGTTCGGCGGCTGCGCCTGCGCGTTCGGCGGCTGCCCAGGTGCGGCCCATTGCGGGAGCCCTGGCCCCCGGCGCGGTGGCTCCTGTTCCAGCTCCTCGGCCCCTGCCTGCCGCCCCCCGCGCGCCGTCGCCCGCAGCCCCGCACGAACTCCGAACACTCTTGCGCGAACGCTTTGGTTTCGACTCGTTTCGCCCGCACCAGCAAGCGGTTTGCGAAGCAGCAGCTGCCGGTGAAGACGTGCTGCTGGTGATGCCTACCGGCGCCGGAAAATCGCTTTGCTACCAGCTGCCCGGGCTCGCACGCGGCGGCACGACGTTGGTCGTGAGCCCGCTGATCGCGCTGATGGAAGACCAAGTGACGCGCTTACAGTCGCTCGGCTTGCGTGCTGAACGCATTCACTCCGGGCGTCCGCGGCTCGAGTCGCGACAAGTGTGCGCGGACTACTTGGCCGGCGCGCTCGACTATCTCTTCATCGCGCCCGAACGCCTGGGTGTGGCCGGCTTTCCCGAGTTGCTCGCGCGTCGTCCGCTCGGGCTGATCGCGATCGATGAAGCCCATTGCATCTCGCAATGGGGACACGATTTTAGGCCTGATTACCGCTTGCTCGGCCAGCGCCTGCCGCAGCTACGTCCGGCGCCGGTCGTCGCACTAACGGCAACGGCGACGCCGATCGTTCAGCGGGACATTGCGGCTCAGCTTGGCTTGGCTGAGCGAGGACGACTATTCATTCACGGATTTCGTCGTCACAACTTGGCGTTAGAAGCGCTCGAAGTGCCGCCCAAAGATCGCCCGGGCCGCGCGCTCCAATGGCTTTCGGGCGAGGGACGATTGCCGGCAATCGTGTATGCGCCCACGCGCAAGACGGCCGAAAGCGTCGCCCAGGTGCTGGCTTCCGTGCACCGAGCCAAGCCCTACCATGCGGGTCTTCCGGCCGAGGTGCGTGAGCGAGTTCAAGCCGACTTTCTTGCCGGCAAGCTCGATGTCGTGGTGGCTACGGTGGCTTTCGGCATGGGCGTCGACAAGGCAGATGTCCGCACCGTGCTGCATCTGGCGCTGCCGGGCAGCGTGGAGTCTTACTATCAAGAGATTGGCCGCGCGGGGCGCGACGGAAAGCCGTCACGCACGGTACTCATGCACCACTTCGCCGATCGCAAGACTCACGACTTCTTCTTGCAGCGCGATTACCCGGATGTTTCGCTGCTAGACAAGCTTTTCAAATCACTCAAGCCCGCGCCCGTGAGCGGTGCAACCTTGCGCAAGAAGACGCGCGTGGCCAAGGCTGGTTTCGAGAAGGCGCTGGAAAAGCTGTGGATCCACGGCGGCGTGGCCGGCGTTGCCGACGAGAAATTGGTGCGCGGACACGACGATTGGCGTGCGCCCTATGCGGCTCAGCGAGCGCTGCGCAGTGAGCAACTCGAACTCGTTACGCGCTTTGCGGAAGGCCGGCAATGCCGCATGATCGCGCTCGTGCGTCACTTCGGCGACAGTGAAGATTCCGGACGGCCGTGCGGTAGTTGCGACATGTGCGCCCCCGAGGCTGGCATCGCTGCGAACTCGCTCGGCCCGCCGCCCAAAGTGAGCCTCAAAGTCAGTAAACGCGCGCGCAAGACCGGTAAGCGCAGCACTCGCAAGCAGCCCCGGACAGCGGCGGTGGCACTGCCATCCAGCGGCGCGAGTGCAGGCCTAGTTGCAGCGCTCCGCGCCTGGCGCCTGAGCGAGGCAAAAAAGAAGCGCGTGCCCGCATTCCGAATTTTGACCAACCGCGCTCTGGTGGCGATCGCCGAAGCTCGGCCAAATAGCGCGGAAGCCTTAGGCAATGTCAGCGGCGTCGGTCCAAAGCTGTTGCAGACGTACAGCGCTCAGCTGGTCCAGTTGTGCGCACGCGCCTGAGAAACACTGTTCGCTGCCGGTGGTCGGGAGTTTGAGGGCCGGTATTGAATACAAACGCGGACAATGTGCGCTGCAAATGGGCGCGCAGCGTTCGCCGCTCGAAGCGCACTCCGCGGCTCATTCAGACAACGACGCCACACTGAGCTCAGCGCGACGCGCGCGCATTCGCGCGTCGAGAACGAGCGCGCAGGGTTAAATTTTCCCGCCTTCTGCCGTCGGGAGATCTCGGATATTCGTGTGCACTTTCGAAGCTACTTCGCTAAGCGCCGCCGTCCACGATTGCAGCGGAGCGAATTCGTCGTCTCTCGACTTTGCACATTGCGAGTTCGAACCGAGGCGTGCTCATAGTGTGAAGAGCATTCACGAGCTCGCCGCTGCGGCTGTGTTCGTCTAGGAGTGAAAAGGATACAGATGGGATCTTGTCGGTTGAAGACCTGCCTTCGCGGCGCGAGCGCGCTGCTGCTATTGGCGATCACGAATTCTGCGCACGCCGACGGCTTGGCTCTCAACCGCTTCGATCCTGCTCCGGCCGGCGATCGCATGTTCGGCGTGCCCTCGCCCTACGCGGCAGGTCACCTGACCCCGCACCTGATGCTGCTCGCGGACTATGCCCACAATCCGCTCAAATTGCGCTCCGTGCCGAGCGATACGGATCAGGGCGCGATCGTAAAACATCAGCTGTTTTTGCATTTGAACGCGGGCATCGCACTCTGGCATCGCCTCAACCTCGACATCAGCGTCCCGCTCGCCGTGTTTCAAAACGGCGACAATCCGAGCGCGGGCGGTGAGCGGTTTTCATCGCCCAGTTCGGCGCAGTTCGGCGATCTCCGTTTCGGCGCACGGGTGCGGCTGCTGGGCGAGTATCACGACCCGTTTCAACTCGCAGTCGGCGGCTACGTGTGGGTCCCAACCGGCGCCAGTGATTCGTTCGTGAGTTCCGGTCAGGTCCGCGGCTTGCCGCAATTGCTCTTGGGTGGTCGCATCGCTGAGCGCGTGGTTTGGTCCGCCGCGGCTGGCCCACAGATCCAGGGCGCGAGCACGTTCGGCAATGTCGACCAGGGCACGATGTTCAAATGGGGCGCGGGTCTGGGCTTCTTGCTGCTCGACAATCGCCGCCTGCAGATCGGGCCAGAAGCATACGGCGCAGTCACGCTGCGTGATGTGCAAAAGCACACCACCAACGCCGAGATCCTGTTCGACGTCCGCTATCGGTTCCTCGACGACTTCGAGCTGGCGGCTGGAGCCGGGCCCGGCCTGACCTCGGGCATTGGCACGCCGGATCTGCGAGCGCTCTTTTCGCTCGCATATACGCCCGAGCAAAAGCAAGCGCCGGCCATCGTCACGCCGGAAGCACCTCCGCCTCCGCCCCCAGATCGCGATCAGGACGGCATCCTCGACGTGAACGACGCCTGTCCCGACGTGAAGGGCAACGCCGACGAAGATCCCAAGAAGAACGGCTGTCCGCCGCCCGAGCCGGTCGACACCGACAGCGACGGCATCTTCGATCCGGAAGATGCGTGCGTGACGGTCAAGGGCGTGCCCGACGAAGACCCGAAGAAGAATGGCTGCCCGCCGCCCAAAGACAGCGATGGCGACGGCATCTTCGATCCGCAAGATGCGTGCCCGGCCGAGAAGGGGCCGCGCGACGACGACCCGACCAAGAACGGCTGTCCCAAGTCCGTGCGCGTCGTCGACAACGAGATCGTGATCTTGGAGCAGGTGCAATTCGACACCGGCAAGGCCACAATCAAGAAGGCGAGCTCCGACCTCCTCGAGGAAGTGGCGCAAGTCCTGAAGCAACACCCCGAGATGACGAAAGTCGAAGTCCAAGGTCACACCGACAATCGCGGTTCGGCTGGCTTGAACAAGACGCTCTCGCAGGCTCGCGCGGACGCCGTACGCAAGGCATTGGTCCAACGCGGCGTGGCCGCCGAACGGCTAGTGACCAAAGGCTACGGGCCAGACAAGCCAATCGATGAAAATGGCACGGACGAGGGACGCCAAAGGAACCGCCGTGTGCAGTTCGTCATCCTCGACAAGCAGCCGAAGGAGAATCTCTGATTATGCGCAGCCCTAGCTTATTTTCTGGTGTTCGGCGATTCGGATTCGGATTTACGCTCGCGTCGCTGCTCGGCGCCTGCGTGCCCGGTTCCGGGCCGTTGGATGAGCCGGTCGGGAGCGCGCAAGAAGCGGTCTTCATCAACGGTGGCTTCGAGACCGGCGCTGCCGGCATCGCGCCGCCTTCGTGGACAGTGCAGACCTATCTCAACCCCACGGCGGGCATTACCGTGCAATCCCCGCAAACGCGTGCCGGGCTGAACCTGATTGCGGGGGGCGACATGCTGACCACGCAATTGAACGCCTCGAATCAAGCAGATCCGAACTTGGGCGCGACTGCTTCGCTTCGTTATTGCCGGTATGGCGCGCAATGCGCCGTCGTCAATTTTCACAGCAGTACGACCTACGATCACGGACAAAACGTCAATAGCTTGTCGCAGAGCATGAAGATCAGCGCGGCTGACATCGACTCGAGCGATGGGCTGGCCCACATTCGTTTTGCGATTGCACCCGTGTTGCAGAATCCGGGGCATCAGGGCAATCAGCAGCCGTACTATTTCGTACAGGTCACGAACACCACCAAGGGCACGCTTCTGTACAGCGATTTCAACCTGAGCGCGCAGGCTGGGGTGCCTTGGAAGACAATCAACGGCGGCGCCGCGAGCGAGATCAACTACGTCGATTGGTCGCTCGTGGATATCGCGCCGGGTGCGGCGAAACTCGCGCAAGACGACAACGTGACGCTCGAGATCATCGCTGGTGGCTGCTCGCTCGGCGGCCACTACGGTGAGGTTTATGTCGACGGCGTCGGCGCAACCATTCCAGGCCTGTTCGTGAGCGGAGTTGCCCCCGCGCAGGCGAATGCAGGCACGCAGGTCACCTACAACATGACCTACAAGAACGGCTCGTCCGCGGCTGAAACAGGCGTGGTGATCAATTTCACCACCCCGCCCAACACCACCTTTCAGTCCCTCACGCCGCCGTCGAACGCGACCTGCACGACGCCCGCCGTGGCCGCTGCCGGGACAATCACCTGCACCATTGCAGGCTCGGTGGCTGCCGGTGCATTCGACACCTTCAAGGTCACGGTCAACCTCGCACCCGCGGCGACCGGTACGCTGGTGTGCGGCTTGTACAACATTCGCTCCACTCAAGAAACGACGCTCAACGGCGCCAAGCTGGTCACGACCATCGGTTGCGCGAAGGACGCCGACTGCACGACCGGCAACTGGTGCAACATCAGCGGCAACAAGTGCACGCCCACGTTGGCCAACGGCATCGCCATTCCCAGCGACCCACCGCACGCCAACCCAGCCTTGACCGGTGCTTGCACCGCCGCTGCTGGCAGCCTGGTCTGTCAAAGCGCAGTCTGCGATACGGATAGCAAGTGCGGCAAGCTGAACGGCAGCGGGACCTGCACCGTCGCCAACCAGGCCACCATTTGTCGCTCTGGCGTGTGCGACGCCGACGGCTCGTGCGGCTACGCCGCCAACCACGGCCCGTGCAGCGCGGCCAACGCGGGCACGGTCTGCCGCTCGGGTTCCTGCAGTGCGAACCTTTTGTGTAAGCCCGCCAGCGGCTGCAACGTGGATGCGGATTGCACGGGCGGTCAGTGGTGCAATCAGAGCACCAACACCTGTGCGGTCAAGCTGACCAACGGCAGCGCCATGCCGACCGATCCTCCTCATACGAACCCGACGCTGGACGCCAAATGCACTACGGCAGCGGCGACGCTCGTGTGCCAATCCAGCGTGTGTGACGCGGACAACAAGTGCGGTTACGATGTCAACGCCGGCCCGTGCACGGCTGGCAACGCGACCACCGTCTGCCGCTCCGGCAGCTGCAGTAGCAACCTGCTGTGTCGGCCGGCAAGCGGCTGCAACGTGGACGCGGACTGCTCGAGTGGCCAATGGTGCAACGCAGCGAACCATGTGTGCAGCGCGAAGCTAGCCAACGGCACGACCATTCCAACCGACCCGCCGCACACGAATCCAAAATTGGAAGGCAAGTGTACCGTCGCCGCAGGCAGCCTGGTTTGTCAGGCCACGGTGTGCGACGTGATCGACGACAAGTGCGGCAAGCTCAACGGCAGTGGTGCATGCACGGTCGGCAATCAAGCGACCATCTGTCGCTCGGGCGTGTGCGACGCGGATGGCTCGTGCGGCTACGACACCAATCACGGCCC
>DATEPG010000366.1:0-36787 GCA_035273265.1 Polyangiaceae bacterium
TTCGGCGGTGTCACCGCCGCGGGCAGCCGAGACCCAGCGTGACGCGCAGGGGCGCTTGCACCTCGTGCTGCAACGCGATCCAGAGAGCGGCAACGAGGCGGTCGCTTTGCGAGCTCCGCTGTTTCAAGAGGCTTGGCAAGACGAGCTCAGCGTCGGCACCGCGAACACCGCGCGAGCGTTGCTGCGCGCTGCGCCGAGCCTGGAGCGCACGGTCGAGCTGGCCCGTACTGCCATGGCCGCGACGTCGCGGCTGGCCGATGCGCTGCTGTCGCGCGCGCCCGAAGGCGCGGTGGCATGCAAAGCGGGTTGCGATCATTGCTGTCATCAGCCGGTTGGTCTCACTCCGCCCGAGGCGCTGGCGATCGCCCTGCACCTGCGACAAACGCTCGCACGCGACGAGCTGGCGGTGGTCGCGGCGCGGCTCGGCGAGCGTCGACGAGCAACGCGCGGGCTCAGCTCGGCCCAGCGTTTTTCTCCCGATCAGCCCTGTCCATTCTTGGATCACGGCCGCTGCTCGATCTACGAAGCCAGGCCGCTGGCCTGTCGCGGAATGAACTCGCTCGATGCCGACGAGTGCCGATCTCGGTTGCGCGATCCGGAGGAGCGAGCGGCGTTCTTGGCGCGCGGCTCGGGTGGGCGCTCTTTCATGGAACCGATTCGCGCGTTTCATGCGATCAGCGCCGGGCTACAGCTCAGCCTGTCCGAGCTGTATGGGCTCGACATGCGGCCGCTGGAACTGACCTCGGCACTCGATCTGTTGCTCAACGGCCCCGAGTCCAGCTCTGCTGAGTGGCTGAGCGGCAAACATCCGTTCGAGTCTGCGCTCGGTGGCGACAATGCCGTACCAGAACTGAGCGGCGTGCTCGAAGCGGCGCGCGCTCGACACGAATAGAGCAGCTTTGGTGCCGTCCGAGCGGCTCTCAGGAAGCGCCGCACTCGGACGCCGAAGGCTCGGCCGCTCAGGGTCGAGCCTCGTGACCATCGATAGAAGAAGCTCTGCGCGAGCGGCTCAGCCCGCCGCGGTGAGTTTGGCGACTTCACCCGGGTTGGTGATGCCGCCGGTAGTACCGGTGCCGTCGAATTCCCCGAAGGTGGTGACTTTGCCGCCGTCCGGGCCTTTGCAACCGACCGCGTTCATCAAAGTGACGTACAGCTTGTTGATCGGTACGTTGCCACCGAAGGACCCGGTGTTGCCGATGTCGCCGCCGTTGACGCAGGTCTTTTCGCTGTTGCCGAGGCCGAGCGCCTTGCCTTCGACGTTCACGGCCACGCCTTGCTTGAGGTAGCCACCCGCGCTGCCCGCAATCACGATTGGCAAGTTGTTCAAGTTGTGCGCGGCGCCGTCCGACAGTTCCGGAAGCCACATGGTGGCGGTGTTATCCAGCAATTTGCCGCCTCCCTCACCGATGCTGTCGAGCAGCCCCACCAGCTTGGCGTACTTCTTCGCGTACCAGTTGTCGATCGAGGCGATCATGTCCAGCACGCCTTCCACCTTGCAGGCCCCGCCGACGGTGAAGTCACCCGTGCGGTGGGACAGGCCGTGGTGATCGTGGGTGTGCGTGATGCTGTCCCAATTGAAGGTCACGTAGCCGGGATAGACCAAGATGAACGACCGGTTCGTGTCGCAGATCATGCTGAGCGCGATCATGTTCATCATCATGTCGCCGCCCAGCGTGAAGGACGTCGCCAAGTTGGCGTTCCCCGCAGCGCTGCCCATGCCGCCGAACGCGCCGCCGCTGATCGCACCGCCCGGGCTCGCGGCCTTCACCGCTGCTTCCGTAGCGCCAATCGAGGTGGCGGCGTCGGCGCTGCAGGAAGACGGCGTAGTCATGATGCCCGTCTCCGTGCTGCGCAGCAGATCGAGCCAATCCGCAACCCGACTCTTGTCCGCCTGACTCATATTGAGGGCTTGAAAACGAGTCAGATCGCTCTTCACCAAGTCGATGGCGCTGGCGCCGCGGGCCACTCTGTAGTCGCCGACGGTCGGTGTGCTACCGCCCGGCTTGAAGAGCCCGGTCAGCTGGTTGTACACCGTCTGCGGGTTCACGTTGGCGGGGAACGCGGTGTTCGGCGCCGAGAAGGACAGCACCTCTTTGATCTTGGTGCTGGACGCTCCCACCGACAACACGAGTGGGCTCGCGCCGCCCGGGTTGATCTGTTTCGCGATCACGTGGTCGAGTGAGACGGCTGTCGCGTAGCGATTGCTGTCGTCGGTGATCTTGGCGCAGGTGAGCTTGGAGCCCATGGCTTGATCGTGGGGATCGATGGTCTGACCCACCGCGTAGCCGTTCATCGAGCGGAAGCCGCGCGGCAGGAGCAGCTTCGAGGCATACGGCGCGAGCGGCGCGAGCGTTGCGCTGAGCGCGGCCGCGTTGAGCGGGCCATCTTCGATCGTCGGAAACCAGCGGTTCGTGAGGCAGCCGTTGTGCGTGAAGAAGATGCACAAGCGCTTGGGCGGGGTAGCTGCCGACTGCGCTTTGGCCTGCTGCTCCGCCAGCGAGCTCAGGAACGGTACGGCCAGCGCCGCGCCGCCGATACCTTTGAGAAAAACTCTGCGCTTCATAGTGCACCCTCGACGGCTCGGAATCGGAACGATTGGGTCTGTGTCAGATCGGCGACCAGGTTCAGCACGGTGTAGCCGCCCTTGGTGAGCTTCGCGCCGAGTTGGTTGACGGTGCAGGCGTCAACCGGGTTGCTCGCGCGCTCATAGGCGTACGACACCCACTTTTCCGCGTAGGAGCGCTGCGCGCTCGGCGAAGCGGCAATCTTTGCCATCAGATCGGCGGGACCGGTGATGTGCACGGACATGCCGTCCATTTTCGCGTCCGACGAGGTGTCGATCGGCGCGCCGGTAAGCTTTTCTTTGGTTTGCCAGGCGCCGGCCGCGTCGAACGCTTCCATCGCGAAGCCCGGTGGGTTGATGAAGCCGTGATGACAGGACGTACAAGCCGATGCCGACGTCTGCTGGTCCACCTGCTTTCTGTTCGTGTCCAAATCCGCGGTCGAGGGCAGCGGTGTGGTCTCGGCGCCCGGCGGGGGAGAGCCGATCGGTACCGCCAGCACTTGCTTGGTGATGAACGCGCCGCGCAAGATCGGCGAGGTACGGTTGTATGACGAAAACGAGTTCAAAAAGCCGATGCGCGTCAAGAACCCCGGGCGCTGCACCGGATCAAGGTTGGTCTGCACCAGCTCCGCACCGAACTTCGCAGGATCGAGGCCGTACAGTGGGGCGGTCGCCGCGTTGACGAAGCCGACCGGGCTGGTCAAGAAATCCTTGAACGATCCGTTCTGCGTGAAGACGATGTAGTCGAAGAACTTCTCCGTCTCCTGCTGCATCAACGGCACCAACGTCTTGTTGAAGGCGGGGAAGATCGCCGGATCTCGATTGGCGGTGTCCCAACGGGTGTTGGTACCCATCATCAAATAGGAGCGGTGGAACTCGCTCACCATGTCGTGCGCCTGCGGCAGCTGCAGCATGCGCTGGGCTTGGGTCATGATCTGTTCGGCCGTGGTCAGTTGATTGCTGTCCGCGGCCTGGTTCAGCACGTCATCCGGAGTCGAACCCCAGAGCAAGTACGACAGGCGCGAGGCCACCTCATGGCTCGAGAGCACGAAATGCCCGGCGTTGTCCGAGGTGGACGTGATTTCCGAACGCTGCAAAAACGAAGGCGAAATCAGGAACATCGAGAGCAGCGCTTCGGCCACCTCGAGCGCAGCACCCGTGGCCGTGATTTGCGCGCCCTTGGCCACGATCGCGTCGAAGCCTGCGATCTCGGCGTCGGTCAGCGGCCGGCGGAACGCGCGGCGTCCGAATTGCACAATCGTTTCGTGCAGGCAGGCCTTGCCGTCTCCGCTCGGCGTGCACTTCAAGAATTTGGCCCTGAGCGTGGGGTCCGCCATCACCTGAGCCGCAATCTTGTCCGCCACCGACATGTAGGAGCTCCAGCCCAAGCTGGTCAGGCTGCCCGCTTGATCCGTTGCGAGGATGCTCGATGGCGCCGCATTGCCCGAGGTCGAGAGCCCAGTAATACCCAACAGGTCGCGCACGGTGCGATCGTATTGAGCATTGTTCAGACGCGGGATCTGCGAAGTCGCGGCGATGCCTTGGGTGCAATCGGGACTGGTGCCAACTACGGTGCCCGGAGCGCCTGCGGTGCCCGGCGCAACGTTGCCCGCGCCCGCAGTAGCGCCTGAATTATCGCCTGCACCAGGGCCGCCTGGGCCGGATCGTGATGGGTCGTCGATCGTCCCAGTCGTACAGCCCGCGGCTAGGGCCGCCGCAAAAAGTATCCCGCTGCGCCAATGGAACATCGCCCTCACCTCACCGGTGTTGATCTGCCGAAGCCGCGTCACGACCTCTGGCCCAGCTGAGTCGCAAGCCCGCTCGCGGGGGTCTCCTATGTTCGAGCGGAGGTTACTTTCAGGTCTAAGGGTGGATTTTTCCTGTGCAGGCAGCGCCCCCAGAGAGCGGGACCAACGAGTGCGGTCGCCGCATCTCGGCCATATTTTCGCCATCAGACTTCCTCGAATCGGCCTCTCCGGCGCCAGTTTGGCTGGCTACGGTCCCGGGAATGCAAACCCCCTCGAGTGAAGCCCTCAATCCAGAGCCCTCGCCGCGAGCCTCGCGTCAGCCACGACTGACGGCGCGCGCGCGCGTCGCCATCGGTCTGTTTGCGTTGCTCGTCGTGGGGGGCGTTGGGACGGCCAGTGCGATCGCGGCCCTCGGCCCCTCGGACGGAAGCGTGGAGGGCTACTGAGCCGTGCTGCTCGGTCAGTGGTTCGTCTTTGCCGCGATGAGCCTCGTCTTCGTGGGCGCGGCGTCCAGCGCCTGGGAGTGGCTACGTTCGCCTCGAACTGACGGACGCCCAGCGCCACGAGCGAGCTCCGCTCTGCTCTACCTCTTCAACCAGGGATTTCTGGCGCCTGCTATCGCCGTTGCCTTGGCAGAGTTGGGCGGCCTCGTCCATGCTGATCGCGCGGAGGCATCTTGGAGTCTCGGGCAGCTGGCCATCGCATTCGTCGCCTTCGAGGCCATCAGCTATGGGATTCATCGGCTCTTGCATCGGGTCCCCTGGCTGTTCCGACTGCATCGTGTTCACCACACGAGCCACGAGCTCGGCTGGATTGACGCCTTCCGCCAGCACCCGCTGGAGTTCCTTCTCTTTCAGCTTTTCGGTAACCTTCCTGCCGTGCTCCTCTTCGGTCGCGCGGGGCAGATCTCGCTCTGGCTGAACGTCGGTTTTCGGCTCTGGACCGCCTGGCTCCACGCGAGCGTTCCGCTCCGATTGGGACCGCTCGAATACCTGCTCACCAGCCCACGCATGCATCATCGGCACCATCGAGCGATCGCCGCAGAAGCCGGGTCTGGTCGACCGGAGACGGTCAATTATGGGGGGCTGCTCTCGGGCTTCGACTGGCTGTTCGGCACCGCACGACGATAAGGCGCATGGAGCTCGCGCGGACTCTTGCTCTCTCGCGCTTTCGTGTCAGTCCAGCCCACGTTTGCCAGGCGACCAATAGGCTTTCACGATTTGCCCGGCGTGCGCGACCGGCCGAGCTTTCAGTGACTTCCTCAGCGCTTGGATCGATTGGGCTTTTCCGGTGAGAACGAGGCGGCTTTCAGGCTGCCGCATCAGCGCCGCCCGCAGCCGCTCTTCCACTTCCGCGAGGTGTGCTTGGTCGGGGCGCCGCTCGATCAGAGCAGCACCGGGAAGCTGCAAGACGTCGAGCACGGAGCTCGATTCGCTTCGATCGGAGCCCTCGAAAACGAAGCAGAGCTCGCTCCGAGACGCGCGCGACTCGAGCAACGCACGTGCGACTCCGAACGAGGTCTCGTCACCAAACAGCACGATCGGCCCGTTCGAGGAGCCCAACCCCAATGACCCTCGCGGGCCAAACACGTACTCGAGATCGCCCTCGCTGACAGCGTTGGCCCAACGCACGCTCGAGGTGTCGCCATGTCGATAGAGGAGCAAGCTCATGGCGCCGCGCAGACCATCCCAAGCGAACGGCGAATAGGTGCGTGGTCCGTCCTCGAGCGCCAGCTGCACCTTGTCACCTGGCGTGTAGCGCGCGCCGCGCAGCGACTTGCTCGAAAGATCCAAGCGCCTGAAGCTTGCGGACAGATCCTGAAACCCTGTCACCCGTACTTCGCGAAATATCAATTTCTTCAGCGAGTCCCCGAGTGCTTTGCCGATGCTTGCCATGTTTGAGTCGTGCTCCTGAAATCAACTCGTAGAACTCAATGTGGCACCGGGACTGTCGAAAATTGATGGTCTTTGCATTAAGAACTGCAAAGCGCACTCGTACAGCGCAGGCCGCTCGTGCGGCTCAGCCCGCCTCTAGAAAGCCCAGCCCACGTTGATCTTGATCCCGGGATAGACCCGGGTGAACGCCGCGGACGAGATCTGCCCGGTATCGGTTTGTACGCGGGCGCTCGGGAAATGCATCAGCAAGCTGCCGGCTGCCAGATCGAGCACGGGGCCGAAGTCCCACAGCCAGCGGTAGCCCACGACCGAACCCACCGTGAAGCCCGGCACCAGCGATGCAGTGTTTCCCGAGGGTTCGTGCCGCCAGCTCGAGAGCATCAGCTCACTGAAGCCCTCGAGATACCAACGACGCAGGGCAGTGCCTCGAAAGTAGTACTGCACACCCGCGCCGACCGTGCCGGTGTGCGTCTTCCAGTCGCCGTTTTCGATACTGAAGTAGCTGCTGTTTGCAAACACGCCCAGCTTTCTCGAACCCCGGAAGGTAGCGTCTACGGTGTACGCGCCGAAAAACGGCGAGAGCACATTGGTGGTGATGACGACTGTTTTGCTGCTTGCGTGCGGCTGAGCAGGCTCGACCGCCATGGGCCTCACGGTTGGCTGCGCGGCAACCGGATCCATGGCGGTGGCGGGTCGTGCTGGCGCGGGCTCCGCCCGGGTTGGCCGCGCGGCCGTGAGCAGCAGCGGCAGGCAAACGAGCCGAATCAGCGCGCATCTTCGTTGCGAACGTGGGCGTTTCATGGCTGCCCAAGCTAGGCAGCGCCGGGCACGAGCACCACTCCGAGCGGGAGCATCTCAGCTCCCGGCGGGAGCATCTCAGCTGTGTGCCGCTCGAATGCGCAGCGTACGCTCAGAGGCAGGCACCGTGGGCGGGGTTCGTGCCCCGCCCACTCAGCAACGAGCAACAGCGAACAGCGAGCGGAAAGCGCTAGTGTGCGCGCAACGCTTCCCCGCCTGGGGCCGGCTCTTCGCGGGGGAAGGGGGCGAACCAAGCGGCGAAGATAGAGGGGATGCTCGCGATGGTCACGAAGATGAAGTAGTTCTTGTAGCCGAGCGAATCCGCGATGTAGCCACTGGCCGATTGCGTCGGGACGAGCACGAGGTTCATCAGCGCCGTACAGAACGCGTAATGCGTCATGTGGTACTTGCCGGGCGAGATCTGCTGCATCATGTACAGCATGTTGGCGACGAAGCCGAAGCTGTAGCCGAACTTCTCGATCGTCACCAAGGTGCCGATGGTGGTGAGCGAGAGTGGCGCATCAGGCGTCACGGCTTGGCTCAGGTACACGAAGCACAAGTGCGGGATGTTCATGCACAATGCCATGATCATCAACGACTTTTTGAGCCCGTACTTCGAGATGAACATGCCGCCCAGTACGCCTGCGGCCAAGCTGACGCCGGTGCTGATCGCGCCATCCAAAAAGGCTTTGTCGGATAGGGACAAGCCGAGGCCGCCCTTGGCCAACGGTGCCTGCATGAATAGCGGCGCCTCGACGAGTAGAAAGCCCTCGCCGATGCGATAAAAGAACACGAACAGCAGCATGCCGATGATCTTCGGCTTCTTGATGAAATCAACCACCGTCTCGGCGAACGTCTTGAGGATTTCAGCGCTGTTTTCTGGGCGACGGATGATGGTGCCCGTGGGCAACGTGTACCAGTGATAAGCACCGAGGCCGGCCATGACCGCAGCAGAGAAACAGAGCGCGATGGCCCACGCGGTCTTCGGTGACTGCCCGGCCTCTTGCAGCTTGCCGGCGGTGTACACGACGAGCGCAGTCGCGAAGATGCGGCCCGTGTTCCAGGCGGCGCCCTGCCAGCCGATCCACCGCGCCTGTTGGCTCTTGTCGAGCGTGGTGATGTACACGCCGTCCGCACAGATGTCCTGCGTCGATGAAGCGAACGCCAACACCCACAGGATACCGATGATGATCCGGAAGTATTGAGGGAGCGGCAGCACTGCGGCGACTAGGCCGAGCAGGATCGCGATCAAGAACTCCATGCTCAGCACCCAGAACTTCTTGGTGCGGAACATGTCGAGAAACGAAGCCCACAGCGGCTTCAACGACCACGCGATGCCAACGCTGCCGGTGGCCAACGCGATCTCCGTGTCGGAGTGACCCAGGTCCTTGAACATCGTGCCGGCAACCCAGATCACCAGCGAAAAGGGGATGCCCATGGCCACGTACAAGCTCGGCACCCAGGCGATCGGGCTCTTGACCCGTTGAACGTTCTCCGTCATGCCGTCTGCTTATGCAGAAAGGCGGCAGAAACCAAGCTCCGTCGTCATCGCTGAAAACTTATGTTCGTGCTCGGACACGCTCCATCGCCTGGCGGCGCCTGTTTTCGCGCAGGCGGCAGCTCTCGGGTCGGTCAGGAAACCCTCTTGACAACGCGCTTGGCCCAGCAAGGTTGCCGGATATTCGCGCGCGGTGAGGCCGGACGGCCGTGATTCGCGAGCGCGCGTGCGACTGCCGAGCGGCGGCCCTGCTGACCAACGATGCACTGACCGCTGTGCTAATCTGGCTCGGGCCATGGCACCCGACGAATCACCGCCTCCACGAGCCATCTCCGAAGTGTCGTTGGTCGTGCCCGTGTATCAGGGGGAGCATACGCTGGCTGAGTTGGTGGCCGAGGTCGCGCCACTGACGGTGCTGCAAGAGACCCCGATGGGGCGTCTATTTCGAGTCATCGAGCTCGTGCTCGTGCACGATGGTGGGCCGGATGCGTCAGTTCAGGTGATGAAGGATCTCGCGACGAGGTTTGCTTTTGTGCGCCCGATCTGGCTCTCGCGGAATTTCGGTCAGCATTCAGCGACCTTCGCCGGGCTCGCCAGCACCGTCGGTGAATGGGTCGTCACGCTCGACGAGGATGGCCAGCAAGCGCCGGCCGATGTCCGCAAGATGCTGGACAAGGCGTTGGACGAGAGCACTCGGCTCGTCTACGCCCAGCCGACCAATCCTCCGCCTCACGGCCCCGTGCGCAACGCCTTTTCGTCCCTGGCCAAGTGGTGCTTCGCCACGCTGCTCGGCGCAAACATCGGGCGTTTCAACAGCTTTCGGCTGATTGAAGGGGAGGTGGCGCGCAGCGTGGCTGCGTACTCTGGCCCGAACGTTTACCTGGATGTCGCGCTGTCGTGGGTCGTGGGTATGGCTGCCCGCTGCCCAGTCGAGTTGCGCGAAGAGCGCGGCCGACCCTCGGGCTACACGCTCAAGAAGCTCGTGCGCCACTTTTGGCAGCTGGTGCTGAGCTCCGGAACCTTGCCGCTACGGCTGATCGCCTTTGCAGGCGGAGCAGCGGTGATTTTTGCTGTGCTGTTCAGCGCGGTGCAAGTCTGGCACCGACTGCACGATGAAATCCCCGTGCAAGGCTGGACGTCCACGATGATCGTGCTGTGTCTGTTCGGCGGGCTGAGCTTGGTGTCCATCGGTATCATCGCAGAGTATTTGGGGTTCAGCGTGGGGATGGCCATGGGCAAACCGGCCTACTTGATCGTGTCGCGTCCGCGTGAGGATATCGCCAAGAAGTCATGAGCGTGTCCCGCTTGGTTTGGGTGATTGGCGCTGGTGGCCTGCTTGGCTCTTCGGTTCGTCGCGAGCTCGATCGGGATGCTTGGCGCGCGAGTCAGCCATTCAATTGGACGGATCCCGAGCGTCTCCGGCAAGACTTCAGCGATGCCGTGCGCGCATTTTGCGATCGCTTGGCTGCGGAGCCAGGCCGAGCCTGGGCCATTGCCTGGTGTGCTGGGGCGGGCGTGGTGGCCACTTCGGCGCAGGCGTTGGCGGCCGAGACAGTTGCCTTCCAGCATTTCCTAACGCTCTTGGCGGCGGAGCCAGAGCTCGGCGCCCGGCCCGGCTGCATCTCACTCGCGAGCAGCGCGGGTGGAGTCTACGGCGGATGTTTCGTGAGCCCGATCACCGAGGCAACTCCCCCGCAGCCAATCTCCCCCTACGGTTTCGCCAAGCTCGAGCAAGAACAGCTGCTCATGGCCTGGGCAGCGAGCCAGCCTAACGTCAGCGTAGTGATCGCGCGCTTCTCCAACCTGTACGGCCCAGGGCAGCGCTTGGACAAGCCGCAGGGTCTAGTTTCGCACGCTTCACGGTGCCTGATTTACGGTGCTCCGCTGCACGTCTACGTCTCCACGGACACGATTCGTGACTACCTGTTCGCCGAGGATGCCGGCCACGCGTTGGTGGTCGTCCTGCGCCGGGTCGGGTACGAAAAACAGCTGCCGGTGATCAAGCTGATCGCTTCGGAGAAGGAAATCTCGATTAGCGGTCTGCTCGGGGTCTTTCGTCAGATCAGCCGCCGCAAGTTGCGCGTCGTTGCCGGTCTTCACCGGCTCGCCGTGTTGCAGCCGAAGCGGTTGCAGTTCAGGTCACAGGTATGGCCTGACCCTACTCAGCGCAACCTGGAATTGGTCGAAGGTGTAAGCCGCGTGTACCGTCGACAACTGGCGGACTTCGCCAAAGGCCGGCTGCCATCGCCGGTCGTGCGCAAAGCCTAGAGAGCGCTCGCCCACCCGCAAGCGACGCGCGGCTAGCGCTAGTACGTGTGGCGCAACTCGAGCATGACTTCGCGCTGCGGAAGCGGATACTCGAATGCAGAGAAGCCCGGATTTGGCCCGCTGGTATTGAATAGGTTGTAGCAGCGGAGCGCGATGACCGACTCGTGTCCGGGGATCAGATAGAGGTCGCGCGTGGTCAAAAATACGTTGGCGGTTGCGTACGCCTTCAGATCGAACTGCGCGCCGTTGGCGAGCACACTGGCATCGGCTGCGTGCCGGGGACCGACCAACATGCCCTCGAAGCCTGCTGTCAGTGGCACGCTGGGAACGCTCGGCATTGCGCCGGACAGACCGACGCGGGCGATGTACGGCGGATAGACGATGTTCGCCGTTCCGACCAGCTGGGCGGCGTAGCCGACTTCACCGAGGTTGCGTTTGGACTGCACGAGCTCGAACGAGGCGTAAGCCGCGTAGTCGTCATAGTGCTTGGCGTCCGCGCGCGTTTCCCAGGTGAACGTGGTCTGACTGGCCGTGTTCCTGGCGGCTTGATTGATGCCCTCCGGGCTAAACTCGGCCTTGTCGAACAACCAATTGGCGGAAACGCCCGAGCTGAATCCAATGAACTGATTGGGCTTGAGCGACACTTGGTACTCGAGGGTATGGATTTTCTGCGGCTTGAGCGCGGCATTTCCTCGAACGTCGCCCGGGCCTAGCGGATTTGCGTACAGCAAGTAGGGGGAAGGCGCTTTGAAGGCGCTGCCATAGAGCAGCTTCATGGCCAGGGCCTGCGTTAGCCGGGAGGTAATGCCCGCGCGGCCGGTGATCTGCCGCCCGTAGGTACTATGATTGTCGTAGCGAATGCCGCCGGTGAGCTTCAGGTAGCGCTCGACCAGCGTGAGATTCGAGCTCATGTAGATGCCGACGTTCGTCATGTTGACGCGCCGGTCGTTGGCGTTGCTGTCGGGCACGGCGTCGCCAGTGGCGCGAATGATGCGCTCTGGCGCAAGCAGCGCTTCGTGATCGAACACGGTCTCGATCCCGGAGATCAAGTTGAAGCGCGATGACGCGAGAAAGCGAGCCTCCAACACGGAGTCGACGCCGCGGTAGGAGGTCTTCCGCCGAGCGTAGTAGAGCGCGCTGCCGACCTCGATGCGATCCCTCGGCAATACACCGCCTTGAAAGTAGGTTCCTTGCAGAGACAGATCGAGCTTCTTGCTGGCGTGTAGCAAGCCGTCGAGATTCAGCCGGAGTTGCCCTTCCGAGATGACCGTGCCTACCGGATTGCCATTGGCGTCCGTGCCATTGGTCAGCTGGGCCCAAGGCGCAAAATCGCCGCCCCGGCTGAAGCCGGACGCATACGCGCTGGCGACCAGTTGACCGACCTTGCGGTCCCGGTAGCCGAGCCGCGCTTGCAGCCCGACCGACCGGCGATCGAGATTGTTGGCGACCCGCCGATCGCCGACATAAACTGGAATATCTGGGCTCGGTGACTCGACGGGCATGGTCAGGCCGCTGCGGCTGCCATACTCGCCGATCGCGCCCAACATGAGGTCGAATTTGCCCGCCTGTGCGCTGCCCACCACGTCGAACTGGCCGCTCGGGTTCGAACCGGTCGCGCCCGCCAGCACGCGCGCTTGAACAGGGCGCGCTTCGTCCGGCGCCTGAGTAATGATGTTTACGACGCCCAAGAAGGCATCTGCGCCGTAGAGCGCCGATGCTGGGCCGCGGATGATCTCGATTTGTTGAATGGATTGGAGCGGGATCAACTCCGCGCCGAGCCAGTTGCCCGAGGTCGTGCGATAGGCCACCGAGCGGCCGTCGATCATGACCTTGAACACGCTGCTCTCAGCCGCGAGGCCGCCCGTCACGCCGCGAACCCCGACGTTCGGTTGAATGTGATCGTCGACCGCGTAGAAGCCGACGCAATGATTCAGGACTTCTGCGACGTTTCGATAGCCCCAGCGGTGAATGTCGTCGCGCGTGACGACGGTGACCACTGCTGGTGCGTCGTCGACGCTCTCGTTGGTCTTGGTAGCCGTCGAGACCTGCACATTGAGTAGCTTGACCAGGTCCAAGTCGTCCTCCGAGCTCGAACCCTCTGCTTCCTCTGCCTGCAATGCGCGAGGCAAAGTCGCCAAGAGGAGCACGGAGATGATCGATAGAAGTCGCTTCACTGCACACTCACGGGCGCAGGCTCGTCTCGCGACGTCCTGCCGCCTTCGACCGATCGCAACCACCGCGTCGGCGCTGTCTTCATCGAGGAAGAGGAGAGGACGACCGGAGCCCCGGGGTCGTCGTCATTCATGATCGAGGTTTCCAAAGTGGAGCTCCGTCTAAACTCGGAAAGTGCGGAAAATCAGTTCGAACTGCCGATACCAAGGCTGTCGAGATAGGAGTAGTAGGAGTCCAACTTCGCAGCCGGAATGATGTCCATGCCGGTGTTGAAGCGAAAATCGTCGACCATCTGCGGTTGAAGAATGGCTTTGGTGGCCTCTTTGCCCAGGGCCTTGAAGCCATACAAAACGTAGGGCGTCATGTAGCCCATGTAGTATTGGCGTTGAGCGTGGGTCGCCTTGATCATCCCCTGGCGCATGAAGTCGACGGTCTTTGGCTCGAAATCGAAGGCGGCGATCGCGATATCGTCGCCCGTCTTCCCTTGTTGCTCTGCCGCAATCGCACAGCGATAGGCATTCGAGAACATGCCCATCATGCCGACCACGGGTGGATCGGCGTCGGCGATGGCGGCCGTGAGGTATTCGAGGTCGGCGGCCTCGCCGGTTTCCGACCAATCCGTCCTGCGAACCATGACCGTGAAGCCCGCGGCCTCGAGCACGTCCTTCGCGCCCATGGTGCGGTCGTAGCCGTCCGGCCAACCCGCGTCGTCGTGCCCGAGCAGAATCACCGTGCCGGAATTGGCGGTGATCAAAGAGGTGAGGGTCGTGCCCGCTGTCTTGCCCGCTTCGGAGTTCATCGTGCCGATGTACAGGTCGCGCTTGGTCGTCGGCAGATCGCTGTCGATCGTGATTACGGGGACGTCTGAACTCGCGGCGGAGTCGATCGGAGGGGAATTTCCGATTTCGAAGGGTGCCACGGCCAAGCCGTTGTAGCCCGACGCGAGCTCGTCGTTCATGATCGCATTTTGTTCGTCGACCGCTTCCTGCCCGCTCGATGATTTAGGCGCCAGCACCTGTCCGGCCAACTTCAACTCGCTCATCGCGCGACTCGCGCCGGTCTGGATTGGCAAGTAGTAGGTGTTGAGCTGCTTGAGCACGACCGCGATCTGCATGTCTACCGGCGCGGTATCGCCGATCTCTTTGACTAGCGTGTTTACGGTTTTTTCCAAATCGCTCGGCTGAAACTCGCTCGTCGCGATCGTGTCGCGTTTGATCGTCTTTTTTGCGGCGGTGTTTTCGGCGCTGCCGCAAGCCGAAATGCCAAGTGTGAGTCCGACGATCCAAGCCAACGGTTGCAGTCTGCGATTCATGTTTTTGTTCCTGTCTCCTGTGTTCGAGTGTGTTTGGATGGCGAGCGCTGTGCTACAGCGGATTACAACTTGCGTAGTAGGAGCCCGTGTCGACGAATGACTGAGCAGCCACGGTCCAAGTGTCGAAGACCACGTGCTGCGCCGCGCCGTAGCGATCGAAGCTGTACTCCGCGCCGCTACCGATGAACCGAAGCTTCTCGCCGTTGTCGAGCGCCGAAAACG
This sequence comes from Polyangiaceae bacterium, assembly GCA_035273265.1. Lineage (GTDB taxonomy): Bacteria > Myxococcota_A > Polyangia > Polyangiales > Polyangiaceae > PMG-095. Next base: position 14,477 of record DATEPG010000366.1, read on the forward strand.
CAGTCTCCAGATCGTACCAACGCGCAGGCGGGTTATCGGCTTTGTTCAGCTGAAGAATCAGCCGGTGAAGCTCGGCTGCTCTCGGAATGACGCCAGTCGTCGCTACCGCGTAGCGCATGCCCATGGCGAGCAGCAGCACGGCGTCGTAGTACAGGCGAGCGGACGGAAAAGGCTGGGTGCCACCCCAGCGCGCTGCAAAGTGGTTGCTGAAGCGAGTCGCGTTCGAGCGGGTGCAGGCGATCGCACCGTGATCGTAGCCGGTTAGAGTCTCGCACTCACTCTGCAAGCTGAGCGAAGGCGAGATGCCCAGAAAGCCATCGAGCGAGCCGTATGGGACGTTGATCAGGAAGGCATCGGCGCGCAAGAGAGGGCTCAAGTACCAGGAGCCGCGGCCATCGCCGATGGCCCACTCGGTGATCACCTCGGAGCCGGTCGCCGGGTTGGCGTTCAACAGGGTGCGCTCGGGCTTGAAGTCCAATGCGCGCTTGATTGCGCCCGAATAGGAAGACTGGCCCGCTTGGATGGTGACGGACGGCAACACGCGGCCGCTCTCGGAATACTGTTGGTTGAAAAGGCTGGCTAGCGTCGCGTTGTAGTCGTCGCTCATCGACAGCGCGTTTGCGGAAATGACGCCGTCGTCTTCGGCGTGCCTGGCGAAGGCGCAGCCGATGTCGAACGGGGCAGGCGCCAGGCGGTACCAAGCACCGGTTGCGCTTGCTCGTTGGACCGAAGGCGCGGCATACCCCGGCAGGACGTTGGTGATGTTGAGGCTCTTGATGTCCGAGACGATCGAGTTGGCGAGTTCGGTTTCTTCCGGGCCGATGAGGTATTGAACCTTGTCGTTGTAAATCAGATTCAAGAGTTCGTTCAGTCCGCGCTCCGAGCCGGAGTTGCTGTCTCGGCTGACTACTTCCAGAGGCAGGCCGTCGATGCCGCCCGCACGGTTCACGTCTTCCATCGCGAGCAGCATGGCTTGCTCGATGTTCCTACCGAGCGCCGCTTCTTTGCCGGTGAACGGCAAAATGGCTCCGAGTTGGATCGTCTCGGTCGGGGCGCTGGCTGAATTGCTGCTGCAGCCGAAGGCACTCAGGCAAGCGAGCAGGCTGGCTACGACGAGGCTTTCGCGCTTTGCGAAGGGACGTTTCATGCGTGGGTTGGCGTGGAAGCGGCCGCGAAGATTGGGCTGAGTGGCGAAAGCCACCACCCGTTCTGTACGACGGTAAGCGCTTGCATTTAAGTCTCCTCACTCCCTTTTCTCGTGGGTGAGTGGCAGTCGATGTACGTCGGTAGGCCGCTTTTCTCGCTAAAATTGGCTTCGATATGCGCCGATAACGAGTTTCCGATACGCTCGAACACTCCCGCACACTCGCTCGCACCGCTGAGTCGAAACTGATTCAGCTGCAGCTGTTGCAGTCGTGCGTGCACTGCTCCGTGGGTGCGTACGATCTGAATCTGCGATCCGCGCGAAGGCCGGCCGCGACGCCAATTGCTTGCGAATGCACGAACAATCGCCGAGCAACACTCACGGCGTTGTTCGAAGCGCGCTGACAGGGTCGGTATGTGCGTAAACTCGAGACGACAGTGGCCACGCACTGCCGGCCGTGGCGACGCTCAGGGCGTCAAGGTCGGAATGCTCCCGTCAGCGCCGTGAGAGAGCTCCATGATCTTGACGCTGCGCCGGTTGTCGGCTCCGGAGAGCGAGCTGTCGTGGTAAAATAGGTACCACTTGCCGTTGTATTGGCTGATCGAGTGGTGTGTCGTCCAACCCGCCACGGGGTCCAAGAGGCGTCCCTTGTAGGTGAAGGGCCCCCTGGGTGTGTTCCCTGTTGCGTACACGAGGTAGTGCGTGTCTCCGGTCGAGTACGAGAGGTAATAAAGACCGTTGTACTTGTGCATCCAAGCGCCCTCGAAGAAGCGGCGCTGGTTGTCGCCTTGCCTCAGTGGCCGGCCTTCGCCGTCCAGGATGCCGAGCTCGAGAATGCCACCGTCGAAGCTCAGCATATCGCCGCCCAACTTGGCGAATCTCGGCCCGAGCGCGTTCTGGTCGTTGCCCGGCGACGAGCCCTGCGCGTCGAACTCGCCGCTGCGCCAGTTTTGCAGTTGCCCGCCCCAGAGACCACCGAAGTACATGTAGGCTTGCCCGTCGTCGTCGACGAAGACCGCGGGGTCGATGCTGTAGCTGCCCGGGATCGGCTGCGGCTCGGCGGTGAACGGACCGGTGGGGGAAGAGCTTTGCGCAACACCAATCCGGAAGACGTTCTGTCTATCGCGCGCGGGAAAGTATAGAAAGTACGTACCGTTTTTGAACGCGGCATCCGGCGCCCACATCTGCTTTGCGGCCCACGGGACATTCTTCACGTTCAGGACCTCGCCGTGATCCACGACCCTCGAGCAGTCGTTACGATCGACGGATAGCACGTGGTAGTCCTCCATGCCGTAGTGGTCGCCGTTGTCGTTGGCCGGCGGGTTCACCTCCAAATCGTGCGAGGGGTAAATGTAGAGCGTGTTGCCGAACACGTGGGCTGACGGATCGGCGGTGTAAATGTTGGTCACGAGTGCCTTGCGCAAAGGGAGACCGCCTGCCGCGCACGAGCCACTGCCGTTGACTGCGGTTGCCGCCTGCGAGCTACTCGGACTCATGCTGCTCGGATCCCGTGCGTCGCTCGTGGCCTTGCCCTGGCAGGCAACGGACAGCCAAGTCGTAAACGCAACGCAGATGAAGTTCCAAGGGCAGCGCATCATGGCGCGACGATAGCATGCGGCCCGATTGCCTGGTCTGCCGTCGCGCCTCGCCGTCAGTCGTTCAGGTTGCTCAGCTGTGCCCAGCCTCCACCATGCGCCCAATGGCTGCCTGCCACTCGGGCTGCGCTTGGTCTGCATGGTGATGCACGATTTTCCACACGCCGTCGATGCGGTGCACGATGTTCGTACAATTCAGGGCCAGCACGAGCTCACGATCCGACATGTAGAGCTTCGAACGGTAGATCCCCGTCCCGTAGGCAGCGTCGCCGACCACGACCACCTTGAGCTCGTGAATGCCGCCTATCTTATCCGTGCGCGTCGCGTGTCCCCGATAGGTGGCGAAGACGGCCGCGCCCTCTTCCCAATTCACCTTTACCTCCGTCCAGCCCCGCGCCCAGCTGCCGAATGGATGAGAAGTGGCGACGTAATCCGTGTGATGCCAGATGTCGAACATCGCGCTGACGCCTCGCGCTCGCAGCAGGTCTTCGAGTGCATCGTAGAACTTGTAGATGACCTGCGTTGGTTCCTCTTCCGTTGATGCCATTTCGCACTATCCTCCTAAAAATTCGAGCCTCGCTGCGGAAAGTCTCTGGTTCTCCCGGTGCGTCGTTCAGGTCCCTAGCGGATGGGTGTCGACGAACTCGAGCCGCTGGTCAGCCGCGCATTCGCGCAACAATCGCGCGAGCTGCATGCAAGTCATTGCGTTCCCCCTGAGGATTACGCCTTTCGCGAACGATAGCCGTGCCAGCGCACGAAACATTAGCCGAATGGCTTCCTGACCGTCCGTGCCCTGTGGTTTCAAGTCCTTGCTGTCGAACACGAACACGCTCGAGCGGGTGAGCGCTTGCACGGCGGCTACTGCCTGAACGCCAAAGGAGCTCGTCACGTCCGTCGGCCAGTAGCCCCAAGCAGCAATGCGCAGGTTGCGCTCGGCGTTGCTCTGAACTCGAAAGCCGCCCGCGTTCGAGCCGAACTCGGCGGACGAATACGGCGCTCCCGGCATTCTTCCCACGTTAGCGTATTCTCCCAAGTCCGGCCATATGCGCGCGGCGCGCGCGGCGACCAGTTGCACTTCGCCACGGCTATCGTGATCGAGAAGCGTTCGTGTCGTCGACCGTTGCAGCCGAGCGTGGTTCGGCTCACTTCGGGCTCGAGTGCTGATGGGCCTCGCGCAAGAACGGCTTCATTTCCTCGAGCTCCAGCCTGCCCTTGAGTGTGACGACATGCGACACGTGCCGGCGGTCGGACACGACCTTCTCGAACAGCGCGTGTTGTGCACGGCGCGTCAAGTGAATGACTAGGCGCAGCGAATCGGTCCTCACGGTGAGGTCGGCAAAGATGCGAGTGGTGCGGAAAAGGACATATCGTTCGCGCGCGACGATCTCCACGTTGCCCAGCGCCTCCACGAATCGCTCGAGTTCCGCGTACAGGCGGACCAAGCTCGCAGGACGATTGTTCAAGACCTGACTGCGATCACCCGTGCCGCAGGCGTGGCGCTGACTCTTGCGCGCAAAGACGCGCTTGCATCGAGGGCAGGCCCAGGTGCCCGTCACCGCTCCCCAGTTTTGTTGGCCGCCTCTCGTAGCTTGTCTTTCTTGCTCTTGCGCTTACCCTTCACGCCGCCATTGACGTCGAGTGGAGCCTCGGGCGCGACCGGGGCCACGTCCGTGGGTTCGAAGCCAGCGATCCGCTCGCGCGGCAGCGCGAGTTCGTTGCGCTTTTCGATGAGTCGAAAGTGCGCGGCGCCTTCGGCCGCAATGAAGCTGATGGCCACGCCGCTCTCTCCAGCGCGGCCGGTGCGACCGATGCGGTGCGCGTAGTCGGTCGGCGAGCGCGGTAAATCGTAGTTGATCACGGCACTCAGTCCGGCGACATCGAGGCCCCGCGCTGCCAAATCCGTCGCCACGACCACGCGTACGCGTAGTGATTTCAAGTCGTCGAGGGCTTGAGTACGGGCACCTTGGCTCAGCTCGCCGTGCAAAGGCAGCGCGCTGAAGCCCGCGCGCGTGAGTTTGCTCGCGACGTGTTCGACGCTGTGACGACTCGCCACGAACACGAGCACGCTCGGCCAATCATGAGTCTGAAGCAGGTGACGCAGCAGCGGTGTGCGCGTGCGCGTGTCCACCTCGACGGCGCGCTGCTCGATGAAGGCGGCGCCCGGTGTCGGACCAGCGTCGACCGTGATGCGCTCGGGATCGTGCAACAAGCGTTCTGCGAAGGTCGCCACTTGCTCGGGGAAGGTGGCGGAAAATAGCAATTTCTGAGACTTTGCCGGCAGCAGCGCGAGCACTTCTGCGAGCTCTTTGGCGAAGCCTTGAGAGAACATGCGGTCTGCCTCGTCGAGCACCAACGTCTCGAGCGAAGCCAGGCGGGCAGCGTTGCAGTGAGCGAGTTCCAGCAGGCGGCCCGGGGTTGCCACGAGCAGATCGGCCCCGCCGCGCAAGGCCATCATCTGGGGGTTGATCGACACGCCCCCGAGAGCGACGCAGATCTTGAGCGAAGCGGGCAGGTAACGTCGAAGGCCCTGCGCAGCTCGTTCTATTTGCAGCGCGAGCTCGCGAGTAGGCACGAGCACCAGCGCGCGCACGCCCGATGACTCACCGCGCGACTGGCTCAGCCGCTGCAGAATCGGCAGCACGAACGCCGCTGTCTTGCCCGAGCCGGTTTGCGCCGAAGCCCACACATCGCGTCCGCGCAAGATCGCTGGGATCGCCGCGGCCTGCACAGCGGTCGGCGTCTGGTACGAAAGCTCGGCGATCGCTCGCAAGAGTGGCTCGCTCAAGCCAAGGGAAGTAAAGGTCATCGGCCGCTTCAGCCTAAGGTCCTGATCGCTGCAAGCCAAGCTGATTTGGCTGTCGTGGCCGGCCCAGTCTGCGATTCGTTGCGATTTCGCAACGACGAACGCCGCTTTGTCACCCCCACCGAGGTTCGCAGCCAACGAGCATCGTTCGCGTCCTCGGCCGCGCTCGACTACGGCTGCACGATGTCCCACTTGGGACGCTCACACGTCGCGGCCAGTGCTTCGCCGTCGGCTACGACAGCGTGCCGATCCTTCTCGCGCCCTTCCAGGAAGTAGACGAAATCGAGCTGCTGCTCGGGTTTGCCCAAGTGATCGCGAAAATGTCTCGCAATCTCGGTAGGTGGCACGGCGCGCCGACCCACCAGCTCCACGTACGGTACGGTCAGCCCTGGAGCATCCGCGCTGCTCTCGTAGGCCTTTACGATCAACTCCGAGCACACGACTGCGTCGTCGGTGGCGAAATCGAAGTTGAAGTCGTAAGGGCGCCCCCAATAGTGAAGGGCGCGTTCGATGGCGTGGGCGCGCATCAGCGGCGTTCCTCGGGGCCGTAGCGCCGCGACATAGTCGGCAGCGCAAGAATGCTCCAGCGAGGCCGAGCTGACGCCTTCGCTCACCGCTTCGATCACGCAACACTCATGGCCTTCGTGGTCTCGCTCCGCCAGGCTCGCCCAGGCTTTCGGGAAACGCCTGGCGAAGTGGCTGCTCAACTCGCCAAATCGGCGCTTGACCTCCGCGTCATCGCCGAGTGCCTTCACGATCTGCGTCTGGGAGCCGACGAACAGCGCGGCGTGCGGCCAAAATCCGGGCAGCCCGATGTTCGACAAATACCAGTTGCGACGCTCCAAAATGATGTCGCCCGGCTCGAGTTTGGCTTTGAACTCTGCCAGCTGAAGATCGCTGATCAGCCGCCGATCGGGCTCCGCGACGCGGGTGTCTCCGACCCATGTCGCCAGGTTTCTTTGCACTGGGAACCAGCGCTGGAACAGCCCGCTCTTTACGATGTCGAGCTTGTTTTCCAGGCCTGTGGCGGTCGGTGTCAGCACGCGCGTGAGCGCGCTCCGTCTGAGTGGCTCGAGCAGCTGGACGAGTGGCGTGAGCTCGTCGTCTAGCGCGAGGTGCGCCGAAATCCAGCGCTCGTACCACTGGTTGCCGAGGGGCACGAGCAGCAGATCGCTCGCCCGGCCGATTTGCTTGCGGAGGCCACTGAAGGTGCGAGCCGGCAACCCGAGCTCAGGCATGGTTTCGTCGAACAGCACGGGCAAGAGCGGCTTTTTGCTGAGCGCGTTCAGCAGGCGCAAGCCCGCGTCCACCTGCGCGCACAGAGCCGTGAAGCTCAACCCGAAGCCCCGCGCGTGAAGGCGGGCGTATTTCAGGTAGTCGAGGCCGTACCAACCCGCGTAGCGGCTCTTTAGCTCGTCGATCGCCAAGATCGGCTCGAAGACTTGCCACCAGGTTTCGCGTAGCCGTTCCCGCTCTTCGCTGGAGAGTTCACCGGTTTTCGCGTTGGCCAGGCGTGGCTCGAGTGTTTCGAGCCGCTGCGTCGCGCGGTCTAGTTGTGGGAGAAGGCGCGAAAGGCGCGCGGCGTCGTCCGCCGTGGCCTGGAGCAGCTTTTCGGGCGCCACATTCCACAGCGGATCCAGAGTACCGCCCACCCGGCGCGCGAACGGATAGGCCGCCTGTTTCTGGGCAGATGGCCAAAGCCACACGCCTGCCGCCGAGCCGGCGACGAGCGCTGCTCCGCCGAACACCATCCGCCGCCTGTCGAACCGAGGAATTGCCACTCTGAACCGGACACTATACACGTCTTGGTCGATGGTCGAAGCGCTCGAAGAAATGAAGCGGACGCGGACCCTCCGCCAGCGGCAGCGCTTGTTTGCCGGCGCGGTGCGTTTTTTTGCGCGTCTCGAGCTTTTGATCGATCGCGTGGTTTGGGGGCTACGGCGGCGCTTCGGACGTTTGGGGCCGCTTCAGATCGTGACCTACCGCGGTTTCGGCACGGCTGCACAGGTCGTGCTGCGCGGCCGTGTTTTGGAGGCATCGGTGCTGGAGCGCTCCCTGCCGGCGGACTCTACGTTCCGCAGCTTTCGACGGATGCTGCGGCGCTTCTTTGCTCGAGAGCTACCGGACGCGAGCGTGCGCGCGCAGCTCGGCGCGAGCGCGGTTGCCGGCAGCACCGACGACGAAGGTTACTTCGACCTGTCCGTCGTCTCGCCCGATCTGGCGGAGACGGATGAATGGAAGCGCGCCGAGGTCGAGGTGGTGGGCGCCAAGGTGCGCGGTCTCGTGCCAGTCCGCGCGACGGCCGAAGTCTTGATTCCGGGCGCCCGCGCGAAGCTGGGGATCATCAGCGATATCGACGACACAGTGCTGCAGACTCACGTCACGCAAAAGCTGAAGATGATCTGGGTGACGCTGTCCGGTAGCGCCTTCACCCGGATGCCCTTCGAGGGCACGAGCGAGCTGTATCACGCGCTCGCTCGTGGGGCGTCGGGGCACGCCGGCAATCCGGTCTTTTACGTCTCCAAGAGTCCCTGGAACCTGTACGACTTTTTGGTCGATTTTCTCGAGCATCATCGGCTGCCGCGCGGCCCGTTGCTCTTGCGCGAGATTGGTTTGCACGAGGCGCCGCCGGTCGACCACAAGTCCGCAGCCGTGCAAAAGTTGCTCGAGACTTACCCCGAGCTGCCGTTCGTTCTGATAGGCGATAGCGGCGAGCGTGATCCGGAAATTTACCTGGAGACTGCCGCGCGCTATCCAGGACGAATCGTCGCCGTCTACATCCGAGACCTGAACGGCAAGAGTCGCAACCAGGTCGCGCAGGATCGTGTACGCACACTGTGCGAGCGTGCACGAGCTTACGGTACCGAGATGCTTTGGATCGAGCACGCCAGCCAAGCGCTTTCACACGCGCTGGATCATGGTCTCGCATCCATGCAAAGCGAGCCGAGCGGGCCGAGCGAGCCGATGTCGCAGGGCAGGCTCTCTTCGCCTACATGAGTCTTGGGCCGGCGTCGCTGCTCGCGATTGCTGTTCCCGCCGAAGCGCGCCTCTGGCAAACTTGCAGGACATGCTTGGTAATTACTCGCTTCGAGTCTGGTCGGCGCTGGCCTGCCTGTCGTTCGCGCTGGCAACTCGAACCGTCCATGCCGAGGAGAAGGTCTCCGAAGAGGCGAAGGCGTACTTTCAAAACGGCGTCGAGCTGATCCAAAATCAGCCACCCAACTATCAAGACGCCTATTACCAATTCAAGCTGGCGTGGGACAAAAGCCACAGTTGGAAAGTGCTGGGCAACTGGGGATTGTGCGCGCTCAAGCTGGAGCGCGACGGCGAGGCCATCTGGGCCTATTCCGAATACTTGAAGCAGGGCGGCTCAGACGTCGATCAATCGGAGCGCAAGGACCTCGAGCGCGATCTGTTGCTGCTCAACGGCAATGCCGCGACCGTCAGCCTGACCTCGGCAGCTCCGGATTTCGAAGTCCTCGATACGCGTGCCGGGTCTTCCGCGCCGCCTCAGAGCTACAAGGCCGAAGGCGGCAAATTGACGCTTCGCTTGCGCGCCGGGACGCACACGCTGCGTGCTAGCTACCAAGGTAAGTCCGCGCGCTGGGAGGTCCCGCTCAGCCCCGGCAATAGCGTGAACCACGCATTCGACTTCTCCGAGCCGACCGCGGTTCCTGCCGCTGTCGTGGCCGCTCCGATCACCGGAGCCACTCCGCAAAAGCCTGCCGAGAGCGCTCCGGCGCAACGCGGGGGCGGGCTGCGCACGGCCGGTATCATCAGCGCGGGCGTGGGTGTTGCTGCACTCGGCACGGGAGCCGTGCTCGGCATCCTGGCCAAGGGTAAAGACAGCGATGCGCGCAGCCAGTGCGTCGATACCGCCTCTGGCCTGCTCTGCCCCGAACGCGCGCAAGCCATGTTCGACTCGGCCAAATCGCAGGGCAGTACGGCCACGGTGCTGCTGATCGGCGGCGGCGTGTTCACGGCCGCGGGCGTCGGTATGATCATCTGGGGCGGCCCGTCCACGAGTGAGCAACCACAGCATGCGCGCCTGCGCCTGTCACCGCTGCTCGGCATGAGTCAGGCCGGCCTGATCGCTCAGGGGGCATTTTGAGCTCGCGGCGCGCGCAGCAGCGGGCCTTCACGCCGCGGCAGCGAATCGGCCTGGTGAGCCTGGGCGTGCTCGTGTCCGCGGCCTGTTCGTTCAGCACGGACGGCATCACCTTCGTGCCGGACGAGCAGTTCGATGCCTTGGCTGGCGGCACGAGTCGCTCGGGGAGCGCTGGCTCGGCGAGCGCTGGTAAGGGCGCGGGCGGCGCACCCTCGGGTGGAATGAGCGCCGGGGGCGCGCATTCGGCCGGCACAGGCGTGGACGCCGGCTCAGATAGTGGCGGCGAGGCGGGTGAGGATACTTCCGGCGGCACGGCGGGGCTCGGCATAGCCGGTAGGGGCGGTTCGCTCAACGTGGCGGGCTCCGGCATCGGAGGGGCCGTTGGCGTCGCCGGCAGGCCGAACGTCGCGGGCGCTCCCGGCCAAGCCGGCACCGGTGGCGGCGGGCCGACGGTCACGGTCTATCCGTGCACCGGCGACACGCCGAGGGACAAGCTGATTGCCGATTTCACCGGCATCACCAAGCTCGGTGAGGAATGGAAGGGCGGGAGTATGGGCAGCACGCTGTTTAGCGTGTTTGGCTTTCCGGACCCGAGCACCTTGAAGCCCAACGTGAAGCTCGGCGCAGACGACTTGGTGGTCGAGGCTTACACGGTGCTGCAGCCGGTCGGCGCGGGGATTCGGATCTCGCCTTGCATCAATCTCAAGGGCGCCCAAGCCATCGGCTTTACCATGTCGGGTGAGTCGAAGTCGGGGGAAGTGCCGATGATCGCCATGCGCATCTACACGAACCAAAACCTACCCGCGAACGCCATGATGCGCGAGGGAATGTGCGTGCCGCCACTCGGACAAGATCCGATCATGTTTTGCCAGCCGGCGCACGTCGACTTCCTCTTGCCGCCAACCCCGACGCGGCTCGAGTTCAAGTTCACCGACTTCAGGGGTGGCAGGCCGAGTGACATGCCTCAGCTCGACCAAATCAAGATGATCGACTGGGCGTTCACTTCCGGGCCCGGGCAAAAGCCGTACGACGCAACCTTCCAGATCGACGACGTACTGCTCTTTTTCTGATTCGCGAGCCAGCGCGCGGGCCGCCGCGCGTCGCCCCCCCGCCGCGCTTCGCGCGCGGCCTCACGCGGGCTCGAACTTGACTTCGTAGCGCGTTGTTAGGCCACCTGCGCGCTTGCTCGTTTCGGGCTCGAGCAAGCGATAGGAAGGCTTCTGTTTGGCGAACGCCATGCAAATGCCCGATACGACTCCCTCGTTCACGTTGCACGGGTAGGGGGTGTCGTCCGCCAGAACGGTGAGCCCCGGCTTCTCGAGCTCCACGCGCCAACAGCCGGCGCGCTGCTTCGGGGCGCGTAGATGCGACTCGAAGTAGGCGACCTCCGTGAAGCGCAAAGCGTCAGCGAGCGATTTTACCTGCGGCGGCCAGGGCATGGTCGAATAGATGCGTTCGCCAGCCTTGCGCACGGTGTTGGGACCGATACGTTGCTCGATCAAGTAGAAGCAAGAGACCAACTTCCACATCGGCCATTCGCTGCCGTCGTCGTAACGCAGCTGGGCGAACAAGGCGTCGATCAGCTGGGGATCGAAGCTGAAGGTGGCGCGAAAGATCTCCGAGTTTTGCGGCGATGCCTTCACCTCCGCCGGCAGTCGGTCGCGAAACTGCTGCGGTAGGTTCCAGTAAATTTCCGGTGAAACCGCGGTCATCTCTCTCTCGGTAACGAACGAGGACATAACGGGACAGAGTAGAAGACTCTGGCTCGGCTCGAAAGGGTGCGAGGCACGAGCACACGTCCGTACAATGGGCGCGTGAGCATTTCGAGCCGGGGCGCGCGTCCCAAGGCACACCGCGGGCGTGATGGTGAAGCCTCGTCAATGCTTCGCCGGCTTGAGCGGGCGAGGCGTGACCGAATTCGATGCGCCCCTGGTTGGCTTCTCGTCCAATGAGCGGGGCGACGCTCCCCCGAGTGCTCCAGGCAACGGTGGTGGCCGCTTGGGCGAGGCGGGCAAAGGTGGCGGTCGCAGTTGCGCGACAGGCAGTGGTGGCGGTCGCTTGAGTGAGCGCGCATGCGCTGGTTTTGCGGGCACCGAGCTGGGCCCCGGGCTCTTCGACGGCCTGGATTGCGCGGTTGGCTTGGCGGGTGGTAACGGGCGCATGGCTGCGCTGGGCTGCGCCGATCCGCCCTTGGCAAGCAGCGCTGTGGGCGCCTTGGACGCGCGCGCTCCTTCGCTGACCGGTTGTGGACGCGGCGGTTTCGCGACACTGGGTCGCGGCGCGCTGGCCTTCTCCAAATTTGATTCGCGTCCGACCAGTGCTGACGGCGGACGACGCGTAGCTGCCATGTTTGCTCCCGAAGGGTTGTGTTGACTGGCAGAGTCGGAAGCGAAGTAAAGTTCGAACGCGATCTGAGCGTGCCTCGAGGTCGTCGCGGCGTCGAAAGATTAACACTCCGCGCGCGACGCGGTCGTGCCGATCAGTTCGACTTTCCGAGCAACGACCAGCGAGGACTGGACGATGTTGCACAAATGTTGAGAGAGCCCGAAATGGTCCACGTCGAATCACGGATTGCGTGATCGGTGTCGAACTTCGAAAAAGTCGAGCTGCGCCAGATCGCACCTCCAGAAGTCCATGCGGACTTGGCATTCCAGCAGGGATTCAATCGCAGCGACCCCACTGCTCACATTCAGCCCAACTGACGGGCATGAAATTGCTGCGTTCAGGGGACGGAGGCGGCCCAATCCAGACTGGCCCCAGCGACCACCACGATCGACGACTTGGTGAAGGGCGCGGAGGATGTGTCGAACGTCTCGTTGACGAGCAGATTGGAGCTGCGGATGCTGTCCACGTAGACGACTGTCGGGTTGGTCCACGGGCCCGTCGAACCGGAATGCACCTCGACGTTGACCTGCTTGGCATTGTTGGCATCGAAAGCGTCGAGGCTCGCGATCGGAACGGTGATGTCCGTCCACTTCTGACTGACGGTCGCCAAGGGCGTAATGATGACCGTGGGACTAAAATGGGAGCCAAAGTCACTGAGGAATATGTTCAAGGTACCGCCCGTCGCGCCGGGTGCGTAAGCCCGGACGGTGAGCGAGGCGCCCTCCAGACCAATGTCGAGCGGAAAGGGATTCGCAAAGCGCATGGACTGCGCCGCTGTTGTCAACGGTGTGCTGAGGACCGCGACGCCGGCGGCGGAGACGCAGCTACCGGCGCTGCAGAGCTGCGTGGGAGCGCAGGCGATGGAGCTGCCGGCGCACGTCGCTTTGCACTCATCGTGCGAGTCTAGATAAACTTCACAGCCGTCATTCGGCGTGGGGACGGTGCTCCCGTTGCAGTCCGCGTAGGAGGGCGAGCACATTGCTAGGCAGCTGCCCGTGGCGCATTCGGCCATGGTAGCCCCGGCCAGGCTACACTTGATGCCGCACGCGCTACAGCTGAGCGGACTCGAGAGATCCGCCTCGCAGCCGTCGTTTTTACTGCTCGCGTTGCAATCGTCGAAGCCAGCCTGGCAAGCCGGCACGCAGGCCCCCGCCTTGCACGTGGCGCCGCTCGCATGCTCCAGGCTACAACTGACCCCGCAGTCTCCGCAGTCGGTCACCCCGACGCCATCTGGAGTGCCAACCTTCACATCCGTGCTGCACTCGGGCGAACCTAGGCAGGTGGTGAAGCCGACCATACACATCTCGCCGTGGCCGCCGCCGGTGGCTGCGCCGCCTTTGCCGCCGCTCCCGGCTTTGCCGCCGGTTCCGCCTTTGCCGGCTCCGGAGTCTTCTCCAGCCTCTCCGCCTTCGCCGCTGGCTGCTCCGACGCCGCCGTCACCTGGATTGTTGCCACCACTCGCCGGGCTGCCGGCCTTGCCGCCGCTCGCCCCAGCCTTGCCCGTGTTTCCGCTCGAGGAGCCGCCTTGGCCATACTGTGCGGACAGTGCGTCGAAGTCCTTCGCGCAGCCCGAGCCCCACAGCAACAGTAAGCCGGTCGTCGCACTTACACCCGGCACCCAAAAAGACGTCCTCGCCATCACCGACAGTCCTATCACGAACGGTCTAGGAGACGAACGGCCCCTGTGAGGCCATTTCCGGCCCCGGGAACGAAATCGGCCGCGCGCTTCGAGCCTCGTTGAAACGCCGGCCCTCGTGGCCGTGCGGCCGAGCTTCGGGCCCGGAGGCCACGTTCCGCTCGACGAGGGGGTTCAGAGATATCAAACTGCGCGGCGCTCTGACTAGGCTCCGGTATTCGAGGAGCGAGTCGCCTTTCTTCGGTCGGGCAACTCACGGACGCCCAGCGCGGTTGGGTGGGAAACCAATCGACTGTTCGTTCATGTTGAATCGTTCTCGTCGTCATCCGGGTTGTCGCTGCGTTGTGGGGCGTCGCGTGCAGCTGAGTGTTGCCCGCTGCTCGCGCGCCTTGAGCCTGCTGGCGATCGGGGGCTTGCTCGTGGGCGAGGCAACGACTGCTGTTGCCGCAGCATCGGACGAAGCGTCTGCCAAGACTGCCAAGACTACTCACCCGAGCGCGCCACTCTATTTTCACAACGACGTCGACTACGGCAGTGACAGTGAGTTCAACCCCGTTCAGGCGACGCTCCATCTCTCGTTCGATATCTTGCGCAACGCGTCCTACCAGGACAACCCGTTCAAGGTCGACTACTCAGCGGGTTTCGAGAACGTTGCGAAGAACCTCGCTCATCCTTTCGAAGCGATCGAGAAGAGCGGTGGAGCGGGGGAGTTCATCGGTCGCGAAGTATTTCCTATCAAAGGGCTCAACTCGGATCACGGCCAATGGATCCCCAACTACACGCTACACGCGCTCGGGGAGGGAGCGGTGTATCGCAAACTTTGGAGTTGGTACGCGTCCAAGGGTGTACCAGCGCCGTGGTTGTTCGGGCTGCTCAACACGGCCGCAGCTCAGTTCATGAACGAGGTGGCGGAAAATGGCAATTTTCGTGGAGCCAATACCGACCCCGTCGCTGATTTCTACATCTTCAACCCGATCGGGTACGCGCTCTTCTCTATCGATCCCGTGGCTCGGTTCTTCTCGACGACGGTGAAAATCAACTTCTGGCCGCATCAAGCCACGTTCGATGTGGTGCACATGAAGCTCTTGAATACCGGCGGCAACTACAGCTTCAAATTCCCCCTGCCGAGGACGGATCTGAAGCTCTTTTACTATACGGGCACCGATGGACTCTTCGGCTTGACCGTTCCGACTCGCCGCGGCGACTCGTTCTCGGTGGCAGCTGGGACGCATCTGTATACGATCCGCCCCGTGTACACGGACCAGGGAGGACGAATCATTTTGCCCGACGACCTGGAATTCGCCATTGGAGCGTTCTGGGACCGCAATGAGTCCCTGATGACTTCGGTTCAGCTGATCGGCCCGAAGCATCCGACTGCGATCGCGAACGTTTACCCCGGGCTGCTGAGCGTGGCGGGCTTCCGTTTTGGACTCTATGGCAGCGCGGGCTACTACGACGGCGTCGCACTAGGACTCAGCATCTCTTGGCTTCCGCTGGGGCCGGGCTTCGCTGCCTGGACGCGCACGAGCCAAGAGCTGCTGTAGACGCCGCTCATTGCCTTCTTTTGCCTCAATAGCTCGAGAACAAGCTCCACAAGAACTTGTTGGCGAACGCGGGCCAACCATGATTGGTGTTGTTGTAGTTGGGATCGGTGTGGTTGCACCAATAGACGGGATAGCCGGGGTCACAACCCTGGTACATGACGCAGTTGGACAGCGTGCCCGTGTACTCCGGAACCGGCATCGTGGTCGTGCCGCAGTGATTCAACGCCGCGTAGAAGTCGCGCGTCTTCGGACCGTTGACTGGCATGACGACGTTGTCATTTTTGCCGTGAATGACGACTGCGGTCAGCTTCCCTTTGCATTGCCTCTTGGTCGGAACATCGAGCGCGTATCCGGAGACATTCTTGGTGGCGCAAGGCGCGGTCGCGCGTAGCTTGTCGCCGTACTCACAGCCGAGGATGCTCACGAAGTCTCCGCCCGAGCTCTCGCCGGCGGCGAACACGCGCGCCTTGTCGACGCAGTAGCTGGCCGTGATTTGCTCGTAGAATGGCGCAAAAAAGGCCACGTCACTCGCGCCCCATCCGTTCGCGTTGTTGGCCATCGTGGGGTATACGCGAATCCAGGCTTCCTTGGGGCCCGCCATTTCGAAACCCGCATTCGACTCGGCCCAGCTGATCGGATTGCCTGTCGGGTTGAACATCATCAGCACCGGGTACGGCTTGCTGGCGTCGTAGTTGGTTGGTAGCTTCACGTAGTATTGATGCCCCGACACGGTGAGTGGGCTGCCCGAGCTGCCGACTTGCGGATTCGCCTTGTTGCAACCGGCACTCGCTTCGACCGCCGCCTTGCCGCCCGAGCTGCTGCCGCCCGCCATCGAGCTGGCGCCGGCGCTCGAGCCACCGCTCGTACCGCCGGTATTGCCCGTGGAGCCTGCAGCCGGCGCGCCAGCTGCAGCCGGCGCGCTACCAGCAGACGCACCCGCGGTGCTCGGACCGCTACCTGCCGTGCCGCCCATCGATCCGGGCGTGCCGCCGTTGCCGCCAGCTGCAGCTGAGCTACCCGCCGCGCCCGACGTCGATCCTGTGCTCGTCACTCCTGCGGAGCCCGCCCGAGAATTCGATGGCGCAGGCTCGTCGCCAGCGCAAGCCAGCAGACCGCAAGTCATCAGAGCGCAGGAACTCACGAGCAACGCGCCAGGAGCTCGGCGTTGGATCGACGAGGGGAGCGACGCGAGCGAAGAGAATTTGGAAGGCTTGGTCACCTGAATATCCGATCGGTTTCTTCTGCGCGCAGCCGATCTGCGTACGCAGTCAGGTTGAAGCACGCTTTCCATCGGAGGGACGCCTCTACCGTCAAAAAAAGCAGGTGCTCACGAAGCACACATCCGCCGCGATGGTTGCCAACCAAGTGAAAGATTCTGTGTTGGCGCAAGTGCACGGACCAGCTCGTGCCCCACGAGTGGATGATGGTGCCGGCGCTGTGTGGACGCAGGCGCTGCGCCGATTTTTCAACGGATTGACGCACGAAGCGACATTGTTCTTGGGCGGGGCCGAGCGGTTCGGGACAAGAGTCCTTGGATCAAAAATTCGGCTCGGGTACCGGCACTGGCGGCATTCCCCAGATCGAGGCGGGTTGAAGCGCGCCGGAAAGCTTCGTGGGTCAAAAATTGGGATCGTCGACGGTCAGCGCTCGCTCGGCTACGGGTGCGGCCTGGCAAGAAACCTTACCGGACGGGTCGACGTAAGTGCTGATGTCCGTCGCGCGCCACATCACTCCGTAGGCACCAGGCGTGCTGCTCACGAAGCCGGCGAGTGAGGATGGCGGCTGGAATGCCGCGGCTCGCTGTCCTCCGCAGTACACGAATACGTGTGGCTGCGCCGGCTGATTGCTGAAATTTTGGACCATGACGCGGAAGCGCTGTCCGTACGCCGGATTGTCGAGCTGCATGCGCTCGGTCGTGCCGGTGGCGATGGATTGATTGTTGTCGTCGGCCGCGCGTGGATTGGGGCAACGCCCAACACCCAAGAAATTTTGGAATGAAGGCGTGTTGCAGGCATTCAGCGGTGAATCTTGGTAGGCCCAATCCACTCGCGGCTGGTTGCGCAGCATCGCCGTGGCATTGGAGGTATTGCAGGTCGTGCCGTTGATGCCGGTGTTGATGTCATGCGAGCCGCGAGCGAACCAGGGTTCGACATCGAACGGATTGTGTAGGTAGAGATCGAGATCGGTGGTCGTGCTCGTGTCCCAGCACAGCTCGACGCGCATGCCGACGCCAGCAACTGGGACCTCGAGCTTGCACGACGAACGGTCGCCAGCAACGCCAGTCGCCTCGAGCGTGAAATGGTAGAACCCTGGGCGCGATGGCTGAAACTTCACCACGCGGGAGTCGACGCCTTGAAGGAGGAATTGCGCGTCCCTCACCACCGCGTCGCAGTCTTCCATCTGCAACGTCCAGTGGTATGACTTTACGTCACCTACGACGAAATCAGCGCCGTCGAGGCTGGCGATCTCGTCGGGTTTGATGCCCGCGACGCGCGGATCGTCCCCCACCAGTTGACAGTTCGTACGGATCGGGGGTGGGCCGCTTCCGCTGCTTCCGCTGCTTCCGCTGCTTCCGCTGCTTCCGCTGCTTCCGCTGCTTCCGCTGCTTCCGAAAGCGCTCGGTTGGGACTCCCAATCGGCGAGCCCGGTCCGTGCCCCGCAGCCAACCAGCAACGGTAACCAACCAACCAACCATCCCGCCCGAATCACGAACATTGAGCGGCCAGCGTAGCTCGCCCCTTGGCCTTCGGCCACGGGTAGCTGTCGTTCTGCCCCGGGAGCAGGGGAGAGTGCGCAGATTTTAGGAAAGTGGGACATGGCGAGCCGGCCTACTCCCGGCGGCATTCGAGCCGCGGGTCGTCGCTCCGCCGTGTGGAGGGCCGCGACGCCTCAAAAGTAGAGCACGGATGCTTGCACGCCGAGCGAAAACGGTGTGAGCCGATAACCAGTGTCTCGCGGGTCGTGTGAATCGAAATCAACCTTCAACCGAGTCGAGGTTGCGCCGCTGGCGATGACCTGGAAACCGAGCGACCAGTTGCGTCCGAGTGTCCAATCGTAACCACCGAAGACACTGCCGGCAAAGTTTGCGCCGCCCATGTCGCTGTCGTCGGCGTTGTTCGTCAGCGCGATGACGCCGACTCCGGTGGCGAAGCCGGCGTGCCAATTGCTGGTCGGCTTCGGATACCAATCGACGAGCATGCCAATCATCCCGAAGCCGCCTCGGGCGTTGGGTGAAGCCGAGCGCGTCCTGCCGTTGACGCTGACGGTGGCATCCGCGAGCGGTCCGCCCTTGAACTCTGCATTGAAGGCCGTGCCTTGGAGTGTGCCGGCCAGCACGAGTCCTGGGGCGATCGCACCGCCGATGGCGATTGAGCCGCCGGCACTGGAGTCGGTGATCGACGCGGACCGGCCCAAAGGACCATGTCCGTTGAGTGTCACGATGCTCGGCCCGCTGGTGAAGCGAAGGTAGAACCCTTCGTGCACCCGGGGCGCGCGCGGCGAGCGTTCAGAGCTCGCGACTGAAACCGCTGCAGGCGGCGGCACCGCTGCAGGCGGCGGCACGGTTGCAGCTTGGGGAGCCGCCGGCGGTTGGCTCACCGTCCCCGTGCTGGGCTGAGGAGTGGGCTCGGTCTGGATTGGCGCCGGGTTCTCCGTCGCCGGACGAGCAGGGGGCTCCTGTGCATGCGCCAAGGAACCGAGCGTCAGAGTTGCCAGCAGAATCGGCCCGAAGACAGCCGAGCGCGCGCCGGTCGCCGACGAAAGAGAGGATCTAGCGGACGATAGCAACGATGAATGCTCCATGAGCGGCACTAGAGCAAGCGGTATGCCGTCTCGAAATTTCGAGAAACTTTTGGATTTCACGGTCGAGAGTGTCCGCACGCTGGTTCTCGCTGCGGACATCTGACCGGGGACGGTCGAGTGTCCGCGGCGTTCACTTCAACCCGTTCTCGCGCCGACGCACACGAGACGAGCACAGGTGAAGCCATGCAAGACAATGCGAAGTTCTGGATCATATCCGCGGCTCTGGGCTGGTACGGCTGTGCAGGAAGCGTGGTCGACGAACCCCCACGCAGGCCAACTCTTCCAGGATCTTCGGGGCTCGAGGATCCATACAATGTCATTGCGCCGCGCGCGGGCAATGCTGGCGTCGGAGGGCAGTCCGGCAGAGCCGGCGGGGGGGCTTCGAGCAGTGGCAGCGCGGGCCGCGTAGCTGAAGCGGGCCGCGCCAACGGCGGCATGGGCCCGAGCCCTGGCCTCGCCGGAGCCGGCAGCAGCCCGGCTGGAGGGAGCGCGGGTTCGGGGATTGGCGGGGCACCTTCGGTACCGTCCGCGGATTGTCCGTCGCCCACCCGTGCTCGATTGGCGAATGGCACGTGCGTCGAGCGCGTGACCGAGTTCTCGGTGGCCGTGAGCCCTTCCAGCATCACGACTGGCTCGGACGGACGGATTTGGTTCCACGACGGCAAAGCCAATCAGCTCGTTCAACTGGACGACCAAGGGCGGGTCCTCGCGCAAATCAAGCTCGCCGCCGGCGAGAACGTACGGCACTTGGTTCCAGGCAGCGGCAATGTGATCCTCTGGTACAGCGATTGGCGGGCCAAGACGCTGACGAGCCTGAACGACGAGCTGAAGCAGGCGTCGATCCCGCTCGAATTCTCGCCAGAGGGGCTTGCGCGCGGTGAACGCCACGATCAGTTTTGGCTGACCGAGGCGGGGAAGGCCGTTTATCGAGTCGATCTCAGCAATTCGACCACGACGCGCTATCCGGCCGCCCCGACCGATGCGATCACCATCGGACCCGACAACAACGTATGGTTTCCGGAAGGGACGGAGATCGCCAGGCAAGATCCCATGGGGGATAAGCAGAACTTTCGGTTCACCGATAGCTTTGCCGACGACATCTGCGCGGGACCTGACGGTGCGCTTTGGTTCATCGACGGCTCGCTCAATCAAGTCGGTCGCATGCTGGTCGACGGCACGTTCATCAGAACTTACGATGCGATCAAGAACGGTCACCCGCAACGAATCATCGCCGGCCCGGACGGCGCGCTATGGTTCACGCTGCAAGCAGCCGAGATGATTGGTCGCATCACGGTCGATGGCGTGCTCACTCACTATCCGCTCCCGCCGAAGTCCGGACCTTCCGGGCCTCAGGCAATCACGGTCGGACCCGACAACAATATTTGGTTCACCGAGTTCTTCTCGGGCAAGATCGGCCGTCTCATTCCGGACCCTGTCAAATGAGGCGCTGGCATCACTTCGCAATCGCGCTGTTGGCCTGTCAATCCCTGGCTGGTTGTGCGCCCGAGGCCGGGCTTTCGGACCTGGATCTGCAGTCGCTCTGTGAACGGAGCAGCAAGCTTCAGGACGTGGCGTTCTACGACGGCAGCATGGGCGTGCCAACCGCGTTCGTGAACCGCCATCGCTTGGCCGTGGGCCTCTTGCGCTGGAAGAGCGACCTCCGTGCGCGGTACTTCGACGAGGAAGGAAACGTGAGTGGCAAAGGCTGGTGCACGGGCACGCTGATCGACGAGGACTTGTTCCTCACGGCGGGTCACTGCCTGGACAACGCCGACTCCGGAACTTGGAAGTTACCGCACGAAAAAGGCCACGTTCCGCTGCGGTCTTCGGAACTGGCGCGCGAGTTCGTCGTCGACTTCCGCAGCGAAATCTCGGCCTCGCCGAATGCGCCCAGCCGCAAGAACAGCGTCGAAGTAGTTCGCTTGGAGGAACACCGCCTCGGGGGGCTCGATTACGCCATCTTGCGCTTGAGCGGCCGCCCGGGTTTGCAAAACGGCGTCACGCGCATTTCGCCCGGCGATTCGTGGCCGGGCGCGCCGATTGCGATCTTGCAGCATCCCTTATCGGAGCCCATGAAGATCGGAGCCGGCTCGGTTCTGACGGTTCAGGGCTCGAAGATTGCCTACGACACGATCGACACTTCGGGTGGCTCTTCCGGTTCGGGCATCCTCGATGCGCGAACCGGCAAATTGGTCGGCGTGCACACCAATGGAGGCTGCACCAAGAGCGGTGGCGAAAACTATGGCGTCACGATCGGAGCTCTGATTGGTGTCTCGTCGAAATTGCGAGATTTGGCCGACCGCTCGCGAGACTTCATGGTCGGCGACTGGGACAACGATGGTCTCAGCGATCTCGCGGTGCTCGATCGCGGCTGCTCCTATCCAGACGCGAATCACGACGGAGCGCCCGATAAAGGGTTGCAGCAGTGTGCTCCCGATGCCAATGCAGACCAGTATCTCGTCGGCAAATGGCAGCCCGGGCGCCCCAGTGGGCTCGGCTGGCGACGCGGGCGCTGCGTGTACCTCGACACGAAGCCCAAGCAGCCGCTTTGCTATGGCGACGCGCCGTTCGAACTCTTGATCGCTGACTGGGATGGCGACGGCGCCAGCGATTTGGGCGTTCGAATAGGGAGCTGCATCGATTTCGACCTCGATCTCGACGGGCTGCTGGACCAACGCGGCTATTGCTACGGTGATGGAAGCGCCGAAGACGAATACCTCGTGGGCAATTGGGACGGCGGTCCACGGGCGAGCGTCGCGATCAGAAGAAGCGACGCGCTGCTCCTCGATCTCGACCGCGATGGTCGTGCCGATGCCTCACGCAGCTATGGTTTAGGCGGCGAAGAACATCAATACCTGGTCGGCGATTGGAACGGCGATCTGATCGCCGATCTCGCCGTGCGCAGGGGCAACATCGGCTTGATGAATTACGACGCTGCAGCTGGACTCGTGAACGAACGCCGCGTCTACCGCGACTTCTGGTCTGAGCAGTAGCGCGAGATCGCTCACCCGTTTGTCTTCGAGTCTACACGATCAGGGTGAACTTCGAGTTTACCAAAACAGTCAACGGAAGCGAGATCCCCCATGACCCGAACAGTAGCGGTGATGAGTTTGTGTTTGTTTTCGACGCTTGGAACGTCGGCGTTGCTCGGTTGCTCGAGTGATGACGGCAGCCCGGAAGATCCCAGATACGGGGGGATGGCGGGCTACGCCGGCGCCAAAGTGCTGCCCAGTGCCGGCGCGAGTTCGATCACGACGGCCAACGCCGGCCGCACGTCGAGCAGCGCTGGCGCGGC